>NZ_LKBY01000111.1:0-60064 GCF_002699915.1 Pseudomonas sp. ICMP 8385 | reverse complement strand
CGTGTAGTCGCGCTGACTACGCCTTTTTGCTGATTCCATTACGTCCTCCTGAAAAACAGATCAGAAGGTGTAAACCTTATTCAGGACGGGACAAAGACAACAAAAAAGGGCCCACCTTTCGGTGAGCCCTTCTAGACCGCCCAGCAGAGCGGATTTTGTTTGGTAGGCGCGATTGGACTCGAACCAACGACCCCCACCATGTCAAGGTGGTGCTCTAACCAACTGAGCTACGTGCCTGCTGTGAGGCGGCATTCTACGGAATTCCCAAGGGGTGTCAACACCTTTTTTGCAGCTAAGCCTATGAATATGCGAATTTTTTATTTTTTATCAGCCATGCTGATTTTTTCGGGTGGCTGGCAGGGTATTTTCAACTCAGGTAGGATCGGCGCACTCGTAAAAAATATAAAACAGAGGTTCCAGTATGGCGAACACCCCCTACCCCCAGTCCTATTACGCCGCATCCGCCAATGCGGCTCCTCCCCGGCCCGCGCTACAAGGTGAAATCGAAACCGACGTGTGCGTGATCGGCGCCGGCTATACCGGACTGTCGAGTGCGCTGTTCCTGCTGGAGAACGGCTTTCGCGTGACGGTACTGGAAGCCGCCAAGGTGGGTTTCGGTGCGTCTGGGCGCAATGGTGGCCAGATCGTCAACAGCTACAGCCGTGATATCGACGTGATCGAGCGCAGCGTCGGCCCCCAGCAGGCACAACTGTTGGGGCAAATGGCGTTCGAGGGCGGCAGGATCATTCGTGAGCGGGTCGCCAAATACCAGATCCAGTGCGACTTGAAAGACGGCGGTGTCTTTGCCGCGCTCAATAGCAAGCACATGGGCCACCTGGAGTCGCAGAAGCGTTTGTGGGAACGCTACGGCCATACCCAGCTGGAGCTGCTCGACGAGCGGCGCATCCGCGAGGTGGTGGCCTGTGAGAACTACGTGGGCGGCCTGCTGGACATGAGTGGCGGGCATATCCATCCGCTCAACCTGGCCCTGGGTGAAGCGGCGGCCGTGGAATCCCTGGGTGGCACGATCTACGAACAGTCCGCCGCCGTGCGTATCGAGCGTGGCGCCAACCCTGTGGTTCACACCGCCCAAGGCAAGGTGAAGGCTAAATTCATCATCGTCGCCGGCAACGCCTACCTGGGCAACCTGGTGCCCGAACTGGCGGCCAAGTCGATGCCCTGCGGCACACAAGTGATTACCACGGCGCCCCTGGGCGATGAACTGGCCAAAACCCTGCTGCCCCAGGATTTTTGTGTCGAAGATTGCAACTACTTGCTCGACTACTACCGACTGACCAGCGACAAGCGCCTGATCTTCGGCGGTGGCGTGGTGTATGGCGCGCGGGATCCGGCGAACATCGAAGCCATCATCCGGCCGAAGATGCTCAAGGCCTTCCCACAACTCAAGGATGTAAAAATCGACTACGCCTGGACCGGCAACTTCCTGCTGACCCTGTCGCGCCTGCCCCAGGTCGGTCGCATCGGCGACAACATCTACTACTCCCAGGGCTGCAGCGGCCATGGTGTGACGTACACCCACCTGGCAGGCAAGGTACTGGCCGAAGCCCTCAGGGGCCAGGCAGAGCGTTTTGATGCGTTTGCCGACTTGCCGCACTACCCGTTCCCGGGCGGCCAACTGCTGCGCACGCCATTTGCGGCGCTGGGCGCGTGGTACTACGGGCTGCGGGACAAGCTGGGCTTCTGACACAGGCATTGCAGGCGCCGGTTTGCCGGCTCCTGCAAATCGCCCGATCAAATCGCAGACACAAAAAACCCCGGTCTTTCGACCAGGGTCTTTGCTATCGATCCAATCAAGCATAAAGCTTGTCTTGGCGCTCTCAGGGTGTTCAGTGGACCCTGGAACAGATATGGCGCAGCGGACGGGACTCGAACCCGCGACCCCCGGCGTGACAGGCCGGTATTCTAACCGACTGAACTACCGCTGCGTATCGCTCAGACTGCCGAAGTGTCACCTTCAACCGCCTTCAAACATCTGACTGATCAGCCTTGGCTGTTCAATCTCAAACCCGAAATATCGGACCTGGAAAATATGGCGCAGCGGACGGGACTCGAACCCGCGACCCCCGGCGTGACAGGCCGGTATTCTAACCGACTGAACTACCGCTGCGCGTCGGTGCAACCTTTAGCGTTGCGTCTTGCCCGAAGGCAAAACTCTCAAGAAGTGGTGGGTGATGACGGGATCGAACCGCCGACCCTCTGCTTGTAAGGCAGATGCTCTCCCAGCTGAGCTAATCACCCTTTGCTTCGTTGAGGCCGCGAAATTTACGCAGATGGCGGACCTAAGTCAATAGCCTGCTTGAAGTTTTTCTGAAAAAGAGTAAATAACGTCAAGCACGGGACCCGCCCTACTCGCTGTAAATCATCTTCTTGCTCATCCCGCCGTCCACCACAAACTCCTGCCCCGTCACAAACCCGGCGCTGCGCGACAGCAGCCACGCCACCATGGCTGCCACGTCCTCAACCGTGCCTACCCGGCCCGCAGGATGCTGCGCATGATCGGCGTCGCTCAACGGCTCGGCACGGCGCGTTGCGGGATCACGGGCGTCGATCCAGCCAGGGCTGACGGCGTTGACCCGCACCTCCGGCCCCAGGCTGATGGCCAGCGCGTGCGTCAGGGCCAACAGGCCGCCCTTGCTCGCCGCGTAGGCCTCGGTATCCGGCTCCGACTGTCGGGCCCGGGTCGAGGCCAGGTTGACGATGGAACCGCCGTGGGCGCGCAGGTAGGGCGCACAGTGCTTGGCCAGCAGCATCGGCCCACTGAGGTTTACCGCCAGCACCCGGTTCCAGTAGGCCAGGTCCAGGCTATCCAATGTGATATTGCGCGGATCGGCCACCGCGGCATTGCACACCAGAGCATCCAGGCGCCCGAACTGGCCAAGCACTTCAGCCACCCCAAGGGCCACCTGCTGCTCATCGGCCACGTCCATGGTGATAAACCAGGCGTTATCGCCCAACACCTTGGACACCTTGGCGCCCCGCTCGCGATCCAGGTCGGCCAATACTACTTGCCAACCTTCGCTGACCAGCCAGGCCGCGATCCCCAGGCCGATGCCCCGGGCCGCGCCTGTTACCAACGCGACCCGGCCATTAGTAGCGCCAGCCGCCTCCAGGGACCACTCGATCACAAGGCCGCCAGCCCGCGAGCCAGGTCGGCCTGCAAGTCAGCCACGTCTTCCAGGCCCACCGCCACGCGGATCAGGCTGTCGCGGATACCGGCCGCCTCACGCTCCTGCGGGGCAAGGCGACCATGGGAGGTGGTGCCTGGATGGGTAATGGTGGTTTTGCTATCACCCAGGTTGGCGGTGATGGAAATCAGGCGCGTGGCATCGATAAAGCGCCATGCGCCGTCTTTGCCGCCCTTGACCTCAAAACTGACCACCGCCCCGAACCCGCGCTGCTGACGCTGGGCCAGCTCGTGTTGCGGGTGGCTCTTCAAGCCGGCGTAGTGGACTTTCTCGATGCCGTCCTGCTGCTCCAGCCACTCGGCCAGGGCCTGGGCGTTGGCGCAATGGGCTTTCATCCGCAGGCTCAGGGTTTCCAGGCCCTTGAGGAAAACCCAGGCATTGAACGGGCTCAGGGTCGGGCCAGCGGTGCGCAAGAAGCCCACCACTTCCTTCATCTGCTCGCCACGGCCGGCCACTACGCCGCCCATGCAACGGCCCTGGCCATCGATGAACTTGGTAGCCGAATGCACCACGATATCTGCGCCCAGCTTCAGCGGCTGCTGCAGGGCTGGCGTGCAGAAGCAGTTATCCACCACCAGCATCGCGCCCTTGGCGTGGGCCACTTCGGCGAGGGCCGTGATGTCCACCAGTTCTGCCAACGGGTTGGACGGCGACTCGACGAACAGCAATTTGGTATTGGCCTTGATCGCCCCATCCCAGCCCGACAGGTCTGCCAGCGGCACGTAGTCGACTTCAATGCCAAAGCGCTTGAAGTACTTCTCGAACAGGCTGATGGTCGAGCCAAACACGCTGCGCGACACCAATACATGGTCGCCAGCACTGCACAGGCTCATCACCACCGCAAGGATGGCCGCCATGCCGGTTGCCGTGGCGACGGCCTGCTCTGCCCCTTCCAGCGCCGCAATGCGCTCTTCAAAGGCGCGCACCGTCGGGTTGGTGTAACGGGAGTAGACATTACCCGGCACTTCGCCAGCAAAGCGCGCCGCCGCGTCCGCCGCAGTGCGGAACACGTAGCTGGAGGTGAAGAACATCGGGTCGCCGTGCTCACCTTCCGGCGTGCGGTGCTGGCCGGCGCGCACAGCCAGGGTATCGAAAGCCACACCATCGAGGTCGCTGTCCAACCGACCGGCATCCCACTCCTGACTCATGCTGCCACTCCTTCACTCAATTCTTTATTTAAGATACAAAACCGGCCCCTCAGGGCCGGTGATTACTCAATTGTTGTACAGATCGATGATCGCGCTGACCGCCTGGGTCTTGATCTTCGAGGAGTCGTTGCGCGCCTGCTCGATCTTGTTCAGGTAAGCCTCGTCGACGTCACCGGTCACGTACTTGCCATCGAAGACCGCGCAATCGAACTGCTCGATCTTGATCTTGCCACCGCCCACTGCTTCGATCAGGTCAGGAAGATCCTGGTAAATCAGCCAATCAGCGCCGATCAGGTCAGCCACATCCTGGGTCGAACGATTGTGTGCGATCAGTTCGTGGGCGCTCGGCATGTCGATACCGTACACATTCGGGTACCGCACGGCAGGTGCGGCAGAACAGAAGTACACGTTCTTCGCCCCGGCCTCACGGGCCATCTGGATGATCTGCTTGCACGTAGTGCCGCGCACGATGGAGTCGTCCACCAGCATCACGTTCTTGCCGCGGAATTCCAGCTCGATAGCGTTGAGCTTCTGGCGTACCGACTTCTTGCGAGCCGCCTGGCCCGGCATGATGAAGGTGCGACCGATGTAGCGGTTTTTGACGAAACCTTCGCGGAACTTGACGCCCAGGCGGGTGGCCAGTTCCAGCGCGGCGGTGCGGCTGGTGTCCGGGATCGGGATCACCACGTCGATGTCGTGCTCCGGGCGCTCGCGCAGGATCTTTTCGGCGAGCTTCTCGCCCATGCGCAGACGCGCCTTGTACACCGAGACACCGTCGATGATCGAATCCGGGCGCGCCAGGTAGACGTGCTCGAAGATGCAGGGGGTGAGTTTCGGGTTGATCGCGCACTGACGGGTGTGCAGCTTGCCGTCTTCGGTGATGTACACCGCTTCGCCCGGCGCCAGGTCGCGCACCAGGGTGAAGCCCAGCACGTCCAGGGACACGCTTTCGGAGGCAATCATGTACTCGACGCCTTCGTCGGTATGACGCTGGCCGAACACGATCGGGCGGATGCCGTGGGGGTCGCGGAAACCGACGATCCCGTAGCCGGTGATCATTGCCACGACCGCGTAGCCACCCACGCAGCGGTTGTGCACGTCAGTCACGGCCGCGAATACATCTTCTTCGGTCGGCTGCAACTTGCCGCGCTGGGCCAGTTCGTGGGCGAACACGTTGAGCAGCACTTCCGAGTCGGAATTGGTGTTGACATGGCGCAGGTCGGATTCGTAGATCTCCTTGGCCAGTTGCTCAACGTTGGTCAGGTTACCGTTATGCGCCAAGGTAATGCCGTAGGGCGAGTTGACGTAAAACGGTTGAGCTTCGGCCGAAGTCGAGCTACCGGCAGTCGGATAACGCACATGGCCAATGCCCATATGCCCGACCAGGCGCTGCATGTGACGCTGATGGAACACGTCACGTACCAGGCCATTGTCCTTGCGCAGGAATAACCGGCCGTCGTGGCTGGTCACAATACCGGCAGCGTCCTGGCCGCGGTGCTGGAGGACGGTTAGCGCGTCATACAGCGCCTGATTGACGTTCGACTTACCGACGATACCGACGATGCCACACATGCGACGCAACCCCTACTTAATGAATCTTGACTGAACACGACTTACTGCGGCGCATTGCCCGGCAAGAGGTGTTCCTTGAACGGAATATCAGCGGGTACGCTGATACCGCTGGCCAGCCACTGACTGCTCCACCCCAATATGAGGTTCTTGGACCAATCTGCAACCAATAGAAATTTTGGCACGAGACTCGACTCCTGCCACCACGAATCCTGCTGTACCGGGCCCAGGCTCAACAGCCCGACCGCAACAACCACCAGCAACGCGCCACGCGCGGCGCCGAAGGCCATGCCGAGAAATCGATCGGTCCCGGAGAGGCCGGTGACACGTATCAATTCGCCGATAAGATAATTGACCATTGCCCCCACCAGCAGCGTGGCGATGAACATGATGGCGCAGCCCGCGATGACACGAGCCGAAGGTGTTTCGATATAGCCAGCCAGGTAAACGGCCAGGGATCCGCCGAACATCCAGGCGACGACTCCTGCAACGATCCAGGTCAGCAGCGATAAGGCTTCTTTGACGAAACCGCGGCTTAGACTGATCAATGCGGAGATGGCGATAATGGCTACGATCGCCCAATCAACCCAGGTAAATGGCACAGTGCAGCCTACAGACGGATAAGGCGGCGCATTTTAGCAGAGCGCTGGGCTATCGGTAAGCGGTGTTTGGTGGTCCATTGCAAATCAATGGGTTGTGGCAAGCTGCAGCCACTTCAAGACAGGCAGAAACCAATGTGGGAGCGGGCTTGCCCGCGATAGCGGTGGGTCAGCCAATTATAATATTGACTGATGCACCGTCATCGCGGGCAAGCCCGCTCCCACACAAGCCTGCCCAGTGTATTGCCAGAATCAGCCGCGTTCTGGCTGGAAGCGCACCACAAAACCCTTCAGGTTCTGCTGGCGCCCCAGCAAGTCACGCAAGCGATCTGCCTCGGCGCGCTCGATCAGCGGCCCGACAAATACCCGGTTCTTGCCATCGGCGGTACGGATATAGGCGTTATAGCCCTGGCTACGCAGGGTTTTCTGCAAGGCTTCGGCACTTTCACGATTGGACAGGCTGGCGAGCTGCACCGACCAACTGATCGGCAGGCCGTTGGGATCGATACGACTCTGCCCCACCTCCGGCTTGCCCGGGGCTGCCGGCTGCGGCGCAACCGGCTTCGGTGCCGGGGCTGGCGCAACGGGCTTGGCCGCCACCACGGGCGCAGGGGTCGGCTTTACCACCGGCACACTCGGCTGGATCGGCGTCGAAGGTGCTTGCTGTTCGGCAATCTCCAGATCAGTCGGCACCGGTTCTTCCTCGGGCAGCGCCTGCGGCTCAGGCACCACCACCGGCTCGACCTGGACCTGCGGCATGACCGGGGCCTGGGGTGCGGCCGGGGCCTCAACCGTAACCTGGCGCTGCTCGTCCTGGCGAGAAAACAGCATCGGCAGGAAAATCACCGCCAATGCCACCAGCACCAGGGCTCCGACCATTCGCTGCTTGTATGCGCTATCCAGTAATGCCATGTGCAGCTTCCTCCGTGGAGCGCCGGGCCAACCACTCAAGCGCCTCGGCAACACAATAAAATGATCCGAACAACAGAATCTCGTCTTCGGCCGTTGCCACCGCGCACTGAGCCTCCAACGCTGCGGTGACGCTTGCATGGGACGTCACCGTCGCGCCAAGGTTCTGCAACACCGCCTGTACATCATCGGCCGTACGGGTGCGCGGTGTATCCAACGGGGCAACCGCCCAGGACTGCACACTGCCCAGCAAGGGCGCCACCACACCGTCCAGGTTCTTGTCCGACAGCAGGCCGAACACGGCCAGGCGTCGACCCGCCGGTGCCTGGCTCGCCAAACGGCGTGCCAGGTACTGCGCAGCATGCGGGTTATGCCCAACATCCAGCAACAGGTTCAAGCGCTTGCCCCGCCACGCGAACGAGCGACGATCCAGGCGCCCGACCACCTGGGTACGCTGCAAGGTATCGGCGATCTGCGCGGCATTCCACGGCAGATCCAGCAACAAGTAGGCCTGCAGGGCGAGTGCCGCGTTTTCCATGGGCAGGTTCAGCAGCGGCAGGCCGTGCAACTCGACGACCTGGCCCCGTGCATCGACACCGTGCCACGACCACCGATCGCCTGCCACTTCCAGGCCGAAGTCCCGGCCCCGCAGGAAAAACGGACAGTCCAGCTCGCGCACCTTGTCCAGCAAGGTATGCGGCGGATCCAGGTCGCCACACAGCGCCGGCTTGCCCTGGCGGAAGATCCCGGCCTTTTCATAGGCCACGGATTCGCGGGTATCACCCAGGTAATCGGTATGGTCCACGCCAACGCTGGTCACCAACGCGAGGTCGGCATCCACCACATTGACGGTATCCAGGCGGCCACCGAGGCCGACTTCCAGCACCACCGCATCCAGCTGTTCGCGCTCGAACAGCCAGAACGCGGCCAGGGTGCCCATCTCGAAATAGGTCAGGGAAGTTTCGCCACGCCCGGCCTCCAGCGCGGCAAAGGATTCGCACAATTGCTCATCGCTGGCTTCGACACCGTTGAGTTGCACACGCTCGTTGTAGCGCAACAAATGTGGCGAACTGTAGACGCCTACTTTCAAGCCCTGGGCCTGCAGCAATGCTGCGACAAAGGCACAGGTAGAGCCCTTGCCGTTGGTGCCGGTGACCGTGATCACCCGTGGCGCGGGCCGCCCCAACCCAAGGCGGGCCGCTACCTGTTGCGAGCGCTCCAGACCCATGTCGATGGCTGACGGATGCAACTGCTCAAGGTAGGCGAGCCATTCGCCCAGGGTTCTTTGGGTCATAGGTTTGCAGGGATCGGTGGGACCACGATTGGCTCGACAGGCGCGGCGACGTATTCAGGCGTCGGCAGGCCCATCATCTGCGCCAGCAGGTTACCCAGGCGTGGACGCAACTCGGAACGGGCGATAATCATGTCGATGGCGCCGTGCTCCAGCAGGAACTCACTGCGCTGGAAGCCTTCCGGCAGTTTTTCACGTACGGTCTGCTCGATCACGCGCGGGCCGGCAAAGCCGATCAGCGCCTTGGGCTCGCCGACGATCACGTCGCCCAGCATCGCCAGGCTGGCGGAAACGCCGCCGTAGACCGGGTCGGTCAGCACCGAGATGAACGGGATACCTTCCTCACGCAGACGCGCCAGTACCGCAGAGGTCTTGGCCATTTGCATCAGCGAGATCAGCGCTTCCTGCATCCGCGCACCACCGGAGGCGGCGAAGCAGATCATCGGGCAACGGTTTTCCAGGGCGTAGTTGGCGGCGCGCACAAAACGCTCACCGACAATGGCGCCCATGGAGCCGCCCATGAAAGAGAACTCAAACGCCGACACCACCACGGGCATGCCCAGCAGCTTGCCGCTGATGGAGACCAGCGCGTCTTTTTCGCCGGTCTGCTTTTGCGCAGCGCTCAGGCGGTCCTTGTACTTCTTGCCGTCGCGGAACTTGAGGCGGTCCACCGGCTCCAGGTCAGCGCCCAGTTCGGCACGGCCATCGGCATCGAGGAAGATGTCGATACGGGCGCGGGCGCCGATACGCATGTGGTGGTTGCACTTGGGGCAAACGTCCAGGGTCTTTTCCAGCTCCGGGCGGTACAACACCGCGTCGCAAGAGGGGCACTTGTGCCACAGACCTTCAGGGACCGAGCTTTTCTTCACCTCGGAACGCATGATCGAGGGGATCAGTTTGTCTACTAACCAGTTGCTCATGCTTTCTTTCTCCAGTACCGGTGGCTTGAACACAGCCCCGCGTATGCCCTTGAGCTAAATTCATTGATGTGGCGATAACCGCTGCAGGACGGGGTCAGACGTTCGACCAGCCATTTCCTGCACCTGCCCTCAGCCTTCCAGACAACCCGCCAGTGCGGGGTTGCCACTTCATTGGCGCCGCCCGAGGGCAACGCCGGCCTGTTTTACACAGGGGTAGTTACTGACGGCGGCAGACTGCCAGCCGTCACATCGCGCCACTGCTGCTGCGCACTGCCTGCATGAATGCGTGAATCCTGCCAGGGTCCTTGATGCCCTTGGCCTGCTCTACCCCGCCACTGACATCGACAGCGTACGGACGGACCCGAGCAATGGCCTGCGCCACATTGCCGGCGTGCAAGCCACCCGCCAGGATGATCGGCTTGCTCAAGCCCTGGGGAATCAGCGACCAGTCAAAGGCCTCGCCCGTCCCGCCAGGAATGCCCTCGACATAGGCATCGAGCAAAATCCCGCTGGCCCCGGTGTAGGCCGCGCAACGGGCGGCGATATCATCCCCGGCCTTGACCCGCAGGGCCTTGATATACGGGCGATGGTAGCCGGCGCACTCGTCCGGGGTTTCGTCGCCATGGAACTGCAGCAGGTCCAGGGGCACGGCATCCAGGGTTTCGTTGAGTTCACAGGCGCTGGCGTTGACGAACAGCCCCACGGTGGTCACGAATGGCGGCAGGCCGGCAATGATCGCCCGCGCCTGCTGCACCGTCACCGCCCGCGGGCTCTTGGCATAAAACACAAAACCAATGGCGTCAGCCCCCGCCTCGACTGCTGCCAGCGCGTCTTCCATGCGGGTAATCCCGCAAATCTTGCTGCGAACGCCTGACATATCGTCAAAACCTCAGGGGCTGTCCAGGAAAGTCCCGGATGGTAACAAATGCTTTTCCGGGCGTCAGCCGCCAAGTTCAGTGAAACCTGTGAGGAAGTGTGGCCCGATGAAACGCTGCGGCAACTCGAACTCGTCGCGGTACTCCACATCCACCAGATACAGGCCGAACGGGTGTGCCGTGACCCCACCGGTACGCCGTACCCGGCTTTCCAGCACTTCCCGGGCCCAGTCCACTGGGCGCTCACCGGTGCCAATGGTCATCAGCACCCCGGCGATATTGCGCACCATATGGTGCAGGAACGCCCCGGCGCGGATATCCAGGACAATCATTTTGCCGTGACGGGTCACCCGCAGGTGATGGACTTCCTTGATCGGCGACTTGGCCTGGCACTGGCCGGCACGGAAGGCACTGAAATCATGGACCCCCACCAGATGCCGGGCCGCTTCGGCCATGCGTTCGGCGTCCAGGGGGCGGTGGTTCCAGGTGATTTCTTCGTTCAAGTGGGCCGGACGGATCTGATCGTTGTAGATCACATAGCGGTAACGCCGGGCAATGGCCTTGAACCGCGCATGGAAGTGCGCCGGCATGACCTTGGCCCAACTGACGCTGACATCGTGGGGCAGATTGATATTGGCGCCCATGACCCAGGCTTTCATCGAACGCTCGGCCTGGGTGTCAAAATGCACCACTTGCCCGCAGGCATGCACGCCCGCATCAGTGCGCCCGGCGCACATCAAGGAAACCGGCGAGTCGGCGACCTTCGACAGGGCCTTCTCCAGGGTTTCCTGCACAGTCGGCACGCCGGAAGCCTGGCGCTGCCAGCCACGATAGCGCGAGCCTTTGTATTCCACGCCCAGGGCGATTCTGAAAAAGCCGGCGGCCGCCATTTCGGCGGCCGCGTTATCTATATTTGCCAAGAGCTGAGAGCCTGATGAGTTGCGCAAAGGTCGCCATTATATATGGCTTGAAGCTTTTTGCAGGAGCGGGCTTACCCGCGAAAAACCCAAGGACGCCGCGATCATCCAGGATGGGCGCATTATCGTTGACGATTTCGCGAGCACACTCGCGCCTACAGAGGGTACGTGGCGTCAGGCCAGGTTGCTGAGCATTTCCTTGGCTTCACCCCGTTGTTTTTCATCGCCTTCGGCCAGGACTTCGGCCAGGATGTCACGCGCCCCGCCTTCATCGCCCATGTCGATATAGGCCTGGGCCAGGTCGAGCTTGGTGGCGACTTCATCGGAGCCCGAGAGGAAGTCGAACTCCGGCTCATCATCGCCCTTTGCAGCATCTTCAGCGGTGAAGCTCGGTTCGATCGACGGGTTTTCCAGGCTCTGGGACAGGCGTTCGAGTTCGGCGTTGACATCGTCAAGCTCCGAGGCGAATGCGTCCGGCTTGTCCGATGGCGCAGGCTCGTCGGCCAGGGACAGGTCGAAGTCTTCCGGCAGGTCAAAATCATCCAATGCCCCCGGCGTCAGGGTCGGCGGCTCGACCGGCGGCAGGTCCTTCATCTCTTCCTCCAGGCCCGAGAGAAAGTCGTCGTCGGACTGGGAGGCTGGCGCATCCAGCTGCAAATCGAGGTCAAAATCGGACAAATCGTCTTCGCTGGCCTTGGCTTCGGCCTGCTGTTGCAACACCGACTCGAAGCTCAGCTCATCGACCTCGGGGGCAACCACCGCCGGCGACGCGGCTTCCAGGTCGTCCAGGCTCAGGTCGAAGTCGGTATTGAACGCATCCGCCTCAGGCGTGGCCGCAGGGAGCGGCTCTTCCTGGAGCAGATCCTTGACGTACTGCGCATCCAGCGCGGCAGCCGCGACTGCAGCACTGACGCCGGCAGCCAGCACAGCCATGGCCGGGTAGCGTTTTTTCAACAGTTCGACCTGGGCGTGGTTCTCGCCATTGGCGACCAGTTGGCGCTCCTGGGTCACGAAACCGTCCTTGTCGCCTTGTTGGCCGTAGACCTCCAGGAGCTTGAGGCGCAGGTCGCTGCGCTTGGGCTCCAGCTTGATCGCCTCCTCCAGCACCGCGGCCGCCTGGTTCAAGTGGCCACGGTCCAGATGGGACTGGGCCTGCGCCAGGGCGTCGGAGGAACCGGGCTCGATGATAGGCTTGCTCGGCGGCGCCATGCTGGTCGCCGGTGCCGGCACTGGTGCCACGGCAACCGGAGCTGGAGCTGGAGCTGGAGCTGGAGCCAGCTTGACATTGGCTGCCGGGACTTCAAGGCCTTCAAAACTGTCCGACGGCATGTCCTGGTCAATGTTCGAGGAAAACTCCGGCTCTTCGGCCAGCGCCCGCGCCATGCGCAGGTGTTTTTCTTCTTCCAGGCGCGCATTGCGATGACGCGCCCACAGCAGCAGGAGCAACAGCACCAGCAGGCCGGCGGCCCCACCAATCACCCCGAGGACGATAGGGTTGGTCAGCAGGTCATTGAATTTGCCTTCGGTACTGGCAGCGTCTGCCGGTTGTGGCGGTGTTTCCACGGGGGCAACCACCGGCGCTTCGGCTGCCGACGCGGGTGTGGCCGGCGTCGCAGCCAACTCGGCAGGCATGACCGCAGGCTGCGCCGGGGCGCCGCCCTCGGCCTGCAACTTGGCCAGTTGATTGTTCTTCAGCTCGATCAGCCGCTGCAGCTTGTCCAACTGACTTTGCAGGTCAGCCATGCGGCTTTTCAGCTCTTCATTTTCGCGACGGGTGGAGTCCAGGCTTTCCTGGGTTACCGCCAATTTGTTGCTCAAATCCTTGCTATCAGCTGCGGCGCCTTTGACGCCCGTCTTCGCGGCCTCGGCCGAGACCAGGCTCAGGTTATCCTTCGCCGCCGTTTGCGACGGCGCGGCGCCAGCCTGAGTGCGTTTGGTCGCGTCCAGTTGCTGGCGCCCGGCAGCCTGATTGATGGCGCCACGACGGCCCTGACGCCAGGCCGCATTCTGCACAGTCACTTCGGCTAGCGCCTGGGGTTGCGGCAGGCTGGTGCTTTGTACCGGATCCGGCAGGCGCAACACCTGGCCAGTCTTCATACGGTTGATGTTGCCGTCGACAAAGGCCCCCGGGTTCAGGGCCTGGATCGCCAGCATGGTCTGCTGGATCGACCCGCCGTTGCGGTGCTTGGCGGCAATTTCCCACAGGGTGTCGCGGGAAGTCGTGGTGTGTTCAGCTGCCTTGGTCACGCTGCCAGCAGCAGGCGTGGCAAGGCGCGGCGCCGGGGCGCTGGCCTCCGGGGCCTTTTGCTCGAACTTGGCCGGGTCCAGCAAGACGCTGTAGTCCCGCATCAACCGACCGTTAGGCCATTGCACCTGCAACAGGAAGCGTACGTAAGAGTCGGGCAACGGCTTGCTGGAGGTGACGCGCACCACACTGCGACCGCTGGGGTTGAGCACTGGGGTAAAGGTCAGTTCGTCGAGGAATGCCTGGCGATCAACCCCCGCATCCACAAAGGCCTGGGAAGATGCGAGGCTGGGCACGATATCGGAGGCCGTCAGCCCACCCACGTCGAGCAGCTCGATCTCCACCGACAACGGCTGGTTCAACTTCGACTTGAGGGTCATCTCCCCAAGTTGCAGCGCTTGCGCCATACCGGAGGACAGCGCCGAGACGGCCGCTATTGCTAACACCAGTTTGCGAACTTGAACCATAGCCTCATCCTTTGTTTGAACACTCCTCGGCCCGCGAGAAGGTTGGGTACCGCTTGCCATTCGGCATGGCGAGCCGATGGGTCACCGACGCGCAACTTTTCCTGCATGGGACCAAGCATAGCGCTTGGTTAGAATCAATCTACAAATTGCCGCCAAGTATCTTTTACACAAGGTGTTTTATCAACAATTGTGCCAGTTGTACCGCGTTAAGCGCCGCGCCTTTGCGTACGTTATCTGACGTCAGCCACACGTTTAGTTCCGCCGGGTCATCAATGCCGGCCCGTACGCGCCCCACGTAGACCACGTCCTGACCGACCGCATCCCCAACCGCTGTAGGGTAATCGCCCTCTTCCACCAGCTCGATGCCCGGCGCCGCCTCCAACACGCGATTTACTGCGCCCAGGTCCACAGCGCCCGCCAGTTGCAGGGATACGCTCAGGCTATCGCCAAAAAACACCGGAGCTTGAACACAGGTCGCGGAAATTTTCAGTAACGGTAATCCCAGCAGGCTACGCAGTTCGTGGACCAGGCGCTTTTCCAGGGCGGTGTGGCCCTGCGCGTCGGGCATGCCGACCTGGGCCAATAGGTTGAAGGCCATCTGCCGATCAAAGAACTTGGGCTCCAGGGGCCGTACATTCAGCAGCTCGGCGGTTTGCCGGGCCAGTTCGCTGACGGCTTCACGGCCCTGGGCAGACACGGCCAGGTTGGCAGTGACGCTGACGCGCTGGATGTCCAACAGGCCGCACAACGGTGCAAGGACCACCGCCAGGTGGGTGGCGCACGGGCTTGGACTGCCCACCTGGAACGGCTTTTTCAAAGCGTCCAGCACCTGGGCATTGGCTTCCGGCACCACCTGGGGCGCCTGTTCGGCCGGCAAGGCGCCGGATAGGTCGATCAATGAGCAACCCGCTGCCGTGGCACGCGGGGCGAAACTCAAGGTGACCGCCGGGCCTGCGGCGAAAAAGGCCAGTTGCACCTTGCTGAAATCGAACTCATCGACTTCCCGCACCCGCACATTCTTGCCGCGAAACGGCACCGACGCGCCCGCCGACTCGCTGCTGGCCAGCAGGTGCAGGGTACCCACCGGGAAGTCCAGTTCTTCGAGGATCTGCACCAGGGTTTCGCCCACCGTACCGGTGGCGCCGATCACGGCGATATCAAGGGTCTGGGTCATGGAGGCTGCCTCGGGCATTGCGGGGGGAGCGGCACTTTACCGGGTGGTGGGGGGTGAGGCAATGATCGTTCCCATGCTCTGCGTGGGAACGCTGCCATGGACGCTCGGCGTCCGTTCTTGAGGCTGTGACGCGGAGCGTCAGGGGAGGCATTCCCACGCGGAGCGTGGGAACGATCACGGCCTCAGGCGCAATAAAAAACCCGCGCCTGTCACCAGGGCGCGGGTTTCTTCAACAGCACACAGCGATCAACGCTCCAGCAGGATCCGCAACATCCGACGCAGCGGCTCGGCCGCGCCCCACAGCAGTTGGTCACCCACGGTGAAGGCGCCCAGGTACTGGGTCCCCATGTTCAGCTTGCGCAGACGGCCCACCGGTACATTCAGGGTGCCGGTGACCTTGGTCGGGCTCAGCTCCTGCATGCTGATTTCGCGGCTGTTGGGCACCAGCTTGACCCAAGGGTTGTGCTGGCTGATCAGCCCTTCGATATCGGCGATCGGCACGTCTTTGTTGAGCTTGATGGTCAGCGCCTGGCTGTGGCAGCGCATGGCGCCGATGCGCACGCAGATACCGTCCACCGGGATCGGGTTCTTGAAGCGCCCGAGGATCTTGTTGGTCTCGGCCTGGGCTTTCCACTCTTCGCGGCTCTGGCCGTTCGGCAGTTCCTTGTCGATCCATGGGATCAGGCTGCCGGCCAGGGGCACGCCGAAGTTCTCGGTCGGGTAGGCTTCGCTGCGCATGGCCTCGGCCACACGGCGGTCGATATCGAGGATCGCGCTGGCCGGGTCGGCCAGTTGATCGGCCACGGCCGCATGGGTAGCGCCCATCTGCTTGATCAGCTCACGCATGTTCTGCGCGCCGGCCCCGGAGGCCGCCTGGTAGGTCATGGCGCTCATCCACTCCACCAGCCCGGCTTCAAACAGGCCACCCAGGCCCATCAGCATCAGGCTGACGGTGCAGTTGCCGCCCACGTAGTTCTTGGTGCCGGCGTCCAGTTGCTGATCGATGACCTTGCGGTTGACCGGGTCGAGGATGATCACCGCGTCGTCCTGCATGCGCAGGCTGGACGCCGCGTCGATCCAGTAACCCAGCCAGCCGGCTTCGCGCAGCTTGGGGAAGACTTCACTGGTGTAGTCGCCGCCCTGGCAGGTCAGAATGACGTCGAGGGTCTTGAGCTCTTCAATGTTGTAGGCGTCCTTGAGCGGGGCGATATCCTTGCCCACGGACGGCCCTTGGCCACCGACATTCGAAGTGGTGAAAAACACCGGCTCAATAAGATCGAAATCCTGCTCTTCCAGCATCCGCTGCATGAGCACGGAACCGACCATACCGCGCCAACCGATCAGACCTACACGTTTCATCGCAACTACACCTTGTTAAAAAGTGGGCCGCCTTGCAGCAACAACTGCAAGCGGGCCCGAGAGATTACAGATTCCGCAGCGCGGCGACTACTGCATCGCCCATTTCCTGCGTCCCGACCCTGGTGCAACCCTGCGACCAGATGTCGCCGGTGCGCAGGCCCTGGTCCAGCACCCGGCTCACTGCCTGCTCGATGGCATCCGCCGCTTCGCTGAGGTTGAAGCTGTAGCGCAGCATCATCGACACCGACAAAATGGTCGCCAGCGGGTTGGCAATGCCCTGGCCCGCGATGTCCGGCGCCGAACCGTGGCATGGCTCGTACATGCCCTTGTTGTGGGTGTCCAGGGACGCCGACGGCAGCATGCCGATGGAACCGGTGAGCATCGAGGCCTGGTCGGACAGGATGTCGCCGAACAGGTTGTCGGTGACGATCACGTCAAACTGCTTGGGCGCACGCACCAGTTGCATGGCGGCGTTGTCGACGTACATGTGGCTGAGTTCGACGTCCGGGTAGTCCTTGGCCACTTCTTCGACGATTTCGCGCCACAGCTGGCTGGAGGCCAGGACGTTGGCCTTGTCCACCGAGCAGACCTTCTTGCCGCGCACCCGGGCCATGTCGAAACCGACACGGGCGATACGGCGGATTTCGCTCTCGCTGTACGGCAGGGTGTCGTAGGCCTGGCGCTCGCCATTCTCCAACTGGCGCACGCCCCGTGGCGAGCCAAAATAGATACCGCCGGTCAGTTCACGCACGATCAGGATATCCAGGCCCGCTACCACTTCCGGCTTGAGGCTCGACGCATCGGCCAGTTGCGGGTAGAGGATCGCCGGGCGCAGGTTGCCGAACAGGCCCAGTTGCGCGCGGATTTTCAGCAGGCCGCGCTCCGGGCGGATGTCGCGTTCGATCTTGTCCCATTTCGGCCCGCCCACGGCGCCCAGCAGCACGGCATCGGCAGCACGGGCACGGTCCAGGGTTTCGTCAGCCAGGGGCACGCCATGCTTGTCGATGGCCGCGCCGCCGATCACGTCGTGGCTCAATTCAAAGCCCAGGCCGTACTTGCTGTTGGCCAATTCCAGGACCTTGACCGCTTCGGCCATGATTTCCGGGCCAATACCGTCGCCAGGGAGAATCAGAATCTGCTTGCTCATGCGTTCCTCATTTCATCAAGCGACCCGCCCGTGGGCAGGTCGGGAAAAATCAATCAGCGTTCAGCGAACACCACCAGCACGTCGGTGCTGAAGGTGCCGTCGGCTTGAATTTCATAGTAGTCGCGCACTTCCTGGCCCATCGCCTGCTGCAACGCCAGGATTGCTGCGCGCAACACTGGCGGGGTGCGCATGCGCTCGACCCACGAGGTGTACTCCAGGCGCAGGCGCTGGCGACTACTGTTGCGTACATGCAGGCCGGCTTCGCTGAGCTGGCGCATCCATTCGCCGGCGCAGTAATCGCGCACATGGCTGGTGTCGCGCAGCACTTCGACGGTTTGCAGGTAAGTGTCCAACAGCGGGCTGCCCGGTGACAAGACATCGACAAACGCCGCCACGCCGCCCGGCTTGAGCACCCGGCGCACTTCGCGCAGGGCCAGGCCCAGGTCGCTCCAGTGGTGGGCCGAGTAACGGCTGAACACGAAGTCGAACTCGCCATCGGCGAACGGCAGGCGCTCGGCGGCGCCGTGCAGGGTACGAATATTGTCCAGGCCACGCTCTGCGGCAGCGGCGGCGACCACGTCGAGCATCTGCTGCGACAGGTCGTAGGCCACCACTTCCTTGACCAGCGGCGCTACGTGGAAGCTCACATGCCCGGCGCCACAGCCCAGGTCCAGCAGGCGCGCGTCACCCTGCCCGGCCAGTTCGGCCTGCAGCAATGCGAACTCGCTGCCCTGGGCATGCACGGCACTGCTCAGGTAGGCCGAGGCCTGCTCGCCGAATTGTTTTTGCACGACTTGGGTGTGGGCGGTGCGGGTCATGGTGGTTTTCCTTGGGTTTTGTGGTGTTAGTACTGGCGCTATCGCCGGCAAGCCAGCTCCCACACTTGACCGTGTTCACAGATCAACCTGTGGGAGCGGGCTTGCCCGCGATGGGGCCCGCACGGCCTACCGCAAATCAGGCATCACGAAACAACCAAGGCTGGCTCGCCCGGTGCCTGGCTTCAAACGCGGCAATCGCCTCGCCGTCCTGCAAGGTCAGGCCGATATCGTCCAGGCCGTTGATCAGGCAGTGTTTACGGAAGGCGTCCACTTCAAAGTGGTACACCTTGCCATCTGGACGGGTCACGGTCTGTGCGGCGAGGTCGACGGTCAACTGGTAGCCGACATTGGCTTCCACTTGCTGAAACAACTCATCGACTTCTTCATCGGTCAGGATGATCGGCAACAAGCCGTTCTTGAAGCTGTTGTTGAAGAAGATATCGGCGTAGCTCGGCGCGATGATGCTGCGAAAGCCATATTCTTCCAGGGCCCATGGCGCGTGTTCACGGCTGGAGCCGCAACCGAAGTTTTCCCGGGCCAATAACACACTGGCACCCTGGTAACGCTCGGCGTTAAGCACAAACTCCTTGTTCAACGGGCGCTTGGAGTTGTCCTGGTAGGCGTAGCCCACGTCCAGGTAGCGCCACTCATCGAACAGGTTGGGGCCAAAACCGGTGCGCTTGATCGATTTCAGGAACTGCTTGGGGATGATCTGGTCGGTGTCCACGTTGGCACGGTCCAACGGTGCGACAAGACCTGTGTGTTGGGTAAAAGCTCTCATCGGGGATTCCTCAGATCAATTCGCGAACGTCGATGAAACGACCGTTGACGGCAGCGGCCGCGGCCATGGCCGGGCTGACCAGGTGGGTACGCCCGCCGGCGCCCTGACGCCCTTCAAAGTTACGGTTGGAGGTGGACGCGCAATGCTCGCCCGACTCCAAACGGTCCGGGTTCATTGCCAGGCACATCGAGCAGCCCGGCTCGCGCCATTCAAAACCGGCTTCGAGGAAGATCTTGTCCAGGCCTTCGGCTTCGGCCTGGGCCTTCACCAGGCCCGAACCTGGCACCACAATGGCTTGCTTGATGGTCGAGGCCACCTTGCGGCCCTTGGCGATCACCGCCGCGGCGCGCAGGTCTTCGATCCGCGAGTTGGTGCAGGAGCCGATAAACACGCGATCCAACTGGATGTCGGTGATCGCCTGGTTGGCTTTCAAGCCCATGTACTTCAAGGCGCGCTCGATGGAGCCGCGCTTGACCAGGTCGGCTTCCTTGGCCGGGTCCGGCACGTTCTGATCAACGGCCAGGACCATTTCCGGCGAGGTGCCCCAGCTGACTTGTGGCTTGATCTGGGCCGCGTCGAGCTCGACCACGGTGTCGAACACCGCATCGGCATCGGACACCAGGTCTTTCCAGGCCTCGACGGCGGCCTCCCAATCGGCGCCCGCCGGGGCGAAAGGGCGGCCTTTGACGTATTCGACGGTTTTTTCATCCGCCGCCACCATGCCCACGCGGGCACCGGCTTCGATGGACATGTTGCAGATGGTCATACGGCCTTCGATGGACAGGTCGCGAATGGCGCTGCCGGCAAACTCGATGGCATGGCCGTTACCGCCAGCGGTGCCGATCTTGCCGATCACGGCCAGCACGATGTCCTTGGCCGTCACGCCAAACGGCAACTGGCCTTCGACGCGCACCAGCATGTTCTTCATTTTCTTGGCCACCAGGCACTGGGTAGCGAACACATGTTCCACCTCGGAGGTGCCAATACCGTGGGCCAGGGCGCCGAATGCGCCGTGGGTCGAGGTATGGGAGTCGCCGCAGACCACGGTCATGCCCGGCAAGGTTGCGCCCTGCTCCGGGCCGATCACGTGGACGATGCCCTGGCGCACATCATTCATCTTGAATTCGGTGATGCCGTACTCGTCGCAATAGTCGTCGAGGGTCTGGACCTGCAAACGCGAGACCTGGTCGGCAATGGCTTCGATACCACCCTTGCGCTCCGGGGTGGTCGGCACGTTGTGGTCCGGGGTGGCGATGATCGAGTCGACGCGCCAAGGCTTGCGCCCGGCCAGCCGCAGGCCCTCGAACGCTTGGGGCGAGGTCACTTCATGGATGATGTGACGGTCGATGTAGATCAGCGACGACCCATCATCGCGCCGTTTCACTTCATGGGAATCCCAGAGCTTGTCGTAAAGCGTTTTGCCGGCCATCAGTCGGTCCTCATCAGCGTCTTTCTATGCCCCGGGCCTTTCAATAACCCTTTGGCTTGTGAGGCTGATGCTATGGCGTTACATTAAATAACTCAAATTCATATTTTTTATACTTTGGATAACCTACTGGAATACCACCATGGACCTGGCCAACCTCAATGCCTTTATTGCCATCGCCGAAACCGGCAGCTTCTCCGGGGCCGGGGAACGCCTGCACCTGACGCAGCCGGCAATCAGCAAGCGTATCGCCGGCCTGGAGCAGCAGCTCAAGGTGCGTTTGTTCGACCGGCTGGGCCGTGAAGTCGGCCTGACAGAGGCCGGGCGCGCCCTGCTGCCCCGCGCCTATCAGATCCTCAATGTGCTGGACGACACCCGGCGCGCCCTGACCAACCTGACCGGCGAGGTCAGCGGGCGCCTGACCCTGGCGACCAGCCATCACATCGGCCTGCACCGCCTGCCCCCGATATTGCGCACCTTTACCCGGGAATACCCGAATGTGGCCCTGGATATTCAGTTCCTGGACTCGGAAGTCGCCTACGAAGAAATCCTCCACGGCCGTGCCGAAGTGGCCGTCATCACCCTGGCGCCGGAGCCCCACAGCCTGGTGCGGGCCACCCCGGTGTGGGACGACCCCCTGGATTTCGTGGTGGCCCCCGAGCATAGCCTGGCCAATAACAGCACTATCAGCCTGGCCGATATCGCCCGGCATCCGGCGGTGTTCCCCGGCGGCAACACCTTTACCCACCATATCGTGCACCGGCTGTTCGAGGCCCAGGGCCTGACGCCGAACATCGCCATGAGCACCAACTACCTGGAAACCATCAAGATGATGGTCTCTATCGGCCTGGCCTGGAGTGTTCTGCCGCGTACCATGCTCGATGAACAAGTGGCCAGTATCGCTTTACCGGGCATACAACTCAGTCGCCAGCTAGGCTATATCGTGCACACCGAAAGGACGCTGTCGAACGCTGCACGGGCTTTTATGAGTCTATTGGATGCACAGGCCGATCCGGCAGGGATGCCAGCATAAGGCCGTGCGGCCCGTAGACCCTGCTCCCGTGCCGAATGCCCATCGAGCCAAGGCCCCTTGATAATGCCCAACCCCGTCGATCCCGTGCCGCCGCTGCCCCGCATCCACGCCCTGGACCCCCAGCAGGCGGAGCAAAGCTGGGACAATGCCCCGCACCTGCTGGCGGCGCTCAATGGCGCACGGCTGGGCGCCTGGAGCTGGGATATCGACAGCGGGCGGATCAATTGGTCGCGCGGCACCCAGGCGCTGTTCGGTTTCGATCCCCGCCAGCCCTTGCCCAAGGACCTGGACTACCTTGACCTGTTGGCCGCCGAGGACCGCGACCGTGTAATACGGGCCTTTCATGCGGTGCTGGCCGGCGAGCCCTTTGAACAAGCCATGCATCACCGCATCCAGTGGCCGGACGGCAGCCTGCACTGGCTGGAAATCAACGGCAGCCTGCTGCCGGACGCCTCCGGGCGCCGGCGCATGATCGGGGTGATTCGTGAAACCACCCGGCAGCGCGAGCGCGAATATGCCCTGGGCCACTCGGAAAAACGCTTCGCCACCCTGTTCCACCTGTGCCCGAACATGGTCCTGCTGACCCGCCAGGAAGATGGCCTGATCAGCGAGGCCAACCAGTATTTTGAAAGCCTGTTCGGCTGGCCGGTGGCCGATGCCATTGGCCGTACCACCCTCGACCTGGGGCTGTGGGTCCACCCGGAGCAACGGGCCCTGCTGGTCAAGGCGACCCAGCGCAAGGGCGAACCCATCACCATGGAGGTGCAGTTTCGCGCCAGCCATGGGCAAATCCATGACGGCACCCTCAGCGCACAAAAGGTCGAGCTCGATGGCCAGGCCTACCTGATCAGCACCTTCCTCGACACCACCGAGCGCAAGAACGCCGAGCAGGCCTTAAAGGACAGCCAGGAACGCCTGGACCTGGCCCTGGACTCGGCCCAACTGGGCACCTGGGACTGGCATATCCCCAGCGGCATGCTCTATGGCTCGGCGCGGGCGGCACAGTTGCACGGCCTGGAGCCACAGCCGTTCCATGAGTCGTTCGATGCATTTTTTGAAGGCATGCCCGATGAAGAGCGCGCCAGCATGCGCGATGCCTATCGCACCTTGCGCGAAGGCCCGGCCGGCAATTACCAACTGACGTACCGCGTGCAACTGGAAGATGGCAGCTCGCGCTACCTGGAAAGCCGTGCCCGCCTCTACCGCGACGCACAGGGCGCGCCGCTGCGCATGGCGGGCACCCTGCTGGACATCACCGACCAGGTGGAACGCGAACAGCGCTTGAGCGCCTCTGAAGAGAAGTTCGCCAGCCTGTTCCTCGTCAGCCCCGACCCGATCTGCGTCACCCGCCTGGCCAGCGGCGAGTTCATCGAAATCAACCCCAGCTTCACCCAGACCTTTGGCTGGGCCGCCGCCGAAGTCATCAACCACACCGCCGAGCAGATCGGCCTGTGGGATGAACCCACCCAACGCCTGCACCGCATCGAGCAGGTGATCCGCGAGCAGGCGCTGAACAACGTGGCGATCATCGTCCGCCACAAGGATGGCCAGCGCCTGACGTGCATGATTGCCAGCCGCTTGATCAAGGTCGACAACCAGTCCTGCGTGGTCACCACCCTGCGCGATATCACCCAGCAACAACGTTCCGAGGCGGCGCTCAAGGCCAGCGAGGAGAAGTTCGCCAAGGCCTTTCATTCCAGCCCCGATGCGGTGTCCATTACCGAGCGCAACACCGGGCGCTATGTCGAGGTCAATGATGGCTTTTGTCGCTTGACCGGCTACCGCGCCGAGGAGGCCATTGGCCTGACGCTGTACCAGATCGGCATCTGGGCCGATGAAAACCAGCGCGCCGCACTGTTGGCCGAATTACAGATCAAGGGGCGCATCCATCACCTGGACATGCTCTGGCATAACAAGCGCGGCGAGTTGCTGGCGGTAGAAGTGTCGGTGGAGCCGATTACCCTCAATGAAACGCCATGCCTGTTGCTGACGGCGCGGGACGTCAGCCTGCTGAAAAGCGCGCAGGCGCAGATCCGTCACCTGGCCTATCACGATCCGCTGACCAACCTGCCCAATCGCGCCCTGCTGATGGACCGCCTGAGCCAGCAGATCGCCCTGCTCAAGCGCCACAACCTACGGGGCGCGCTGCTGTTCCTCGACCTGGACCACTTCAAGCACATCAACGATTCACTCGGGCACCCGGTGGGCGACACCGTGCTGAAAATCGTCACGGCACGCCTGGAAGCCAGTGTGCGCCTGGAAGACACCGTGGCGCGCCTGGGCGGCGATGAGTTCGTGGTGCTGCTCAGCGGGTTGGAGGGCTCGCGGATGGAGGTCAGCAAACAGGTGCAACAGCTGTCTGACACGTTGCGTGAACTGCTGTCCGAACCGATGTTCCTCGATGGCCATCGCTTGCAGGTCACCCCCAGCATCGGCGTGGCATTGATTCCCGACCATGGCTCGACCCCGGCGGATTTGCTCAAGCGCGCGGATATCGCCCTGTATCGGGCCAAGGATTCGGGGCGCAATACCACCCAGATGTTTCATAACAGCATGCAACGCACCGCCAGCGAGCGCCTGCGCATGGAGACAGACCTGCGCCAGGCCTTGTCACGGGGCGAGTTCAGCATGCATTACCAACCCCAGGTCGATGCCCGGGGCAATCGCATTGTCGGCGCCGAGGCGTTGGTGCGCTGGCAGCATCCGCAACTGGGCGCGCAATCCCCCGCCGAATTCATCAAAGTCCTGGAAGACAGTGGGCTGATCCTGGAGGTGGGCACCTGGATTCTCGACGAAGCCTGCGGCGCGTTTGCCCGCTTGATTGCCGAAGGCCTGGTGGAGCCCGAGGGCTTCAGCCTATGCGTGAATATCAGCCCCCGGCAGTTCCGTCAGAATGACTTTGTTGAACGGGTGGAGCGCAGCCTCAAGCAGCATCACTTGCCGTTCAGCCTGCTGAAACTGGAAATCACCGAAGGCATCGTGATCCAGAACCTGGATGACACCATCGGCAAAATGCGCCGCCTGAAAAAACTCGGGGTCAGCTTTGCCATGGACGATTTCGGCACCGGTTATTCGTCATTGACCTACCTCAAGCGCCTGCCGGTGGATGCCTTGAAGATCGATCAATCCTTTGTAAGGGACGCCACCCACGACCCGAACGACGCCGAGATCATCCGCGCCATCGTGGCCATGGCGCGCAGCCTCAATCTGGAAGTGATTGCCGAAGGCGTGGAAACCCCCGAGCAACTGGCCTTCCTGCAAGGGCTGGGCTGCCATTTATATCAAGGCTATCTGCACAGCCGCCCCCTGCCCATGGAGGCGTTCATGCAGCTATTAAGGCAAGGCGCCGGGACCTGAGAGCTCCCCCCTCGGCCCCGGTGCCGCGCATTACACTAATTTCAATGCCCGGATGAAATAGCCTTTCCAGTCCGACTGCACCAGGCTGCGCTTTTGCCCATACATGTCCACCATCCCATCAATGACCGCCACTGAGTGGCGGGCATCGGCCAGGGTTCCAATGGCACCCTCTGCCAGTTCTTGAACGCTGCTTTCACTGACATAGGCGGACAACCCTAACCTGTGCAGCGCTTCTCCTGGGTACTCACCGTCGTTAAGCGTTTGCATGGCGACCTCAAACCCTTGCCTGCCACGGAAGTCGTTGTCCTCCAACTCTGCCCGCTTGGCGCTCACACAGTATAGAAAGTTGGCATCGTCAAGCAGCGCCTGATTGTTGCCCTTCAAGCCGGAGGCCTCACGAGCCTTTCTCAGTTCCTCGTGTGTCACTCTCAACTTAAAAGAATCCCTCATGATGACTTCATAACCATCCGTAGTGGCCGAGATTTTTTTATAGATGCCTTGTGGGTTCTGCCCAAATCGCATCATCGCCGCCTTGATCGCAGACACGGTGACACAGTTGCCTTCCACGCTCTGATAAAAACCACTCCAGATATCGGTGGGTTTAGTACCTACTGGGACACTGAATAAATTCAGATCATTGCGATCAATGGCTACAGGTGGTTCGTCAGGAATTTTTTTGTTATCGAACAACCTATAACCATAGCGGTTATCAACACTGCGTTTTTCAGCATAACTGTATTGGGCGTTATTCATTACAAGCGCCCCGCCAAAGTTATGGGTTCCCACCACCCCTGTTGCACCGCTAGCGGCCATTTCACTGGCAGGCATATACTGGGCCAGAGCACTCACCCCCATTCCCCGCAAACAGTTGAGTAGCGTTTCTCCTTCCAGGGTCTTCGTCAGGGCCTTCTCGAAACTGCCATGCTTGCCTGCAAGCTGTTTACGTTTGGCAAAAGCCGCGAGCACAAAGTTGGCATCCTTTATGACCGAACTATCATTACCCGCAAACCGCGACGCCTGGGCGACAGTCTTTAATTCTTCTTGAGACACATGCACCTTAAACTCATCTTTCATCGTAACGTCATACCCGTCGCCGGAGGCCTTCACCTCATCAAATAGGTCGAGCGGGCTTTGCCCAAATGTCATCATCATCATTTGGATAACTGCCGCATGAGTACTGTTGTCAAAGTTTTCGCCGAAATGGCGCCTGGTGGCCGTAAGCGCACCCAGAATATCGCTGGGTTTCTCATCCCGCTTCGTTGAAAACACAGGTGGGGGCAACGTTTTATCAACATTATTTTCTGTACTCGGTGCCACCCAGGACAGCGAAGTGCCTTGGTGGGTGAGCAACTGCCTGACAGAACGAAGACCTTCGGAAAGTCTTTGCTCAATCTCCTCCCACCCATCGATGCTGACTCCCTCTCCATTGCGTTTCTCAGGGGCGGCAGGGGCACTCATTCCACTGGCAGGCTCATGATTCAAACTATAATTCCCAAGAAACAACCGACCACCCATATCGATACTCATGACAACCCCCATAGTTAAACTATTAAATTCATGACCACACAGATGCCGCCAAATAACGACAAAACCCATAAAGTAGAAATCGACAAACACAACAAACAACAAAAAAACCTGCGCAGGAAAAATAATCACACAATATTAATTATTATTAATACAAGACCTACCCATAACCTCAATCACCGATTAACGCCACAGCGTTCCCACGCGTGGGTGCCTTTCCTTTGCGCCCCCACAACTCTTCCTTGCCATCAATCACCGCCACCGAATGCAAGGCCCGATTAACCATACCAACTTGCCCACGGGCCAAAGTACTGACAGGAACTTGCTTCATATACTTCTTCAACCCCAACCGCAGGAATCCTTCTCCCGGCGCCCACGGGTTCTCATCCTCACCGTCGTTGAGGCTGCGAATGGCCGCACTAAAACTTCTAGCCGCTCTGCCATCGTTGTTTTCAAGATGGGCGCGCTTGCAACTGACCGCGAACAGGAATTGGGCGTCCTTGAGCATCCCTCTGTCTCGGCCATAAAACTTTGCCCCCTCCGCTGCTTGCTTCAACTCCTTGTTTGTCAGGACCAGGCGAAAACCATCGCGCATCGTGACCTGATAGCCACTCTCGGTTTTACTGACATTTTTATAAATATCGGTCGGGCTCTGCCCAAACTTATACATGGCCGCCTTGATCGCCGAAACAGTCACGCAATTACCATCAGGCCCTTGGCGAAAGCCACCCCAGATGTCGTCAGGCTTTGCACCATCACGCTTAGACGATAGATCGGGAAGGTGCGCTGGGGTCGATTCAGGCTTTGGCACAACCGGTATCGGACTCACCTCAGGCTTGACAGGCTCGGGAACACTATCAACCTTGACTTTTTTTCCCTTACTGTCTGACAAAAGGGCCAATACCTGATCTAAAAAAAGCCTGAGCATTGAAATAACACTGTTTAAATCCACATCCTGATCCGCCATATAACCGCTCTCTTCAATGCGACTATTATTGACAGCGTAATTATTTGAAACCCAACTTACACCTGCACCAGATACCCATGGGCGTTTAGTCGCAACATCAAACGCACTCCCCCCCCCACTTAAACACGCAGACGTGCTGCTTGAAGGACTACTGATATTTAAAATAGACATACAGTCTTCTCCCACAAAGCGCTCCTCCGGCCGGCAGTTGACCGGAGAAGCAACTCTTTTGGTTTAAGATTTTTAGTTATCGTTTATTGACTCGACTGGCACACTACGACCGGCGATAAAGAGCCTCAACCCCGCTCATTTCATCAGGGCCACAGCCGGGGCCCGGGGCAGTTAAGTCAGACTCTGGCGTGGGCTTGTTCGGCAGTACCTCGGGGGCATCCGGCTTCACCCCCGCATGAGTTCTGGGTACGGCCGGCTCATGCACCAAACCGGGCTTTACCTGAGGGGGAGTACCGGGTACGAGAGCGGGCTTTGGCTCCAAACCGGGCTTCACCTGGCCCTCCGGGCCGGGCACCACTGCAGGCTTTATCTCCACGCCCGGCTTCACCTGGCCCTCCAGGGGGGGGACCACTGCGGGCCTTATCTCCACGCCGGGCTTCACCTGACCATCCGGGCCGGGCACCACTGTGGGCTTTATCTCCACGCCGGGCTTCACCTGACCATCCGGGCCGGGCACCACTGTGGGCTTTATCTCCACGCCAGGCTTCACCTGGCCCTCCAGGGGAGGGACCACTGTGGGCCTTATCTCCACGCCAGGCTTCACCTGACCATCCGGGCCGGGCACCACTGTGGGCTTTATCTCCACGCCAGGCCTCACCTGACCATCCGGGCCGGGCACCACTGTGGGCTTTATCTCCACGCCAGGCCTCACCTGACCATCCGGGCCGGGCACCACTGTGGGCTTTATCTCCACGCCAGGCCTCACCTGACCATCCGGGCCGGGCACCACTGTGGGCTTTATCTCCACGCCAGGCCTCACCTGACCATCCGGGCCGGGCACCACTGTGGGCTTTATCTCCACGCCAGGCCTCACCTGACCATCCGGGCCGGGCACCACTGTGGGCTTTATCTCCACGCCAGGCCTCACCTGACCATCCGGGCCGGGCACCACTGTGGGCTTTATCTCCACGCCAGGCCTCACCTGACCATCCGGGCCGGGCACCACTGTGGGCTTTATCTCCACGCCAGGCCTCACCTGACCATCCGGGCCGGGCACCACTGTGGGCTTTATCTCCACGCCAGGCCTCACCTGGCCATCCGGGCCGGGCACCACTGTGGGCTTTATCTCCACGCCAGGCCTCACCTGACCATCCGGGCCGGGCTTTAGCTTCACGTCAATCCCTGGAACCGTTGGATGGTCGTGCCCTGGGCAGTGGCAATTGTTCACCTTGACGTCAACGTTCACCCGCACAGAGGCGTCAGACTCCACTTTGGAGTCGGTGCCTGGCAGAACCTTGATCTGCGGTATCACCACTGGTTGCTTGCCAGCATCCAATAGCCCCTTGAGGTCATTACCCGGAATCGCAGGCTTGCCGTCGGCCTCCAACTTGTTCGGCAGCGGCTTGTCGGCCTCAAGCGGCACCTTGAGATCATTGCCCGGAGTCGTAGGTTTGCTATCAGCCTCCAGTTTTTTCTGCAGCGGCTTGTTGGCGTCAAGCAGCATCTTGAGATCATTGCCCGAAACCGCAGGCTTGCCATCGGCCTCCAGCTTTTTCTGAAGTGGCTTGTCTGTCTCAAGCGCCACCTTGGTCTCCTTGCTCGGAGTCAAGGGCATGCCCCCAAGCGAGGGTTTCGCCTCAGACGACTTATCAGGAGAGGGCTGGAGCTCAGGAGGATGTTTTTTGCCAGACAAGATATCTCGCATTGCCTTAAAGAGAAGCTCAAACATATCAAGTAGCTTTGAAAGAGCATCGGTATTACCAACTGCACCTTCCCGCCCCGTTTCAACATTGCGGCTATATTCCGGCAAGGCACTCTGTTTTTTGTCAAGAACCTTACTGGCCTCCCCCCCTCCAAGTGCGCTGGATAAGGGCGTAGGAAGGTCTAGTGGGTGGTTTGCGAGCTTAGTGCTCAGCGGAGTATTAACAGACATATAAGACATTAGTCATTCCTCTTCTCAGAATAGCACCTGGGTTTTTTATTCACCCATAACAAACACTATTGGCTTGTGACTTGAAACGGCAGCAACCGAATCGAAGTCCTGTATTTCGTGGAGAAAAAAGCATTCGAGTTCCAGAAATCGCCAAAAACATAAGGACACCAAATGAAAACTTCAGACTTTTACCTATGGACGCCTGTAAAAACTGCTCTCTCCAGCGCTTTCCTGATCAAAACAATGTCATACACGCTAATAAAGTGCCTTAGTGAAAAAAAACGATATGATTCATTGAATCCCTACAGATACAGCTCATGATATTTCCCGCGCGGTTAATGCTGCACCACTCTCGGAAAAATCAAAAAACAAAAGGGCGACTCAATATAAAACATGAAAAAAATCACAAAAAAGTTACACACACCCGTTATAAAAAATAATCAAGCACACTCACCCCACTAAACAAAACTCCCATCCTTGCGCACTCAATCATTGACGCTCAGCGCAACGTCTTAAACAAAAAAAGGGCGCCTGGGGCGCCCTTTATAGAGGTAATGAAAAACTTAAAAACATGAACTCAATGTTGCAGGACCGGTTTCTGCGCCCCATTGATCGGAATGCGCTTGGCCTTTGCCTCTTCCGGCACAACCCGCAACAGGTCGATACTCAGCAAGCCATTACTCAGGTCGGCAGCCTTGATTTCAATATGGTCTGCCAAGCGGAACGACAATTTGAAGGCGCGCTGGGCAATGCCCTGGTGCAGATACGTGACGCTTTCAGCCTGGGTGTCGCGCTTGCCGCCACTGACGGTCAAGACGCCTTTCTCCACCTGCAACTCCAGATCGTCTTCGTGGAAACCGGCGGCCGCGATGACAATGCGGTATTGGTCTTCGCCATGTTTCTCGACGTTGTAGGGTGGGTAGCTGCTGCCCGGCTCATTGCGCAATGCGGTTTCAAACAGGTCGTTGAAACGATCGAAACCCACGGAAGAGCGGAACAGCGGCGCCAGGGAAAATGCGGTACTCATGGTCAAATCTCCTGAAATATCAGCAAGGTTCTTTATCTCCACGACCCGAATTCGGCATCGTGTAATCCCTAGATAAGGACCGCCACTTACATTTCAAGAGAGGCCGTAAGAAAATTTTCAAGCCCCTTGGGGGTGGGGCATACCGAGTAAACGGCTGACCTGCTGAAGGTCGGTTTCCCGGCGCAATGCGGTAAACAACTCCACCGCTTGCGGATAATTTCGCGTCAGCATCGCTAGCCACTGCTTCAGGCGGCCCGGTGCCTGGCGCTCAGTCAATTGCGCTACAGACTGCGTCCAGAACGCCTGGAGCATGGGCTGCATAGCCTCCCAGGTCATCTCTACCACGTCTTCGCCAACCCGCGCAGCAGCAATTTGCCGAGCCAGGTCGGGACGTGCGACCAGGCCGCGACCGAGCATGATGTCTTCGACACCGCTGATCTCCCGGCAACGGCGCCAGTCTTCGACACTCCAGATATCGCCATTGGCAAATACCGGCACCTTGACCACGTCCTGCACACGCGGGATCCACTCCCAGTGCGCCGGCGGCTTGTAGCCATCGGCCTTGGTCCGCGCATGTACCACAATGTGCGCCGCACCGCCTTCGGCCAGGGCCGTGGCGCACACTAGCGCGCCGTCCGGGCTGTCGAAGCCCAGGCGCATCTTGGCGGTCACCGGGATATGCGCCGGCACGGCACGGCGTACGTGCTCGACGATCTGGTTGAGCAGTTCCGGCTCCTTGAGCAGCACCGCGCCACCACGGGACTTGTTGACGGTCTTGGCCGGGCAGCCGAAGTTCAGGTCGATCACTTCAGAACCCAGTTCACAGGCCAGCGCGGCGTTTTCCGCCAGGCACACGGGGTCGGAACCCAGCAACTGCACGCGCAACGGCACGCCCGCAGCGGTCTTGGCGCCGTGCAGCAGTTCAGGGGCAAGCTTGTGGAAATAGGCCGGGGTCAGCAGGCGGTCGTTGACCCGAATAAATTCGGTCACGCACCAATCGATACCGCCGACCTGGGTCAGCACGTCCCGCAGGATGTTGTCGACCAACCCCTCCATGGGCGCCAAAGCAATTTGCATGGAAAACACTCAACGAAAATCGTGGCGCAGTTTACTGGGTTTCCCACAGTAACCGTTAACTCCCTTGTCAGATGTGCAGCGCCACGCCATAGCCCTCGATAAACTCCGCCGGCATGCGCTTGGGCTTGCCGCTGGAGAGTTCGATACAGACAAAGGTGGTTTGCGCACGCAACAAGGTGGTGCCATCACTGGGGCGCATCAGCTGGAAGCGCCGGGTCATTTTCAGGCGCTGGTCCCAATCGACGATCCAGGTCGCCAGTTGCAGCTCATCGCCTTCGTAGCCGGCGGCCAGGTAATCGATTTCATGACGCACCACCGCCATCGCCCGATCCAGGCGGCGGTATTCGGTGAGGTCCAGGCCCAGGCGCTGGGAGTGGCGCCAGGCGCAGCGCTCCAGCCAGGATACGTAGACGGCATTATTGGCATGCCCCAGGCCGTCGATGTCCTCAGGGGCCACCTGCAGATCGATGATAAACGGCTTTGCCAAGTCCCAGCCCATGCCCAGCTCCCGGTCGATGAATGTCGGCGGGGAGCAGTGTAACCCATCGTTGGGCTCAAGCGGTTTGCCGCGCCGGCTCACGACAGCCGGCCAGCAGCGCCAGCACGCCTTCGACCACTCGCGGGTCCGCCAGGACCCTCTGGTGCCCGCCCTGCTCCAGGCGCAACAGGCGGCTGTCGAACCAGGCCTCGTGGATCATCTGCGAGGCTTTGACCGGGACGAAGGTATCGTCTTCGGCATGTACGATCAGCCCCGGGATATTCATTTGATAACGGGCCACATCCAGGTGCTTGAGCGGAATGCCGAGGGAGTACTCGACCTCCCGGATAAACGCCGCCCGCGCCCGCTCCGGCATGCCGACCACCCCGGCAAAGCCGCGCAATACATCGAGCAAGCGTGAAGGAGCAGCAATGCTCACCAACGCCTTGGTACGCAGGCCCAACTGGATAGCCAGCATCGCACTGGCGCCTCCCATGGAGTGGCCTACCACCGCGTGCAGCGGCGGCAACTCAGCGGCAGCCTCCAGCATCGCCCGGGCAAACAGCACCACATGGGCTTCACGGCCCGGCGAGCGACCATGGGCCGGGCCGTCGAGGGCAATCACCGAATAGCCGGCGCCCACCAGGGCGTCGATCAAGCTGGCGAACTGGGTCGGGCGCCCTTCCCAGCCGTGCATCATCAGCACCGCCGGGCCCTGGCCCCAGCGCAGGGCCGAGAGGCCAAAACGCAAGGTGATGCGCTCGGCCTGCGCCAGCAGCGGCAATTCCCAATCCCGGGGCGGCAGCTCCCGTGGTGTCATGAAGGCGCGACGCATCTGGTTGGCGATGGTCTGCGGCGCCAGCCTGCCCACGGTGCCGTTGACACGGCGAATCCAGCTCAAGGTGCTCATCCACTCACTCCCCAGGCTCACAAGCCTTGTTCAACGCACCGCCGACTTGGAGGCGCGCAATACACGGTCCGACAATTCTCCCGGCCCCAAGGCCCGGGCCAATGCCAGGCCGCCAATCATCAAGGCCATGTCGGCCAGGGCCTTGTCGGTGTCTTCCGGGCTGGCGGCCAGTTGTGCGGCCATCAGCTCGACATGCTGGTTCAGTACATTGCGAAACTCATCCGGCAGACGGTTCATCTCGCCGACCGTGGCCGGGATCGGGCAGGCCTGGGCAGTAGAATCGCGGTGCTTGCGCGACAGGTAGAACGCCGCCGCCAGGGTTCGACGCTCTTCGCCTGTCAGGCTGGAGTCCATGTCGTCGATAGACGCCCGGCGCCGCGCCAATAGCCGCTCGAACGCCTCCAGCATCAAGGCGTCCTTGCTTTCAAAGTGGGCGTAGAACCCCCCCACGGTCAGCCCCGCCGCCCCCATGACGTCACCCACGCTCGGCTCGACCGGGCCATGCTGGATCAGCGCGGAGCTGGCAGCCTGCAGAATACGTTCACGGGTTTGCGCTTTTTTATCGCTCATGATGGCCTCCAAATATTACACTCAAAATATTATACGCATAATAATTTTTGGCAAGCGCTGAATTCGACCGCTGGTCAGAAGAAGTTTTTTGGAAGAGGGAGGGAGAAAACCCAAACGCCAGACAAACAAAAGGGCCATTCAATAATTGAATGACCCTTAAAAATCCCGCAGAGCGGGTAATCGTGGCGTCCCCTAGGGGACTCGAACCCCTGTTACCGCCGTGAAAGGGCGGTGTCCTAGGCCACTAGACGAAGGGGACACAAACCTTCTATACACATGACCAGGCTGAGACTGATCGATTCAAGGACGGTGTGGCCAGAACCTTGAACCTGTAAATTGGTGGAGCTAAACGGGATCGAACCGTTGACCTCTTGCATGCCATGCAAGCGCTCTCCCAGCTGAGCTATAGCCCCGGATTTTTCGCCTCGCGGCGCAGCAGACCTTGCGAGCTGCTTGTTGAAACTGGCGTCCCCTAGGGGACTCGAACCCCTGTTACCGCCGTGAAAGGGCGGTGTCCTAGGCCACTAGACGAAGGGGACAAAACCTTCTGTACAACATGATCAAGCTGGGCCTGATCGATTCAAGGACGGTGTGGCCAGAACCTTGAACCTGTAAATTGGTGGAGCTAAACGGGATCGAACCGTTGACCTCTTGCATGCCATGCAAGCGCTCTCCCAGCTGAGCTATAGCCCCGGATTTTTCGCCTCGCGGCGCAGCAGACCTTGCGAGCTGCTTGTTGAAACTGGCGTCCCCTAGGGGACTCGAACCCCTGTTACCGCCGTGAAAGGGCGGTGTCCTAGGCCACTAGACGAAGGGGACACAAACCTTCTATACACATGACCAGGCTGAGACTGATCGATTCAAGGACGGTGTGGCCAGAACCTTGAACCTGTAAATTGGTGGAGCTAAACGGGATCGAACCGTTGACCTCTTGCATGCCATGCAAGCGCTCTCCCAGCTGAGCTATAGCCCCGGATTTTTCGCCTCGCGGCGCAGCAGACCTTGCGAGCTGCTTGTTGAAACTGGCGTCCCCTAGGGGACTCGAACCCCTGTTACCGCCGTGAAAGGGCGGTGTCCTAGGCCACTAGACGAAGGGGACAAAACCTTCTGTACAACATGATCAAGCTGGGCCTGATCGATTCAAGGACGGTGTGGCCAGAACCTTGAACCTGTAAATTGGTGGAGCTAAACGGGATCGAACCGTTGACCTCTTGCATGCCATGCAAGCGCTCTCCCAGCTGAGCTATAGCCCCTCATCGGTGAGGACGGGGCGAATCTTAATGGCGCTTTGAAGGGCTGTCAAATTTATTTTCAACAATTTTCAAAATTTTTTGCCGGGATAACAATCACTTACCATCAAAACCCCGGAAAGCCGGGGTTTTGACCTTGGCAACGCTTAACTAGGCGATAGCACCCAGCAGCTTTTCCCATTCCTTGTTTTCTTTCTTCGACACACCGCCCAGCAAATCAAGGGCTTGGCGCAGACGGAAACGGGTCAGGTCAGGGCCGAGGATTTCCATCGCATCGAGTACCGACACCGAACTGGCTTGCCCGGTAATGGCGGCAAACATCAGCGGCATCGCATCGCGCAGTTTCAACTCCAGAGACTCGACCACCGCCTGGATCGTCGCAGTGATGGCATCCTTCTCCCACTGGCGCAGGCTTTCGAGCTTCCACAGGATCAGCTGCATTAACTGACGAACCTGATCGCCCGAGAGCTTCTTGGACTCGAACAGCTTAGGATCCGGGCTCACCCCACCGGCAAAGAAGAAGCTGGCCAGCGGCGCGACCTGGCTGAAGGTTTCCACCCTGCCCTGCACCAACGGGGCGATCTTCATCATGTACTCGGGGTTCAACGCCCACTGCTGCACGCGGCTGGCGAATTCTTCCACCGGCAGGTCCCGCAGCCATTGGCCATTGAGCCACGACAACTTCTCGATATCGAAGATCGGCCCGCCCAGGGAGACGCGGGACAAGTCGAAGTGATCGACCATTTCCTGCAGCGAGAACTTCTCGCGCTCGTCCGGCATCGACCAGCCCATGCGGCCCAGGTAGTTGAGCATCGCCTCGGGCATAAAGCCCATGCGCTCGTAGAAGGTCACCGAGGTCGGGTTCTTGCGCTTGGACAGCTTGCTCTTGTCCGGGTTACGCAGCAGCGGCATGTAGCACAGCTGCGGCTGTTCCCAGCCGAAGTATTCATAGAGCAGGATCAATTTAGGGGCCGACGGCAGCCATTCTTCGCCACGCAGCACATGGGTGATGCCCATCAGGTGGTCATCGACCACGTTGGCCAGGAAGTACGTCGGCAGGCCATCGGTCTTCATCAGCACTTGCATGTCCATGCGATCCCAGGGGATCTCCACGTCGCCACGCAGCATGTCGGGCACCACGCACACGCCTTCGCTCGGCACCTTCATGCGGATCACATGCGGCTCGCCGGCGGCCAGGCGCTGGGCCACTTCTTCTTTCGACAGCAGCAGCGCACGGCCATCGTAGCGCGGGGTTTCGCCACGGGCCTGTTGCTCGGCGCGCATCTGGTCCAGTTCCTCGCTGGTGCAGAAGCACGGGAAGGCGTGGCCCATATCGACCAGTTGCTGGGTGTACTGCTTGTAGATGTCGCTGCGCTCGCTCTGGCGATACGGGCCGTGCGGGCCACCGACATCCGGGCCTTCGGCCCAGGTAATGCCCAGCCAGCGCAGGGCATCGAAAATCTGCTGTTCCGACTCACGGGTCGAACGCACCTGGTCCGTGTCTTCGATCCGCAGGATGAATTCACCGCCGTGCTGCTTGGCAAAGCAGTAGTTGAACAAGGCGATGTAGGCAGTACCGACGTGGGGATCCCCAGTAGGCGATGGCGCGATGCGCGTGCGGACGGTGGTCATGGCGAGTCTCGAATGGGCAATAAAGCTGAAAATAAAACAAGGGGCGAATGGTAACAGCCCCAAGCCCCCCGGCTCCAGCATGGGCCGATCAATACCTGCGGCGCTCGCTCTTTGGACGCAGAGCGTCCTGGGCGGCGTTACCACGCAGAGCGTGGGAACGATCGCCCGGCCCTGCACATTCAGACAGTCAGCAAGCGCTCACGCAACTTGCCAATCTCATCGCGCATCTGCGCCGCCGCTTCAAACTCCAGGTCCCGCGCCAGTTGGTACATCTTCTCTTCCAGTTGGCGGATACGCTTGGTGATTTCACTGGGCGAGCGCAGTTCGTTTTCGTACTTGGCATTTTCCTCGGCGGCCTTGGCCATGCCTTTGCGCTTCTTGCTGCGCGAACCGGGCACGGTGGCGCCTTCCATAATGTCGGCCACGTCCTTGAACACGCCCTTGGGGGTGATGCCATTGGCCAGGTTGAACGCAATCTGCTTGTCGCGGCGGCGCTCGGTCTCGCCGATGGCCCGTTCCATGGAACCGGTGATACGGTCGGCATACAGGATCGCGCGGCCATTGAGGTTACGTGCCGCCCGGCCGATGGTCTGGATCAAGGAGCGCTCGGAGCGCAGGAAACCTTCCTTGTCCGCGTCCAGGATCGCCACCAGCGACACCTCGGGCATGTCCAGGCCTTCGCGCAGCAGGTTGATGCCCACCAGCACATCGAACGTGCCCAAGCGCAGGTCGCGGATGATCTCCACGCGCTCCACGGTGTCGATGTCCGAGTGCAGGTAACGCACGCGCACGCCGTGGTCGGCCAGGTAGTCGGTGAGGTCTTCGGACATGCGCTTGGTCAGCGTGGTAACCAGCACCCGCTCTTCCAGGGCCACGCGCTTGGTGATTTCCGACAGCAGGTCATCGACCTGGGTCAGGGCCGGGCGGATCTCGATTTGCGGGTCGACCAGGCCGGTGGGGCGCACCAACTGCTCGATCACCCGGCCAGCATGCTCGGCCTCATAGTTGCCCGGCGTGGCGGACACAAAGATGGTCTGCGGGCTGATGCTTTCCCACTCGTCAAAACGCATCGGCCGGTTATCCAGCGCCGAGGGCAGGCGGAAGCCGTACTCCACCAGGGTTTCCTTGCGCGAACGGTCGCCTTTATACATGGCGCCGACTTGCGGCACGCTGACGTGGGATTCGTCGATCACCAGCAAGGCGTCTGCCGGCAGGTAGTCGTAGAGGGTCGGCGGCGGCGCACCGGACTCACGGCCCGACAGGTAGCGCGAGTAGTTTTCGATGCCGTTGCAGTAGCCCAGCTCGAGGATCATCTCCAGGTCAAAACGCGTGCGCTGCTCCAGGCGCTGGGCTTCCACCAGCTTATTGTTGGCGCGCAGGTATTCGAGGCGCTCGGCCAGCTCGGCCTTGATCCCTTCCATGGCATCCAAAAGGGTTTCACGGGGCGTCACATAGTGGCTTTTGGGGTAGAAGGTAAAACGTGGCAGTTTGCGGATCACCTCGCCGGTCAACGGGTCGAAGGCCGACAGGCTCTCGACCTCATCGTCGAACAACTCGATACGGATCGCTTCCAGGTCCGACTCGGCCGGGTAGATATCAATCACATCGCCACGCACCCGGAAGGTGGCGCGGGCAAAGTCCATGTCATTGCGGGTGTATTGCAGGTCCGCCAGGCGCCGCAGCAAGGCGCGCTGGTCGAGTTTGTCGCCGCGATCGACGTGCAGCACCATCTTCAAATAGGTTTCCGGGCTGCCCAGGCCGTAGATGCACGAGACCGTGGTGACGATGATTGCGTCCTTGCGCTCCAGCAGCGCCTTGGTCGCCGACAGACGCATCTGCTCGATATGGTCGTTGATCGACGCATCCTTCTCGATAAAGGTATCGGAGGACGGCACATAAGCTTCCGGCTGGTAGTAGTCGTAGTAGGAAACGAAGTACTCCACCGCGTTGTTCGGGAAAAACGCCTTGAACTCACCGTATAACTGCGCAGCCAGGGTCTTGTTCGGCGCCAGCACCAGGGTCGGGCGGTTCACCTGGGCGATGACGTTGGCAATGCTGAAAGTCTTGCCGGAGCCGGTCACCCCGAGCAATGTCTGGTGGGCCAGGCCGGCTTCGATGCCTTCGACCATCAGGCGGATGGCCTCGGGCTGGTCGCCGGCCGGTTCAAAGCGGGTGACTAGTTGGAAATCCGACATAACGTACCTCTTGAAGTCACCCCAGACTGTAAACCCGTCGGGGACGAAAAAGACCACGGCCCGCTCAATTCCAGAGCAGGCCGTAGGAAAAAACCATGATAACTGTAGAAGTGGAGACGAATGTGACGGGTTTCAAGGTAATCGCCCTACATGCCGCTGGCCGTCAATATTGCAATAAGACTAACGGTCGATAAATAAACCGAAAAACTTGGCCGAAAAGCCGTTTCGGCTGTCGCCGCGAGCGGTGTTGGCCTCTATACTAGCTCCCCGTTTGTGCACCGCTCTAGTGCATTCGGCTGGAGCGCGACACGTCCCTCCATTCCCCCATAGAGCTGCCGCAAAAATGAGCCTGTTCTCCGCTGTCGAAATGGCACCACGCGATCCTATCCTGGGCCTCAACGAAGCATTCAACGCCGATACCCGTACCACCAAGGTCAACCTTGGCGTAGGCGTTTACTGCAACGAGGAGGGGAAGATTCCACTCCTGCGTGCCGTTGCCGAAGCGGAAGCCATTCGCGTGGCGCAACACGCCGCCCGTGGCTACCTGCCGATCGATGGCATTGCCGCCTACGACCTGGCCGTACAGAAGCTGCTGTTTGGCGCCGAGTCGCCATTGCTGAGTGCTGGCCGCGTGATCACCGCCCAGGCTGTTGGCGGCACCGGCGCGCTGAAAATCGGTGCCGATTTCCTCAAGCAGTTGCTGCCCAATGCCGTGGTCGCCATCAGCGACCCGAGCTGGGAAAACCACCAGGCGCTGTTTGAAAAAGCCGGCTTCCCGGTGCAGACCTATCGTTACTACGATGCCGCCACCCACGATGTAAACCGCGCCGGCCTGCTGGAAGACCTCAACGCCCTGCCCGCCCAGTCCATCGTGGTGCTGCACGCCTGCTGCCACAACCCGACCGGCGTCGACCTGAGCCCGGCCGACTGGAAAGACGTGCTGGAAGTGGTCAAGGCCAAGAACCTGGTGCCGTTCCTCGACATGGCCTACCAGGGCTTTGGCGACGGTATCGACGAAGATGCCGCCGCCGTGCGCCTGTTCGCCGAATCGGGCCTGACCTTCTTTGTGTCCAGCTCGTTCTCCAAATCGTTCTCGCTGTACGGCGAGCGTGTGGGCGCCCTGTCGATCGTCAGCGAGTCGAAAGAAGAAAGCGCGCGCATCCTGTCCCAGGTCAAGCGCGTGATCCGCACCAACTACTCCAACCCGCCGACCCATGGCGCGGCGATTGTCGCGGCGGTGCTCAACAGCCCGCAACTGCGCGCCCAGTGGGAAGCCGAACTGGCCGAAATGCGCCTGCGCATCCGCGACATGCGCGAGCAGATGGTCAGCGAACTGGCCAAGGCCGCGCCAGGCCACGACTTCAGCTTCGTCGGTCGCCAGCGCGGGATGTTCTCCTACTCCGGCCTGACCGTAGAGCAGGTCACCCGCCTGCGCAACGAGTTCGGTATCTACGCCCTCGACACCGGCCGCATCTGCGTGGCGGCGTTGAACCAGGCGAACATCGGTGCCGTGACCAAGGCGATTGTGCAGGTGCTGTAGGCCTGATCGCGCAGCCAGAAAGGGGAAGCCAATGGCTTCCCCTTTCTATTTGCGGCGCCCACCCCCTAGACTGGACACCGATTGCCCCTTTGCTGTGAGAGCCCTATGAGAAACGACGACCTGGACCTGCGTGCCGACCGCGACGAACTGGACCACTTCACCCCACGCACGCCCCCAGCCAAACGGCAAAAAAGCCTGGTGCTGCAAGTGGCCCTGGGCGTCTTCCTTGGCGGCCTGGCCCTGTGGCTGGTGCAGCTGGGCGCCACGGCGCTGATGGCGAAACTGGCGATGGGCACCCTGCAGTTTGGTGGCTAGCTTGCCGGCTCCTGCAGGGGAATGCGTTCCTCCAGCAGTTGCACAAAGCTGTCCAGACTCTGCGACACCGTACCCCGGCGCCAGATCAGCCAGGTGTTCAGCAAACGGAACTCATCTGCCAACGGCCACACACTCACCGTGGTAAACCCCGGCATGCTCTCCAGCATACTGCGTGGCATCAGCGCCAGCCCTGCGCCGGCACTGACGCAGGCGAGCATGCCGTGGTACGACTCCATCTCGAAAATCTTCCCCGGCACCGCGTCGTCCTGGGAAAACCAGCGCTCAAAGTGGTGCCGATATGAGCAATTGGAACGAAAGGTATAGATGCTCGCCCCGTTCACATCCTGGCCACGGGTGATCGGCGCGTGGTGCAGTGGCGCAATCACCACCATCTCTTCTTCAAACACCGCCACGCCTTCCAGGGTCGGATGCAAGACCGGGCCATCGACAAACGCCGCTGCCAGCCGGCCCGATAGCACGCCTTCGATCATGGTCCCCGAGGGCCCGGTGGTCAGGTCCAGTTCGACCTTGGCGTGTTTCTGGTTGTAGGCCGCCAGCAATGCCGGGATACGCACGGCGGCAGTGCTTTCCAGCGAGCCCAGGGCAAAAGGCCCCTGGGGCTCCTCCCCCGCCACGGTGGCGCGGGCCTCTTGCACCAGGTCGAGAATGCGCCGCGCATAGCCGAGGAAATTCCAGCCAGCAGGCGACAGGCGCAGTCGACTTTTCTCACGGATAAACAGTTCGACGCCCAAGTCCTGCTCCAACTGCTTGATGCGCGTGGTCAAGTTCGACGGCACCCGATGAATCAACTGCGCGGCGGCGCTGATGCTGCCTTGCTCGGCCACGGCCTTGAAAATTTCCAGTTGCACCAGATCCAAGTCATTCTCCAATCGTGAACGTATTACTTAATATTATTCAGTTCCCGGAAAAGGTACAGCGTCGTACGCTGGTATCCTTCCCAAATACTGCGCAGGACGGTGCCATGAACGCCATTACTCACCAGACCCATGCCTTGTCGATCAACCCCGCCACTGGCGAAACCGTCGGCCGCTACCCGTACCAATCCGCCGCGCAACTGGACGCCGCCCTCACCCGCGCCAGCACCGCCTTCCGCCACGGCCGCAACACGCCTGTGGCACAACGCGCGGCATTACTCCTGGCCCTGGCCGGCGCCCTGCGTGAACAGGCCGAAGCGATGGCGCAAATGATCACCCTGGAAATCGGCAAACCCATCGCCCAGGCCCGTGGCGAAATCGAGAAATGCGCCCTGCTGGCCGAATGGTACGCCGCCCACGGCCCGGCCATGCTCGCCCCGGAGCCGACCCTGGTGGACAACGGCAGCGCCCGGATCGAATACCGCCCACTGGGCCCGATCCTCGCCGTCATGCCGTGGAACTTCCCCGTATGGCAAGTGCTGCGCGGCGCCATACCGACCCTGCTCAGTGGCAACACCTACGTGCTCAAACACGCACCCAACGTGATAGGCAGCGCCTACCTGATGCAACAGGCTTTCCACAAAGCCGGCTTTGCCGAAGGCCTGTTTGAAGTGATCAACGTCACCCCGGACGGCGTGTCCAAGGCCATCGCCGACCCACGCATCGCCGCCGTGACCCTGACCGGCAGCGTGCGCGCCGGCATCGCCATCGGCGCGCAAGCCGGCGCCGCGCTGAAAAAGTGCGTGTTGGAACTGGGCGGCTCCGACCCCTTTATTGTGCTCAACGACGCCGACCTCGACGCCGCCGTGCAAGCCGCGGTGATCGGCCGCTTCCAGAACTGCGGCCAGGTCTGCGCCGCCGCCAAGCGCCTGATCATCGAGCAAGGCGTGGTCGAAGCCTTCACCGCCAAGTTCCTTGAAGCCAGCCGCCAACTGGTGATGGGCGACCCGACATCAAGCGACACCTATATCGGCCCCATGGCCCGCTTCGACCTGCGCGACGAGCTGCACGCACAAGTCCAGGCGACCCTGGCCGAAGGCGCCACCCTACTGCTGGGCGGCCATCCCGTCGAAGGAGCGGGCAACTATTACGCGCCCACCGTCCTGGCCAATGTCACCGACCAAATGACCGCGTTCAAACAGGAACTGTTCGGCCCCGTGGCCTCGATCATCAGCGCCCGCGACGCCGAGCATGCCGTGGCCCTGGCCAACGACAGCGAGTTCGGCCTCACCGCCAGCATTTTCACCACTGACGCAGCCAAGGCACGGGAGATCGCCAACCAATTGGAAACCGGCGGGATCTTTATCAACGCCTACAGCGTGTCCGACCCTCGGGTAGCGTTTGGCGGGGTGAAAAAGAGTGGGTTTGGCCGCGAACTGTCACATTTCGGCGTGCGGGAATTCTGCAATGCGCAGACGGTATGGGTAGATCGGCGGTAGGCCGATCGTCAAGATTCCTCGTGGCCCGCTTGCGGGTTCGGGATATGATCAGGCCGTTATATGAACCGGACTCCCCTGAACCATGCCCGTTGACCTGCAAGCGCTTTATCCCAAACTGATCCACCTGATGCTGGATACGGTTTTCGTGGTCGACAGGGACAACCAGATTGCATTTGTCAGCGACGCCTGCGAGGCGCTGCTCGGCTACCGTGCCGACGAACTGACCGGGAACCTGATCACCGACTATATGCACCCCGAAGACCTGGCGGCCACCCGGGCCTCGATTATCCGGGTGATGAACGGCCAGCCCCACGTGGATTTCCGCAACCGCTATTTGCGCAAGGATGGCAGCGTCGTGCATATCCTGTGGGCGGCGTTCTGGTCTGCGGATGTGGGCGCCAGGATCGGCGTGGCGCGGGACATCACGGCCCTCACCCAGGCCGAGGAAGAACTGCGCTTCCTCGCCCATCACGACCCACTGACGGCCCTGACCAACCGCTCGCTGTTCAATGATCGCCTGGACTCGGCCTTGCGCAACGCACGCCGGCAAAAGAGCACGCTGGCCTTGCTGTTCCTGGATATCAATGACTTCAAGGGCATCAACGATGTGCACGGGCATGTCGCGGGCGACCGCGTGCTGTGCACCATTGCCCGACGCCTGGAAGCCTGCGTGCGCGGGACCGACACCGTGGCGCGGATGGGCGGGGATGAATTCACCGTGCTGTTGACGGACCTCCAGTCAGACGACACGGTGAGCGAAAAGGTGCAGCAGATTCTCGCCATCATGGCCGAGCCCCTGGGCCCCGAGTTTGGCCCGGTGAAAATGCCGTCGTGCAGTATCGGCGTGGCCCGGTACCCGGCCGACGGGGAAGATGCCGATACCCTGCTCAGCCATGCCGATGGCGATATGTACCGGGTGAAGAAACTCCAGCGCGCGGCAGGGTGAAGAGGCCGCTACACCCCTCCCTCAAACAGCCACACAACCTTGCTCCGTTGCCTACGGTCACGTCAGAATCCGCCGGCTTGTGTGCTTGGGTAGACGTGCTTAAGGTTGCGCGGTCATCAACATTTAGGTGATCGGGTTTAGTAGCCTGAGGGGGCGCCGGCCTTGGTTTGGATTCCCCCGGTCGACCAACCTGCGCGCAGCTGCACCCTTTTGTTTAGTAGCTCAAGGATGGAGGCCACCCTCAGGAATTCAAACATGTACAAGGTCAAACCAGGTTCAACCCTGTTCAGCGTCGCTCCCGACGCCAGCAACGAAACCCTGATCACCAACAGCTACGAGACCTTCACCTCAGTCAGCACCTTGCTGCTCGTCCTGTCCGACGACCTGAACGGCAAACACCGGGACATCGCCCTGGCTATCTACCAACTGAGCGAACTGGGCGTCCTGCTCACGGCCAAGCTCCTCGACCGCGAAACGCCCTGCCTCGGCTAGCCCTGCAACTCACCTGCCCGATGACTCGCCGCGTCGTCATACGCGACATACAACGACTCGGCGACCTGGCTTTTGATGGCTTTGCTGGCCTCCAGCCCCAACACAAACCCTTCGGCCTTGCCGCCAGCGCGGTTCAGGTCTTCAAGGGTGCTGGCGCCGGTGATCGCGTCCAGCAACTTGGCCGCGTGCGGGCCAACCCCCTTGGGCAGGCTGATCTGGTCGATGCTCATTGCGACACCTCGGACGAGGCTGGGGATGGGGTATTGCGGGTTAACAAGGTCATGTGCGGTACCTAAGAGAGCTTGGGGCCGATAGCGCGTGTAACCACTGCCGGGATGGCATGGTAGACCGGGATGGGTGAAAAGGGTTGATTTCGCCCCATAAACGATCAGGATCCCCTGCCATAGGATTGCTCACCTTGCATAGCATCGTCAGGTCAATGGAGCCTCGGTCGACATGGAAAACACGCTAAACAAACGAATCGTTGTCATTGGTGCCGGCATCGTGGGAGCGTCCCTGGCCTATCACCTGGCGGAGAAAGGCGCGAAGGTCAGCCTGGTCGAGGCTCAAGAGATAGCCTCTGGAGTGACCGCCACTTCATTCGCCTGGATCAACGCCAACCACCCTGGCCCCGACCCCATTGCACCATTACGCAATGCGGCGATAGCCGAATACCACCGACTCGAAACCCAGTTGCCTGGGCTGCAGATACGCTGGACGGGCGCCTTGTCTTACAGTGGGTTGTTACCGGCCCCGACAGGCCGGGTGTCACGCTCACAGATTCTTGACCTAGAACCCAACCTCAAGCACCCCCCTCAATATGCAACGTACGTGGCCGAAGAAGGCGCGCTGGACGCGGTGGCCGCCACCCATGTGTTGATCGCCGGCGCCCGGGCGCATGGGGCCACGGTGCTCACTCAGACCCCCGTACTCGGTTTTACAACCGAGGGTGGGCAGGTGACGGGAGTCAAGACCCCCAAGGGCATCATCAAGGCCGATCTCGTTGTACTGGCCGCCGGGACAGGCACCGTGAAACTGGCAGACATGCTGCAACTCTCCCTGCCCATAACCGCCTCTCCCTCCATCTTCATCCGCTACAAGCCACAACCCCAGCTTGTGCATACCCTTATCTCCAGCCCTGACATGGAAGTGCGCCAAAGCGCGGATGGCACGCTACTGGCGGCAGAGGATTACCTGGACGACGCCCTGGAAAACCAGCCAGGAGCGATAGCGCTGCGAACGGCCAAGGCCATCCACAATGAACTCAAGGGGGTGGTTGCGCTTGAACCGCAATTGGCCTGTGTCGGGCTCAGGCCAATACCTGCCGATGGCATCCCCATCATTGGTTACCTGCCCAAGGTGCGGGGCGTTTATGTTTGCGCGATGCACCCCGGGGTCGCACTGGCTGCGGTCGTGGGCCGGCTGGCCAGTGAGGAGATGATTGACGAGAAGGAATCAGATGCGCTTGGGGCCTGTCGTCCAGATCGTTTTTTCCAAGAGTAGGAAATGCCTGTGCCATCACCTAGGGCAAGGCAGCCCGCTTGAAAACCGGTTCGCTGTACAGGACTCGAACCCCATCCGGGCCGCTTTCAAGCAACCGGCGCTCGCTGTCGGCAACCAGGAGTTCAACGCTGTAACCGGCACCCGCCAGGCAGCGCGCAATTTCCTGCACGGCCTCATGCGCCCACGGGGTGGCGGATTCAAAATGCCCTAACAGCCTGTCGCTGCTATTAATCATGAGTCGGTATCTATTCATTGTGTTCTCTCAACATTATTCGGCGCGAAGGCGCATAGGGTGATACACGCTATACCGGACGGCAAGCCTCCAACCAGCGCGTGATTACCCGGCAAGCCGCGCTGGCCAGGTCGGGCTGCGTCGCATGCGCCTGGGCGCGCAGGGTGCGCGGGTCGATGCCGGCTTGTTGCAGCTCGCTGGCGTGGCCCACCAGCCAGCTTTCTATCCGTGAAGGATCGGCCTCCAGATGAAACTGCAAGCCCAACACGTGCTGGCCAAGGGCGAAGGCCTGGTTTTTACCGATGGCCGTGGAGGCCAGGTGGTCGGCACCACGGGGTATATCGAACTGATCACCATGCCAGTGCAAGACAGCCACACGGTCCAGCGCAGCCAGGGGCGAGGCGTGTCCGGCGGCGGTCAGGGCAAGGGGGGCAAAACCGATTTCCTTTTGGCCCAGGGGGTAGACACTGGCACCCAGGACGCGGGCGATCAATTGGGCTCCCAGGCAGATGCCCAGTAGCGGTCGGTTGCTGGCCAGGCGTCGGCGCAGCAGCTCCTGTTCAATGGTTAAAAAGGGATACAGCGCGTCATCGTAAGCGCCGATGGGGCCACCCAGAACCACCAGCAGCTCCGGGCTTTCCACATCCAGTCCAGCGAGGTTATCCAGGGTGGCATCGACATACTGCACCTGATAATCCAGTTCGTGCAGCAGCGGTTCCAGCGTCCCCAGGTCCTCAAAGTGCAGATGGCGAATGGCAAGGGCGGTTTTCATGGTGGGCCTCTCGATCAATCCAGTGATATGTAAAACACGGTTCAGACCGCGCAGTGACTTCCCGCCAGCTCGATACGGCCAAAACTGGCATGGGGCTCAAGCGCCGTGATCGCCAGCAGTTGGTCGAGACGTAGTTCGACCGGCTCGTCATCGCGGTGCAGCACCAAAAATTCTTCCTTGCTCGCCGCAGTCCGCGTCGTCAGCGCCCTGGCTGCGAAGGTACGCCCATCGACGGTTTCGATCAGCAGGCGGTAACGATACAGGCAAGCGATCTCCAGGTAGTCGTGCAAATCGCAGTGCAGGGGCTGATACGCGTTCATGGCGTGTCTCCTAGCAACCTTCCAGGGGAATGATGTAGTAGCCCTGCCCTGTAACGGCTGCAGCGATTTCGGGGTGAGCCGGCTCACTGTGGCAGAACTGGCACCGGCTCTGTTCGATATCGGCATCCTGCACGCCGCGCGTGGCCATCCAGTCGCGGGCGTACTGGGTCGCGCGGGCCTGATCGGTGCCTTCAATCAGCACATCGAAATGCAGGTAACGGCCCTCGCGGGTACGCACATGGGTGTCGAATACATTGACTCTCATCACTTTTCCTCCTTCAGGTAGCCCGCTGCGCCTTACTTCAGGTCGTCGATGGACGCACCGAAATTCAGATGCAGCACCTGGTCATCGTGAACAAACGCGGGGACCGACTTGACCCCGGCCAGTTCGGCTTCAGCAATGCGCTGGGGTTGTTCGCCAAGGTGGACAACCTCGACCTTGAGAGCCGGATCCAGCAGGTTGAGCAGGGTCTGCTCGGCGGAAATACACACGGAGCAGCCGGCGTGGTAGAAGCGTGCTGTGGACATGTTGAGTCTCCTTCGTTGACTTGGTATCGGATCGACACCTGGCGCCAGATTACCCTCACCTCGCCATTTGTCAATATAGTATTTAATCGATACTATGTATCGACAGGAGTGACTTATGTCCGACACAACCCTTTTCGATCTGCTTGAAAGACTCGCCAGCCTCAGCCGCATCTGGTTCCGCCAGCATCCGCTGCTGGCCGAGTTGCAACCCATCCAGTTGAGCGCACTGATGTACCTGGCGCGCTGCAACCGCTACTCCAATACGCCGTTGGGCGTGACCGACTACCTGGGCCTGACCAAGGGCACGGTGTCGCAGTCGCTCAAGGCGCTGGAGGCCAAGGGGCTGATCGTCAAAACCCAGGATGCGCGCGACAAGCGCAGCGTGCATCTGCAGTTGACCGACACGGCGCGCAGCCTGCTGGACGCTTTGTTGCCGCCGGACTTCCTCGCCGCCGGTGAAGCGCGCATGGGCGCACGCGGCGCGCAACTGGAGGCGCTGTTGGGCGAGTTACTGCGTGAAGTGCAGCGCAGCGCGGATGTGCCCAGTTTCGGCCTGTGCCGCACCTGTCGCTTCCACCAGCAGGCCGGGGACCTGCCGTTCTGCGGTCTGACCCAGGAGCCTCTGGCGCCAAGCGACGCCGCGCTGATCTGTCGTGAACATCAAACCCCGGAGGTCCCTGCATGAGCTTGCCCACCATTCGCCTCGACACCCTGCTCACCGGTCGCGCACAGCCATTCACCCGCCCGGGCTCGCAGAGCGCCATCGACAAACAGCCGCGACACGGCCAACTCAAGCTCTCCACCCTCGGCCTCAGCGGCGACGAACAGGGTGACCTGCGCATCCATGGCGGGGTGGAAAAAGCCATTCACCACTACCCACTCGAACACTACGCTCTTTGGGCCGACGAGTTGGGCGCCCATCCATTGCTCGCGCAGCCAGGGGCGTTTGGCGAGAACTTCAGCACCACCGGCTGGAGCGAGCATGATGTCTGCCTGGGCGATCGTATCCAGGTCGGGACGGCACTGCTTGAGGTGTCCCAGGGGCGTATGCCGTGCTGGAAGCTCAGTGACCGCTTCGCCGTCCCCCAACTGGCCCTGCGCGTGCAGCAGTCGGGCCGCACGGGCTGGTACTACCGGGTGCTGGAGGAAGGCCTGGTGAGTGCGGGCGACAACCTGCAAATGGTCGAGCGGCCATTTGCCGACTGGTCACTGGCACGTTTGTCCGCCGTGCTGTTCGACAAACGGGTGGAGCCCGAACTGCTGCGCGAATGCCTGGCCCTGCCGTTGGTGCCCTCGTGGCGGCGTACGCTGGAGCGGCGGCTGGAGAAAGGCCTGATCGAGGACTGGGCGCCCCGCCTGCAGGGCTGAACCCCATAGGGCTCTGCTATAACTGGGGCTTGGTGGTTGACGACGTCGCGTCGCCGGGTGCTTCGCCAGCCAGCCGGCGCCTACAGAAGCATTCGACCAGGGTGTTGAACTGATATCATCCAGGCATTAACGCGCTGAGTAGAAAGCATGAACCGTCGTAAGAAACTCAATCAGATATTGAAAGCCAACGCCAAAAAGGCCAATGCCAAACTGGCCCCCAAAAGCAAAGACAAGTACATCAGCAAGGCCGACCGCTTGAAGCTGGAGAGCGACCCCGCCCAGGACACGCCGATTGCCCCTGACACGCCAAGCTGAATCAGGGCACTCTACGCCGGCGCAGCAGTCTGTTCCCAGACACCCCACTCTCGCCTGGCGGAACTTCCCATGATGATTGTTCACCCCCTCAACAACTCACGCTCGCAGCGCATTCTCTGGCTGCTCGAAGAACTCGGCCCGCCCCAGGCGCATGATTTTCAGTCCAGACGAAACCTGGCCGTGTTCCCGCTCAGTGCCCGGCTGCCTTCGCTCAACATGTCTGCGGCTTGATTCACCGCGCGGGCCCCGTCCAGCAGCCGCCCAGCCGCCTGGTCCACCTGCTGGATATTGCCGCTCACCTCATCCGCCGTCGCCGCCTGTTCCTCCACCGCCGCCGCGATTTGCGCCAGGGTATCCGTCACGTGCTGCACCGCGCTGGCAATTTCTCCCAGGCGGCTGCCCAGCCCCGTCACGGACTCTGCATCGCTCAGCGCCTGTTCACAGGCGGCGCCCATCAGGCTGACGGCCTGGCTCACGGTGCTGCGCAAGCTCTCCACAGTGCCGGCGATTTGTGCGGTGGACGCCTGGGTCCGTTGCGACAGGCTGCGCACTTCATCGGCGACAACGGCAAACCCTCGGCCTTGTTCGCCGGCACGGGCCGCTTCAATGGCGGCATTGAGCGCCAACAGGTTGGTCTGTTCGGCAATGTCGCGGATGGTGTCAACCACCGACTGGATTTGCTGGCCCTGCTCGCTGACCTGGCCCAAGGCATTGGCGGTCTCGGTCAGGCGCTGGTTGAGCTGTTGGATGCTGGCGGTCGTGCGCAGACTGTCGCGGCTGCTGTCCTCGGCGATAGAACGGGTCTGCTGAGCGCTGTCTGATGCTTGTTCGCAGCTTTTGGCCACGCCCAGGGAAGTGGCGGCCAGTTGGGTGGCCGCTGCGGCGATCTGGCTGATTTGGTGTTGCTGGTCTTCCACTTCGGTAAGGGTGCTGCCCGATTGTGTGTTAAGGGTTTGCACGGCAGCCCCCAGTTGCTGGGTTTCGTGGTTGACGCCCAGCAGGCTGGTGCGTAGCTGCCTTACCGCAACATTGAGCGCGGTGCTGATCGCCGCCAGTTCGTCGCGCCCGTGCACCGCCACCTCGACGCACAGGTTGCCATCGCGCAAGGACTCGGCCAGGGTGGTGATGCCACTGGCGCTACGGCGGATAGAAGCCTGCAGGCAGATAAACAGGTACAACGCCGCCAGGACCAGCAGGCTGAAGGTCACCCCCACAGGGATCACTTGCGCCAGTGCGCTGTCGCGGTAATCACTCAGGCGCGCATGCAGGGCGTTGAGCGACTGCTTGCGCAATGCGCTCAAGCTGCCCAGCATGTCGTCGACACTGCTGTCGAAAGCGGCGGGGTCGAGTGTGATCGTGTCCCCAGACACGCCGTCGTCCAGGGACTTGAGCTGGTTATCCAAGCGCTGCACGCTCTCGTCATATTGCGTGCTCCAGCTGGCCAGCCCAGGGTACGGGCGGGTTTTGAGCGAGGTCGCAGCCTTGATCAACGAGTCTCGCGCATCGCCTACACGCCCGCGCAGATCGCGCATCTGCAAGCGACCTTGCAAGGTGAACTGCCCGGCGGCGATGGACGACTGACCGATACTGGCCATGCGGCCGATACGCTCAATCAATTCGGGCAACTGCTGGGTGGAGATCTGCATCAGCAGGTAGGTTTCCAGCCAGGGGTCGAGGATCAGGCCGGTGTCCAGGGTGATCTGCTCGCGCAAGGCCTGCATCGCCGTCAACGCAGCGGTGAAGCGATCGTAACCGTCCGGCCACCAGCCCACAGTGCGCAGGGATGAGGTGTCCAGGCCCTTGACTGAGGCCTGCAATGTGTCGAAGCGCGCCTGGGTGTCGGCGCTGGCGTTGTGCTCCTTGAGCGTTGCGCCCAGGGTTTGCAGGTTTTGCACCATACCCGGGGTCAAGGCATCGACTTCGGCCATCGCCGCCTGCGCGGCGGGCGTGGGTTGCGGCTGGGTATCCAGCGCCTTCCAGCGTGCCGCCAGATTGCGCTGCACGATCAACTGAGCATCCAGGGCGTCGAGCACCAGCAGTTGGTGCACACCGGATTGCTCACTGGCAATCACATCAAGCTGGGCACTGTAGTCCTGCTCGACCATCCACAGGCTACCGGCCAAGGGCAGCATGATCAGGATCAGCAAGATCTGGAACTTGCGCGCAAAACCGAAACGCCCAAGCAGGCGGATACCTGGCAACAACACACTGTGCATGTCCGATGACTCCTTCCTTGTGAATAACCGATGCCTTCAAGCCTTGAAATGGCATTGCAACATACATTATCGGCTAGCAGTACCCGAGCATGGCCCGGGCACTGCCAGCCAGGCGGCATGACTCTCTCCAAGGGTATACCAGATGGCACAAAACGCACGCCCAGCGAAGATCAAAGATCTACGCCAGTAACTCAGTGATCCAGCGCACCTCCTGCGCCAGTTCCTGCACCTTCTGTTCGGGCAGTGCTTGTCGCGCCCGGGCCAATTGATCCAGGGTGCGTTGCTTGTAGCGCAGCAGGCGTTGCCACTTGGCCAGGAACGCCGGGCTGCGGGCCTGCATCTGTATCGGGCCGAAATACAGTTGCTCGGCGCTGTAGCTCACCGGCCCGCTGCGCTCGGCAACGATAATTTCGTAATCGAAACGGTTTTCCCGCAGCAGTTCCTCGCAGAGGATGCGATAGCCGTTGTCCATCAGCCACAGGCGCAGCGGTTGTTCGCCGCCGTTGGGTTGCAGGATCAGGCGCTCCCGGCCGCTGAGGTACGCCTTGCCGCGTTCGAGGATGTCACGCAAGGTCTCGCCGCCCATGCCGCAGATGCTCACCGCGTCGATCCGGTCGGCCGGCTCGATGGCCGCCAGGCCGTTGGCCAGGCGCACCTGGATGTGCAATTGCTGGCCGTTGTCGCACACGGTGCGCTGGGCGGCTCGGAATGGCGTCAACGCCACCTCGCCGGCCACCGCCGCGACAATCGCGCCACGGTTCATCAGCGCCACCGGCAGGTAAGCGTGATCCGAGCCGATATCGGCCAGGCGCGCGCCGGCCGGCACCTGCGCGGCCACGCGTTCCAGGCGCACGGACAAGGTGTTTTGGTTCAACGGTTGTTCCTTTTCACGGCACTTTTGCCCTCAGTGCGGGCGCGCATGATGCGCGGTACGCCCGACAGGGTAAAGCGCCGCCGCTAAACCCAGCGCAGGTTAAGCACCACAAACCCCAGCAGCACCCAGACCACCAGCAGCAGATGGGTCAACTGCAGGCCCTCCTGGCGTATCCAGTAGCCAAACCACAGCCCTGCCAGCAGCATCAGCATGACGAACCCCAGGGCAGCACTCAAGGCGAGGTTCAACCAGGGCCGGGCCGCCTCCAGGCCAGTGCCCCATAGCAAGGCGTAGCAGCCAATCCACACCGTCAGCACCGCCCCCGCCTGCAGCAGGATAATCAGGGCCAACGCCAGGCGATGGAGGGTGGCCGACGGGACAGCGCGCACCAGCAACGGCGTGCCGATCGGCGGATGCTCACGCAGCGGCGCCATTGACATCGTGGCCCCCACCGCGCCTGCCGAGCCGGCAAACGCGTGCAGGTTGTTGATCAGGGCAAGGCTCAGCCACAGGCCGAAGCCCAGGCTAAGCACCGTTTGGAAAATCAGCAGCGAGGTAGGGAGATCCATGGTTCACTCCTTATTGAGTGGGCAAGTGCTTGGCGCTGAGCGCCACAGCCGTCGGCGCCCGCCAGGCGAGCGCCTTGTACAGGTCCACGGCATTGCCATAGGACGCGGCCTGCGCCTGGGCAATGGCCTGGCGCAGGCTGAGCAGCTCGCGCAGGTTTTGTTGCACCGATAAATAGCTGCCAGAGCCCGCGCCATAACGGCGCTGGGCGATATCCAGCGCCGCCTCGGCATGCCGCGCCGATTGCACCAGGCCGAGCAGATAGCGCTGATGCTCGGCCAGTTGGGTGATGGCGCCCTCCACTTCTTCCACAGCCACCAGCAGCACCTGTTCAAAATGCGCGGTCTCCCGCTGCGACAGCGCCTGGGCACCCCGCAGCCGCGCCCGCACCGTGCCCAGGTTGAGTGCCGGCCAGGTCAGGCCCGGAGTCAGCTCGAATGCCCGGGACGCACTGCCCAGGTCACCGTCGCGCAAGGCAAAGAAGCCGATAAACCCGCCCAGGTTGAAGCGTGGGTACAGGTCGGCGGTGGCCGCGCCCACATCCTCCACGCGCGCCGCCAGCCGCCGCTCGGCCTGCACCACATCCGGTCGATTGCGGATCAACTGGTCGACATCCCCCAACGGCAATTGCCGCGCCAGTGGCCCCGGCGCCAGGGCGTCGAGTTCGACGCCAACACTGCCCGGCCGCTGCCCCGACAACACCTGCAACCGGTACAGGCTGCGTTGCAGCTGGCTCTGCAGCGGCGCAATCGCCGCCTGGGCACGCAACGTATTGCCCCGGGCACTCTCCAGCTCTTCAGGCAAGCCGCTGCCGGCCTGGTATTGCGCGTCGGTCAGGCCCACGGTCTCTTGCCAACTGCGCACCGCGTCTTGCGCCAGCCGCAGTTGCTCGCGCTGCCCCTGCGCCGCGAAATAGGCGTGGGCCACTTGCGCGGCAATGCTCAGTTGCACCTGTTCGAGGTCGGCCTGGGAAGCCTCGGCACGGGATTGCGCGGCACGGTTCAAGTGGTCGAGACGGCCAAACAAGTCCAGCTCCCATTGCAAGTCCAGGCCGGCACGCCAGGACTCGGACAAGCTGCGGCTGGGCCGCGCGCCCGTCACCGCCTGTTGCTCCAGGCTGCGTTGGTACGCCGCCGTACTGGTGACTATCGGCAGGCGCTGCAACGCTTGCTCGTCGACCGACGCACGGGCCAGCAGCAGGCTCGCACGCGCCTGGCGCACATCGTGGTTATGGGCCACGGCGGCGTCGATCAAGCGCGCCAACTGGGCGTCGTCGAAAAAGCTCCACCAGGCGGCTACCGGCTGCACGGCACGCCCGGCAAAAGCCTCGGCCTGCGGGCTGGCCAGTTGAATCGGCGCGATCTCGGGCGCGTGGTAGTGCGGCCCCACGGAGCAGGCGCCCAGGCTCGCCAGCACGCCCATCAACAGCGGGTAAGGGATAAACGTCTTCATGGGCGCACCTCGACATGCCCTGGCACCAGGTTCTGCTCGGCCTCGGCCAGTTGCTGCTGGCGCAGGCCCTGCACCCGATGGTCACGGGCCAGCCAGGCATAGACAGTGGGAAGGACAAACAGCGTAAACAGCGTGCCAACCAGCATCCCGCAGACGATTACCACGCCCAGGCCAAAGCGGCTCTTGGCCCCGGCACCGTCGGCGAACAGCAGCGGCAGCACGCCGAAGGTCATCGCCGCCGTGGTCATCAGCACCGGCCGCAGACGGATCTGCGCGGCGCGGATAATGGCGCTGACGCGATCAAGGTTCTCGCGCACCTGGATCTCATTGGCGAACTCCACCATCAAGATCCCGTGTTTGCTGATCAAGCCAATCAAGGTCACGAGCCCGATCTGCGTGTAGATATTCAGCGTGGCCCAGCCCAGCGCCAGGGGGATCAGCGCCCCGCAAATGGACAAGGGCACGGTGACCAGGATGATCAACGGATCGACCAGGCTCTCGTACTGCGCCGCGAGCACCAGATAGATCACCACCAGGGCGGCGAGAAACGCCAACACCAGGGCACTGCCCTCCTGCACGTATTGGCGTGACTCGGACTGCCAGTCATGGCTGAATCCCGGCGGCAGTTCGCCGGCCAGTTGCGCCAGCAGGGCCACCGCCTGCCCCTGGGACACACCCGGCGCCGGAATGGCCTGCAAGGTACTGGCGTTCTGCTGGTCGAACTGCAACAAGCGGTTCGGCGCCACCGTGATATCCAGGCGCACCAGCGCCGACAGCGGGATCAACTGGCCGCCCTCGGTACGCACATACTGGCGGGCCAGGGCCTGTGGGGTCAGGCGCTGTTCCTCGGTGCCTTGTGCAATCACATCATAAGAGCGCCCATACAGCGCAAAACGGTTGATGTACTGCTCGCCCACCAGCACCGCCAGGGAATCGCCGATATCGCGCATGCCAATCCCCAGGCTCGCCGCCTTGGCCCGATCGACGGTGACTTTGACCACCGGGTTGTTGTAGTCCAGGTCGCTGTCGACCACGGCAAACAGGCCGCTGTCACGGGCACGCTGCTTGAGGGTTTCCATGGTCTGGTACAGCACCGGGTAGTCCTGGGCGCTGCGCAACACCATCTGCACCGGTAGGCCACCGCTGGAGCCGGGCAACGCCGCCACCTGGAAGGCAAAAATGCTGCTGCCCTCGACCTCGCCCACGGCCTGCTGCAACTGCGCCTGGACCTGCTCGGCCGAGCGCTCACGGGCCTGCCAGGCGCTGAGGTTGATCCCGCCAAAGCTGGCCGCCGGCCCGTCGGTGCCATTGATGATCCAGGTGTCGGTGGTTTCCGGCAGGCTCTCCATGACCCGGTTGAGCTTGCCCGCAAAGCGTTCCGCGTAATCGAGGTTGGCGTATTGCGGTGACTTGATGGCGGTGAGTATCGCCGCCTGGTCCTCGGGCGGCGCCAGTTCGCGCTGCGGCAGGCTGTACAGCCACGGCAGGCTCAGGCACACCAGCACGGCAATACCGCCGCTGATCCAGCGCCGTGCCAGGGAGTGGCCCAACACTCGGCCATAGGCGGCGGCCAACCCGCCAAACACCTGTTCGGCCAACTTGGCCATGCGCCCTTCTTGTTGCCCCGGCTTGAGCAGCAGCGAGCTCATCACCGGCGACAGGGTCAAGGCGACCACGCCCGAGACAATCACCGCTCCCGCCAGGGTCAGGGCAAATTCGCGGAACAGCGTGCCGGTCAGCCCGCCGATCAGGCCGATGGGCGCATACACCGCCGCCAGCGTCAGGGTCATGGCAATCACCGGCCCGGCGATCTCGCGGGCGCCGACCAACGCGGCGGCCACCGGCGTCAGGCCTTCTTCGATATGCCGGTGGACGTTTTCCACCACCACAATCGCGTCGTCCACCACCAGGCCGATAGCCAACACCATCGCCAGCAGGGTCAGCAGGTTGAGGCTGAAACCAAAAAGCAGCATCAAGGCCGCCGCGCCGAGCATCGATAGTGGAATCGCCAGCACCGGAATCGCCACGCTGCGCAGCGAGCCCAGGCACAGCCAGATCACCAGCACCACAATCAGCATGGCCTCCAGCAAGGTGTGCATCACCTCTTCGATGGAGGCCTCGATAAACCGCGCCGTCTCATAGGCCAGGGCCACGTTGACCCCAGGCGGCAGGGTTTGCTGGATCTGCGGCAGCAGTTGGCGAATGCCGTCGACGATCACCAGGGGATTGCCCGACGGCGTGGGGAACAGCCCCAGGTGCACAGCCGGGCGGCCATTCATGGTGGCGCTGGTCTGGGTCGCCGCCGCGCCCAGCTCCACGGTGCCCACATCGCGCAGGCGCACCAGGGCCGTGCCGTCGTTGCGGATCACCAGGTCACGGAAGGCCTCGACGCTGGTCAGGTCGGTGTCGATATGGATATCGGCCAGCACGAATTGGCCACGGATCTGCCCCGGCGTGGCCTGGTAGTTATTGCTGCGCACCGCTTGCGCCACGTCGGCGGCGGTCACCCCGCGCCCGGCCATGCGATCACTGTCCAGCCACAGGCGCATCGCCAGGTGCTGCCCGCCGAAGGTCTGCACCTTGGCCACCCCGTCGATCCCGGAAAACTGCGGCTCGACCACCCGCGACAGGTAGTCGCTGAGCTCGGGGATCGACAGCGTGTCACTGGCAAACCCCACGTAGGCCACGGCGGTGGAGTCGCCGGCCGACAGCTCGACCACCGGGTCGTAGGCATCATCGGGCAAGCGGTAACGCACCTGGTTGACCTTGGCCATGGTCTCGGCCAGCGCCTGGGTCGAGTCACGGTTGAGGGTCATGCGCAGGGTGATCACACTACGCCCCTGCACCGACGACGACGCCAGGTAGTCGATGCCCTCCACCGACGACACGGCCTGGGTGATCGGTTGGGTGACGAAGCCTTGCATCAATTCGGCCGAGGCGCCGGGGTACTCGGTGCTGACGGTGATGGTCGAGCTTTCCAGCAGCGGGTACTGGCGCACCGGCAACTGGCCGAGAGCAAACAGGCCGGCGAGGACGATCAGGCTGCTGACCACCAGGGCCAGCACCGGGCGCCGTACAAAACGGTCGGTGAAGCTCATGAGGCGGGTTTCCCTTCAACGTCCAGGGTGTTTTGCCCGGCGGCTTCGACGGGCATGCCGTCGCTGAGCTTGAGCTGCCCGGAAACCACCACCTGCTCGCCCAGCGCCAGGCCCGAGGTGATTTCCACCTGGCCCTGCCAGCGCTCCCCGGTCGTCACCTGGGCGCGGCGCACACTCAAGGCGCCGGCCGGATCGGCGCTGGCGATAAACACGGTCTGCCCGTAGGCGGTATAGGTGATGGCGGTTTCCGGCACCACCAGCACCGTGGGCGATTGCACCGCCGACAGGCGCACGCTGGCATACATGCCGGCCTGCAACTGCCCGCCCGGGTTGGCCAGGGTAGCTTGCACCCGCACCGAGCGCGACGGGCCGATCAGCGGGTCGATGGCGTTGATCTGCGCCGAGAACTGCTGGCCGGGCAAGGCATCCACCGTGAGCGCGGCAGCCTGGCCGATGCTCAAGCCTGGGGCCGACTGTTCACTCAAGGCGAAATTCACGTGCAGGCGCTGGCCATCCAACAGGCTGGCGATGGCTTCGCCGGTCTGCAGGTACTGGCCTTGATGCACACGACGGATACCCATCTGCCCGGCGAACGGTGCGCGGATGGCTTTTTGTGCAATCCGCGCATCAACCTGTTGCAGCTCGCCCTTGGCCATGTCCAGGGCGGCGGTGGCGTTGTCCAGTTGCTCCTGGGTCGCGACATTCACGGCCTCAAGCTTTTGAATACGCAGGAACAAGGTCTGCGCATTGCGCAGTTGGGCGTGCAGGCGCAAACGGTCGGCCTGTTCGGGGGCGTCATTGAGCTGCACCAGCAACTGCCCGGCCTTGACTGCCTGGCCGGACTCGAAGGCGATCCGCGTGATACGTCCTGCGGTTTCCGCCGCCACCTGCACCTGGTTGGCCGCCTCCAGCTCCCCTGCGGCGAAGGCCTGGCGGGGCGCCTCGCCCTGCCCGACCCTGGCCAGCGCCACCTTGGCCACCGGCCACGTCGCCGCTGCCTGGGTTGAGGGTTGATTGCCCAACCACATGATGACCAGGGCCAGCACACTGACCCCTGCCACGCCCCCACCTACTCGCATCCTTCTGCCCATGCCCTGCTCCGCTCATCCGTAGTGTGTGCGCTGCCCCCCGATGGAAAGCGGTTGCAGCCAAGATCGGGCAGGACTATAAAACCTCAACTTAACTTGAGGGCAACACCCATGGCAGCAGAAAAGAACCCGGACGGTGTGCGCTCCCTCACCATCGGCGAGGTGGCCAGGCGCAGCGGCGTACCGATCTCCACTCTGCACTTCTATGAGTCCAAGGGCTTGATCGCCAGCACGCGCAACGCCGGCAACCAACGGCGCTTCCCGTCGCTGGTGCTGCGCAGCATCGCGATTATCAAGGTGGCGCAACGCACCGGCATCCCCCTGGAAGAGATCAAGCGCGCCATGGGCCGCTATCCGCCGAACAGCAAACTGACAGCCGCGCAATGGGGCGAGATGTCTTCGGCCTGGCGCGACAACCTCAACGAACGCATCCGCACCCTGGAAGCCCTGCGCGACAGCCTGGACAACTGCATTGGCTGCGGCTGCCTGTCGCTCAACGACTGCCCCTTGCGCAACCCGGGCGACAGCCTGGGCCAGGAAGGCCCGGGGCCGAGGATCCTCGAACGCGCCGCCAACGGATCGGAAATACAAGCCTCCAAACCCTGAAAATCAAGGTGGGAGCTGTCGAGCCCCGGCGAGGCTACGATGGCGGCGGCATTGCTGGGAGGGATGCTGGCTGACCCGCCGCTATCGCAGGCAAGCCAGCTCCCACATTGGTCGATGGCGGCGGCATTGCTGGGAGGGATGCTGGCTGACCCGCCGCTATCGCAGGCAAGCCAGCTCCCACATTGGTTCTTCAGGGCATTGGGCAGCGTATGCATCCTGCGGTGGCGGCTGAAATGCAAGCCTCCACCCCCCGAAAATCAAGGTGGGAGCTGTCGAGCCCCGGCGAGGCTGCGATGGCGGCGGCCTTGCTGGGAGGGATGTTGGCTGACCCGCCGCTATCGCAGGCAAGCCAGCTCCCACATTGGATCTTCAGGGCATTGGGCACCGCATGCATCCTGCGGTGGCGGCTGAAATGCAAGCCTCCAACCCCCGAAAATCAAGGTGGGAGCTGTCGAGCCCCGGCGAGGCTGCGATGGCGGCGGC
>NZ_LKBY01000110.1:0-60696 GCF_002699915.1 Pseudomonas sp. ICMP 8385 | reverse complement strand
CCTGTCTTTGAAATACAAAACGCCCGATGCGGTGCATCGGGCGTTAGGGTGAAACAGGTGTAAACCTATTTCAGGACTAGACAGTGTTTTTACTTGAGTGCCTGGATAAACAGCGGGTCGCTGTACAAGGCCTTGAGCAAGTCACGCACCAGCGGGTTGTAGGCGTTGGTTGCATTCAGGACCGCAATGGGGCCGAAGAATGAACTGGACCACACGCTGGTCACTTCCTTGGTGGCGTCGTACACCACGGCATCATTTTTGACCACGGTAAAGCGCGCGGCCAGCGTGCCATGGCCGGAGCCCACGCCCGCCGTCAGCTCGCTCTTCACCAGCAGCACATCCAGGCGCCGTGGCGCGCTTTGATTCAGCAGGCCGGCCAGGGACAGCTCCTGGGTGAGCGCCGCCTGCACGTGGGCGGGGATGCTGCCGGCTGGCGAGTTGATCGGGTTGGCCCGAACCATCAACCAGCCCTGGCCCGAGGCGGCAGTGACTTGGGCCTGGCTGACAGGTTGCAGCGCAGGGTTTTGCTTGAGGCGTTGGACGTTGTCGAAACTGGGCTCGTATGACGTCATGGTCGCGCCGCAACCTTGCAGCAGAATCAACAATGGGGCCAGCAGGAGAAACTTCTTCACGGCATTTCCTTGCGTGAGGGGGATAAAGGGTGGGCGATTATGGTCAGCCGCCGGTAGGGCAGCAACCCTGGCGGGGAAGGCTGATCGCCAAGAAGGCATTTTAATGGCCCCCAACTGATCCAGTTCTCGCCAAAATCACTTTTATTTTCAGGTGGTTAGGTGGGATGCCAATGCGCAATGTAACAATCACGCTGATTGCCTTGGCCCTGGCGAGCGGGGCGGTGGCGGCCCAGGGCAAGGCGCTGCGCGAAGGGGACCGGTACATGTGCAGTTGGGGCGCGGGCACGGCGGCCAGGGCCCAGGAGCTGAAGTTGGCCGGTGTTTCATTGTATGCGGCGCGGCAGAAGATCCAGCGGTACAAGTTCGACAAGTCCTGGATGCGCATGATGGCCATGGGCATCACCGAGCAGACCTATGACAGCGCATCGCGCCTCAAGCCGGCGGCCGTTCGCGCAAGCTTTTATGAAGAGTGCGTACGCTACAAACTGGCGCGTAAATAGACCCCTGTAGCCGCACCAAAAAGTGGCACTGAAGACACCGGGAACCATAAAAAATGTGTGGTTATTGAATGACTTAGCGTTGTTTCAATCCGACGAAAGGCTAATGGATCAACTTGTTACAAGTTGTCTCGGTGGTTATGATGAGCGGGCGTTCACCTCCCACGGTTTATGCATTTTTAAATCCCAGGTTTCCATCAGCTACCTGGGATTTTTTTTGCCCGCGATTTGACCTGCATAGCCGGGTAGTGGCGAAACACCCATGGTTTTTCTGGCGCCATTGCACCAGCGCTTTCGGGGGAAAGTGTGGGGTAGCTAACACTTTCGCAGAATTGCCCACACGTGTTGCACACCCTCATCTATTCTGCTGGGATCACGTCCATCGCGTCATGTGCGACCCAGGGTAGCCAGAATGATTCCGATCGTTGAGTTGAGTCGCATCATGGCGTCCGGCTTTGCCCCGCTGTCGTGTGACTGTAGCGTCAACCCCCAGGGTTTTTTGACGATCCGTATCTTCGAGCCCGAGTCCGGTCGTGTGGAGCTGCTGTTGACCGGCGTGTCGCCCCAGGGCCTGGACAGCATCCGTGCCATCTCCAACCTGATCGGCGAACTGCGCACCGAGCTCAAGGCCGGGCGCCGGGGCTTTGCGGCCTTCGGCTAGGCGTCAGAGCCGGCGCAGAAACGAGCGGACGATACGCTTGGTGGCAGCGGTGGTGTCCAGTTGCTCCAACGCACTGTAGGCATGCCACTGGCAATCGATGATTTCATTGCAGGGCCGGGCCTGGTCGATGTTCACCACCGAGGCTTCAAACACGTGATGCAGCGTGTCACTGGCCTTCAACTCCTGCAGATACAGCAACCCATCCACGTTCAGCCCGGTTTCCTCCTGCAGTTCACGCGCAGCCGCGCCGACCGGGCGCTCATCGCGCTCGACCTTGCCACCGGGCAGGGCCCATTTCGACCTGGCCTTGCGCACAAACAGAATGTGCCCCTCGTGTTCGCAAATCACCGTTGCGCGTATTTTCATCGTCTGTGCCCCCGCGACTGGATGATCGTCATAAAAGTGTAATGCAATTGTCATGCGGGGTCTTTATAGGGCGAGGCTGGAGACCGTGAAGGAAAACGCCGATACTGCTCCACTGAAAAAAACACCGGTGAAGGAAAGTCAGATGAGCACCATCCGCTGGGGCATGATCGGTTGTGGCAGTGTTACTGAGATCAAGAGTGGACCCGCTTTCTACAAAGCGCCAGGTTCGGCCCTGGTGGCTGTGATGGGGCGTCGCCCGCAAGCGGTGCGCGATTATGCGGCACGCCATGGGATTGCCCGGTTTTACACGGATGCCCAGGCCCTGATCGACGACCCCGAAGTGGATGCGGTGTACATCGCCACGCCCCCCGACAGCCACCTGGAATACAGCCTGCTGGTGGCCGCGGCAGGCAAGCATTGCTGCGTCGAAAAGCCGATGTCCCTCAATGCCGAGCAGAGCGCCTTGATGCAGCGCACCTTCGAGCGGGCCGGGTTGCATCTGTTTGTCTCCTATTACCGGCGTTCCCTGCCGCGCTTCCAGCAGGTGCGTGCCTGGCTGCAACAAGGGCGCATTGGCGAGTTGCGGCACCTGAGCTGGACGTTGTGCAAGCCGCCATCGCCGACCGATACCCACGCCAGCAACTGGCGGACCGACCCGGCAATTGCCGGCGGGGGCTATTTTGCCGACCTGGCCAGCCATGGCCTGGACCTGTTCCAGTACCTGGCGGGGGATATCGTCGAGGTCACGGGGTATACCGCGCGCCAGGCTGGGCGCTATGCGGCGGAAGATGCCGTCACCGCCTGCTGGAGCTTCACCTCGGGTGCGCTGGGGATGGGCTGTTGGAACTTTGTAGCCGACCGCCGCGAGGACCGGGTCGAGTTGATCGGTAGCGCTGGACGCATCACCTTTTCAGTGTTCGATGAGCAACCGTTGCAACTTGAGGCCGAGGTCAGCCAGACCCTGCATATTGCCCATCACCCCCATATCCAGTGGCACCACGTACTGGGCATGAACGCGCATATCCGTGGCGAATGTGTGCACCCGGCACTGGCCATCGAAGCCCTGAAGACCGACCGGATCATGGATCGGGTGCTGCAGCGCAAGCCTTGATGCCTGGAGCTGTCGAGCTTTCTACCGTGCGGCAGCGCGTTACCTGACTGCGCGCCGGGGTGTGGCCCAGAACAATGGCCGCTCACTTTGATAAAGGATTTGCCCGATGAAATGGAGAACCACCTGGATCGCCCTGTGCCTGGCGTTGGCCGCGCAGGCGGGTGCAGCCTCCCGCAGCCAGGGGCAGGCCGGCGACTTTGATTTTTATGTGTTGTCACTGTCCTGGTCGCCGACTTTCTGCCTGACCCATCCACAGGACCAGCAGTGCACCGGCAAGGGCTACGGCTTTGTGCTACATGGCCTGTGGCCGCAATATGCCCGGGGCGGGTGGCCGGCCTCTTGCCTGCCGCAGTCGCGGTTGTCGGTCGAGGAACTGGCCAAGGGCATGTCATTGTTCGTGACTGAAAAACTGCTCAAGCATGAATGGGCCAAGCACGGCACATGCAGTGGCCTGGAGGCGTCCGACTACCTGGACAAGGCCGATGCCGCATTGGCGGTGGTCCAGATTCCGCAGGCGTTCGAGCCTTTTAATGTGCCCGGCCCACTTGCCGCCCGGGATATTGAAGCCTTGTTTCGCGAGAGCAACCCCCGCATGGGGCGCCACGGCATGGCCGTGATCTGCCGGGGCAAGGTGTTGTCGGAGGTGCGGGTCTGCTTGAGCAAGGAGTTGCGCTTCGCCGGTTGCCCGAAGAGCGTCAAGACCCAATGCCGGGGCGGCGAGATCCGAATACCTGCCCAGCGATAATCCCGGCGGTTGGCGCATAAGCTATACAGAGTGAAACCATCCGGCAGCGCTATGCTCCAACAGTGGTGAATGCCTTCTCTCTGCACCGAGCTGATTCATGCAATTTTTATCCAATACCCATGGTTGTGACGGTTGGGGCGGTGAAATGGCCCAAAGGATCCGTGCCTTTGACTGGTCGACCACCGACCTGGGCCCGATTGACCGCTGGTCCACCAGCCTGACGTGTGCGGTGCAGATGCTCCTGGCTTCGCCGGTGCCGATGGTGATGCTCTGGGGCCGTGCCGGGTACATGATCTACAACGACAGCTATTCGGTGTTTGCCGGCGGGCGCCACCCGTTTCTGCTGGGCGTGCCGGTGGAGCAGGGCTGGCCGGAAGTGGCCGATTTCAACCGGCAGGTCATGGACACCTGCCTGGCCGGTGGCACCTTGTCCTACCGCAACAAGGCCTTGATGTTGCTGCGCAATGGTCGCCCCGAAGACTTGTGGCTGGACCTCTATTACAGCCCAGTGGCCGGTGACGACCAGCAGCCGGCCGGGGTGCTGGCGATTGTGGTGGAGACCACCGAGCACGTACTGTCCGAGCGTTTGCGCCAGGAAGCCGAGGGGGCTTACCGCGTGGCCGACGAGCGCTTGCAACTGGCGCTCAATGCCGGGGCGCTGCTGGGCTCCTTTGTCTGGGATGTGTTGCCCGACCGGCTGTCGGGTGACGAGCGTTTCGCCCGCACCCTGGGCCTGACCATGGCCGACGTGGAGCAAGGCCTGCCCATTGCCGTGGCCACCCAGGTCATCCATCCCGATGACCTGGTGCGGGTCAACCGCCTGATTGCCCGCACCCTGGAAGCCGGTGGCCCGTATAACGTCGAGTTTCGCGTGCGACGCCCCGACGCCAGCTATCTGTGGGTGCTGGCCAGCGGGCGTTGTGAGCTGGATGCGGGCGGGCAGCCGCTGCGCTTTCCCGGGGTGATCATCGATATCCATGTACGCAAGATCGCCGAAGAGTCCCTGCTCAAACTCACCCATAACCTGGAGCAGCGCGTCGCCGCCGAAGTCCAGGCGCGTTCGGCCGCCGAGGACCAATTGCGCCAGTCGCAAAAGCTCGAAGCCATTGGCGGGCTGACCGGGGGCGTGGCCCATGACTTCAATAACCTGCTGCAGGTGATTGCCGGCAACCTGCACCTGCTGGCCCGCCATGAGCGGGACAACCCCCAGGTACAACGGCGCGTCGGTGCCGCCCTGGCTGCCGTCGAGCGCGGCGCCAAGCTGTCCTCGCAACTGCTGGCCTTTGCCCGGCGCCAGCCGCTGTCACCGGCGGTGTTCAACCCCCGGCGCATTTATGAAGGCCTGGGTGAATTGCTGCAGCGGGCCCTGGGGGAAACCATCCAGATCGATGTGCAATTGCCGCAAGACCCCTGGTGCATCCATGTCGATCGCAATCAATTGGAAAACGCCGTGCTCAACCTGGCGATCAATGCCCGGGATGCCATGAAGGGCGAGGGGGTGATCCGCATCACCGGTGAAAACATCAGCCTGTCGCCCGAGGAGGGCTGCCGCAACGGGATTGCCTCCGGCGAATATGTACGCCTGTCGGTCAGCGACACCGGGGCCGGCATGCCGCCGGCGGTGCTGCGGCGGGTCTTCGAGCCGTTCTTCACCACCAAGCCTGACGGCCACGGCACCGGCCTGGGCTTGAGCATGGTGTTTGGTTTCGTCAAGCAAAGTGGCGGGCATGTGCAGATCAGCAGCGAGCCAGGCCAGGGCACCGTGGTGCAGATGTACTTCCCCCACAGCCTTGAACCGGAAAGCCAGGAAGCCCCACCCTGTGAGGCCCTGCAAGAGGGCGGCCGGGAATCCATCCTGGTGGTGGAGGACAACGAAGGCGTACGCGGCGCGGCGGTGGAATTGCTGCAACAGTCCGGCTACACGGTGCTCACCGCCGAGGATGGCGATGACGCCATGCTGATGCTGCGCACCGGCTTGCGGCCCGACCTGATCTTCACCGATGTGGTCATGCCCGGGCGGATCAAAAGCACCGACCTGGCCCAGTGGGCCAAGGCGCAACAGCCGCCGGTTGCGGTGTTGTTCACCTCCGGGCATACCCGCGACATTCTTTCCAGCGACCACCTGTTGGGCAACGACATTCATCTGCTGGGCAAACCCTACCGCCCCGAAGACCTGGCGCAACAGGTACGCTCGGTACTGACCGCACGGGTAAGCCACGGCGATTGAGCATTTGCCAAGGTGCCGGCGATAACCTGGCAAGACCTGAACATTGCCCAGGCGCCGGGCCAGGGGAATTGACCTTGAGCATGACAAGAGGCCCATGGATGGGCTAGCTTCAAGGTGTACCAGTCATTGATTAACTTGCGGAGGTACTTCATGCCAGTGAAACATGATCTTTATCAGGATTTGGGGTTGAGTAAGGAAGATGTCGAAAAACGCCGAGCAGAGAAGCCTCATCTGAATGCGTTATTTGACAAATACAAGACTGTCGATGAATTGGTGTTAAGCGCCGAAAGGGCCGCCGGCAACGATGATGATTTGAAGAAACTGAAGGAAAAACGCTTGTTGATCAAAGACGAAATTACCAAGCTGCTTTGATACACGAAGTGGAGTCAGTCAGGGGGCGAGAACGTCGCTCCTTGACGGCTTAATGTTTTTCAACAGTTGCAGTATTTTTTAGTTCCAAAAACGTGTTGGGGAGAATTCTGAAATTGATACGCTTGGATCCTGTCCGTTGACCAAGTGTGCAAGAGCATCACCTATAGCAGTTGCAAACTTGAATCCATGTCCTGAACATGCGGATGCAAAATACACCGAGTTCAGTTTAGTGGAGGCGCCGATCAAAAAAGATTCATCCTTGCTCATGGTATAGAAGCAGTTTTTTGCTCGTGCTGGTAAACGTTCAAGATCAGGCAATAGGGGGCTGACAATGGTAGATATTTCTTCTATCGATTGCTGCGAGATCTGGACTTCCATCCACGAGGGATGTGTCGGGATCTGTTGCCGATTATGAAATCCTATCTTTACACCAGGTTCATTGCTGACAATTGAGGGCACTCCGTACAGTAGATGACCATGTGAGGACTCATAGAGAAAGACTGGAAAATTTTCAGGAGAAAAAATATTTTCCGATCCTGTTTTTGGAGTGAACCAGTAAACAGGCAGCTTTCTGGTTTCTAGGTAATCCTTTAGCTCGGGTAGCAGCTGTTCAGCAATCCAAGGGCCGGTCGTAACAATTACTGATTTTGCAGTATAAGAATTACCATTCTTGGTTTTCAATGTTGCACCCGCACCATTGTTTTTTACAGACACAACACTTTCGCCGAATAGTGTTACGACGCCTTGATGCACTGCCTCATTTAACATTGTCAATCTGGCGTCACAGGCGGAAATTGCGTAGGCACCTGGTTCGTATAGAGCTTCAAAGTTATGGGGTATATTAAATGCTGGAACATGCCGGCAGACTTTATCTGCGGTCAATAGGCTGTGTTTTATTTGAGAAAGTTTGGCTGTTCTCGTACTTCCTTTCACCACGCGACTGTCGCTGTGTCCAATAAAAATACCGCCGGTTCTAAATAAGAGTTTTCTTTGAGCTACGGCCTCCAACTCATTCCATAGCGTATCTGCATGGTTGAGAAGAGGAAGGTATTTTTCTCCCTCCCAATAAGCGCGGCGAAAAATTCTTGAGCTGCCATGAGACGATCCGAAGCAGTGAGTGGGTCCACCAGCATCGACTCCCAACACACGTTTACCTTTCGATGCCAATCGCCACAGCGCAGACGCCCCAAAAATTCCAAGGCCAACGACTATTACATCATAATAATTTTTCATTTGATCGAGCTCCTTTGTTGAGATCGAGTGTCGGCGCATTCGTAAAGAAATAGAGAAACTAATATTCCAAATGTTACTAAAAATAAAGACAAGGATCCTATTGAAATAGATTGTCTGTAAAAAAATATGGCAACAAAAAATTGTGTGATAGGGAGCATAAACTGAAGAAAGCCAGTCGTTGCAAGGAGGAGTCTTTTTGCTGCGTAAGCGAACATCGCTAAAGGTATGACTGAGACACATCCGGCGAAGAGAATCAACCATCGAAAACGATATGTGGTATTTTCGGGCCACACCAATGACCAGTCAAGTATAATCCATGCCAATAAAATTCCGATACTCAAAAATAGAGTTTCTATTAGAAGCCCACTTATAGAGCTTAATGAGGTGGCTTTTTTTGTACATGTGTATAAGCCCCAAGATATAGCTATTGCTGAATATACCCAGTGATTGAGTTCGCTGTCGTATAAAATTAGCAGTGTGGCTGAGGCAGATATTGTGATAATTGAAAGGATTTGAGTAGATCTAAGTGTTTCATTGTAAATAAGTACACCTATGCCTATTGATAGGAATGGGGCTAATAAGTATCCGAAACCGCTTTCTAAAATATGTCCATTTACTGAAGCCCATATAAACGTCCCCCAGTTTATACTCAGGAGTATGGAGGCGCCGAAGTGTAGGCTTAGAGTTTTTATTTTTAGTTTTTTAAATTCTTGAATTTTTCTTGTCCAGGAAATAATAAGTGCTAGCGTGATTAGGGAAAGCAATATTCGACAAGCAACAAGTGTCAAGGGCGAGAAAACGCTTAGCTCCCGCCAATAGAGTGATGAAAGTCCTAAGAGTATATTTGCAGCGCTAGCACAAAAGAGTGCCCATATGTATGTGGCTAAATAGAGCGATGAGGGGGTGTTCATTTTTCAGATGATCTATGAGAAATTTCAATTATTTCGTACGACCAGTATATTTTCCCTTGTCTGTCAATTGTGTAATTCGCCAAGCCTTTTCTAGACCACTCCTCAAACTCGATTTTTAAATTTTTTTCGAGTTTCTGCCATTGGGCTGAATAGTAAAGTAGAGGGAGTGTGTATCGTTCAATTAGTTTGTATTGTAATAATGGAGTTTTGTTGTTTTTGTCATTGTATTTTTTAAATATGTCATCTATTCCTACTAGAGAGTTGAGACCGATAATGGCTCTGCCGCCAATGCTAAGGTATCTCGGGAGGTCTTCGAGGAAGCGTGTTATGACGTCATCGCCATAAAACATTGCGCGAGCAGAGAGCTCTCCTTTGCGCTCCAAACCCTCTAGAATCTTGATTAGTGAGGTGGATGGTGTACGCCAACCTGGAGGGTTAAAGGCAATAGTTTGAAATTTCTGTTGCGGGATTTTTTCAAAAAGATTACTTATGTGGAATGTAATTTCGCTGGTTTTAAAATTAATTTTTTCATGTGTTTTTGCTTGATTAATAGATGCCTTGCATATGTCCGTTGCAATAATTTTTTTGTTGCCGAGTTTTCTCATCAGTAATGCATGTGCGCCACTTCCCGTTCCAATATCTAGAAAGCTACCATTCAAAGTAATAGCATCTGATGTGCGAACCAGATAGTCACCAAGTTTTAAGCCGGCTAAGCTTATTTTAAATACGTTGAGAGTGTTTAAAAAAATTAGTCTTTGTCCAAGGCCAAAATAGACTTCGTAAGTGGAAGGCTGGCTGTTTAAATAGTGAAATCCGTCACTGGGTTGAGACCATCCAGGTACACCGTGATCAATAAGTCCCAACATGTGTTTTATCTCCCTTCGCCTATTTTTTTGGACTGTGCACAAGCCTTGTTTAGACCTTCGATGACAAGATTGCTTAATTTATTTTTGTCAAAGTATTTAATTGCTTGCTCGGTTGTACCTTTGGCTGTCATTACAAGCTTGCAAATGTTCAGAGGGGAATTTTTGTTTTCAGCTAGTAGAGTGGTGGTGCCTCGAATTATTTGAGTGGTTATAAGTGATGCGCTTTTTTTATCGAAACCATTGCTTGTTGCAAAATTTAATAAGGAAGTTGCGAAATAGGCGACGTAAGCAGGGCCTCCACCGACTAATGCCGTGGCACTATCAATTAAATATTCTTTCTTTAACAGGAGACATTTTCCAAGGCTGGAAAATAATTGGTTGGTCAATGCTCTGTTTGTATTTGTGGTTTTCTTTGAGTAGTAAAGAACAGTCATTCCATCTAGTTTTGCGCAGGAGATGTTTGGCATGGCACGACAAATTTGTGTTGTGTAAGTAGCCTTTTTTAGTGTTGATATGGTAAGTCCAGCCATAACTGAAATTACCAAGCCTGAATAATTTTTAATTTTTTCACAGTTTTCTGTAAAAGAAAAAAATGCTTGAGGAGGAATAGCTAACAATAAGATTTTTGTGTTTTTTAGTTCTGGTATGCTCTCTTGTGTGCATATTCCATTAGCAGTAATACTGGCGCGCCGAATGGGGTTGGGCTCGATTACGATTATAGAGATATTGAGGTTGGAATTTTTTAGTCCGAGTGCGAGTGCACTCCCCATGTGTCCTGCTCCTACGATTACGATGCTTATCTTTGATGGTGTGTTCATAAAAGCCTCCGGTAGTGAATAAGAGCCTCTATGTACTAGCTGGTTTGATGAGCATCGTCTCGGATTGGATTTATATCAAATCAAAAGCGTCCTAAATCGTTGTAGTACTTTTCCGGTCGCGTATATGATCGTTTTAATACATGGCGAATTAGCAGGCGATTATAACCATTACCGTCTTGCGGAGTGTTGTCTGCGTACGATGAGGTATAGATTTCTATAAGGTTTCCCTCGTTGCGGGAAAGCTTGCTCGCGCTGCGCAGCAGTCCCAAAACATTCCAAAGTGCAGGAGGCTGCCTGACGCGGGCAAGGGGGCAGAGTCGATAAGAGAAGGCTCCATATTTCTTCAGAATTGCCCCAAGGACAGCCGCCTCGCCACTGCCTATTATCCCAACCGTTCGCCCGGCCCTGGGGCAAGTTGACTACGCATGGAATGCGTTGTGGTGTCGGGCGAACTCTTTTTCTAGGTGCGCAGCGCCTGTAGGCAGGTGTCGATCGAGCGCTGCTGGGTGTCTGCATACAGCTGCAACTCATCCAGGGTCTGGCGGCCCAGGGCCTGTTCAAACTCAGCCTGGTTGGCGTTGGCCGTGTAGTGATTCTGCGCGGCATCGCCTAGGTTCGACTGGAAAATCCCCGCCGCGCTGACCGGCAGGAAATCCTCATACACCAACGGTTCGATATCGACGTAACCCGCCTCGACCAATGCGTCCAGGCTCTGTGGCGCGCCCTTCCCGGCGGCACGGCCCTTGTCGGTCACCCCGTAGCGAAAGAACGCCAACCCTTGCTCGCGCATGGCTCGGTGATTATCCGGGAAGGCCTGGAAGTGTTGCTCCATCAGGTCGGTGTAGCGCTGGGCGTTGGCTTCATTGGGAAAGGCGCCCAGTTCGTCCCGGGCGGCGTTGAGCAACTGATCATAGAGCGCCCGGCCCTTGGGGGTCAGGGCCACGCCGCGTTGTTCGATCTCGCCAAAGCGTGCGCTGTGGCTGCCCTTGGCATCGGTAAAGGCAATGGCTTCGTCGAGGGCCTTGAAGCTGGTCTGGCGCAGCAGGATCGGGCATTGGCGGCGGGGTGGGCCTTCGATCACGGCTTTGGGGGTGATGCCTTTGCCGGGCATGTCGGCTTGTACGCGGTCGATGTCCAGGGTGCGTGGGGTCAGGTGATTGATGTGCGGGCCCTTGAAGGCCACCACGTCGGCAATCAACCGGTGCTGGTCGCTGAGTTGTTGGTACTGGGCCGCGCTGACCGTGGCGGTGTGGTGCCAGCGAAAGGTTTCCAGGGCTTGTTGGATAAAGGCCTGGGCATCGCTGGCATTGAGGCCGCCGTCGGCTTCGGCCTGCTCGATCAGGGCCAGGGCGCGTGGGGTGAAGATCGAACGCTTGGCCAGGGCGGCTTCGGCAAAGGCCCGCAGTTCAAGGTTTTCGATCAGTTCCAGGCGCAGCAGCGAGGTGAAGACCCGGAACGGGCTGGTCTGCAAGGCGCTTTCATGCACGGCGCGAAAGGCCGTGGCATGCACCGGCACGCCGGCCGGGGTGAGGTCGTAGTAGCCCACCGGCTGCATGCCCATCACCGCAAACAGGCGGCGGATGGTTGCCAGTTCATAGGCGCTGCCCAGGCGGATGGCACCGTGGCGTTCCCTGTCCAGGCGCTGGATTTCGCCGGTGCGTTGCAGTTGCCGCGCCAGGGCGGGGTCGCTTGCCAGCACCCGGGCATTGGTGTCGGCCACCAGTTCCAGCAGTGCGCCATACAGCGGAACTTCCTCGCGGTACATGTCGGACATGGCCCGGGAGAAGTCTTTGCGGATGGCATCGGGGCTGATAAGACGCGGGGTCGGCATAGAGAATTCCTGGCGGCGATAACGGTGGTGTGGGCCGTGAGCCAGATTTTGTTGGGCGTGGCCCGTGGGCGCAAATGAAGATTCCTCTGGACTTCATTCTGCAAATGAATGAGCGCCACCGGCACATACAAAAATCCCGCCTGGGTAGGCGGGATTGGTCAACCCAGATTGCCCTGGATCAGGCCGGGAACAGCTCGCTGAGTTTCATCGCCAGCATCATGTTGCCTTCGGTGCGCAGCTTGCCGCCCATGAAGGCCTGCATGCCGTCGGTTTCGCCGCTGACGATCCCTTTCATAGTTTCAGCGTCCATCACCAGAGTCACCTGGGCGTCAGGGTTCACGCCTTCTTGCAATTCGCAAGTGCTGTCCTTGACGATCAGCGAGAAGTTCTGGGTCTCGTCGATACGGAAACCGAACACCAGGTCCAGGCCGTCGGCAGCGCCTGGGTTGAATTTGGCTTTCATTGCTTCTACGGCTTTAGCTACGTCAGTCATGGTTCGATCCTTTTATGGGTGGTGCCAGTGACCTTGGGGTCACGGTTGGCCGCAATTCATCGGAAAGTGATGAGCTGCGGCGCCTTCAACAGTTGCAAGTGGGTATGGCTGTTGAAGGAAGCCAGCGCCACTTCGCGACCACGGAACTTCAAGTGGTTGAGCGAGGTGTTGACAATCTGCCAGTTCAGCTCGAAAGCCTGGGCGGCAGGCATGCGGGTAATCAGGTGGAGCAGGGCGGTGATGGTGCCGCCGGAGGTAAATACCGCGATCTTGTGGGCATTGTCGGCACTCTCCAGCAGGCGCTGCAAGCCACCCTGGACGCGCTCGACAAACCCCAGCCAGCTTTCCAGGCCGGGGGGGTCGTAGGTGCCGCTCAGCCAGCGCTCGATGATCAGGGCAAAGATACGCTGGAACTCACCCCGGTTCTGCGGGGCGTTGCGCAGGGTTTCCAGGGCTTGCGGCTCGCTGCCGAGCAGGTCTGGGAGCAGGGCGCGGATGATCGCGTCGGCGTCGAATTCGTTGAAGGCGCTGTCGATTTCCAGGGGCGGCACCGGCAGGCCCTGGGCGCCGATGGACTCGAACGTGGCGTTGGCCGTGTGCTGCTGGCGCCGCAGGTCGCCCGACACACAACGGTCGAACGTCAGGCCCAGGTCGGCCAGGTGGCTGCCCAGTACCTGGGCCTGCTGCACACCGACGGGCGACAGGACGTCATAGTCGTCTGCACCGAAGGAGGCCTGGCCATGTCGAATCAAATAGATGCTGCCCACGTCCGTTCACCCGGTACGTTGAAAGTCTGGCGAGGTTATGAGGATGCCGGGAAGCTGTCAATGAAAAAACATACGCTTGTTTTAAAAGCTCGTTAGAGGCTGATATCCCTGTGGGAGCTGTCGAGCGGTGTTTGTTGGATCATTACGCGCGCATGATCCTTTAGAGTCCCGTTTCAAGGGGTTTCAGCTCTGGCCCGCCGGCAGTCCCGCCGGTATGCTGGGGCAATCCGCGCCTGGCGCACCGTTTCTGTAAGGAGTCCCATGGAGTTTCTGGCTGAGTATGCAAGTTTTCTGGCTAAAACCGTTACGTTGGTCGTCGCTATCCTGGTGGTGCTGATCAGTTTTGCAGCGTTGCGCAGCAAGGGCCGGCGCAAGCAGGCCGGGCAGTTGCAGGTCAGCAAGCTCAATGATTTCTACAAGGGCCTGCGCGAGCGCCTGGAGCAGACCCTGCTCGACAAGGACCAGCTCAAGGCGCTGCGCAAGTCCCAAAGCAAATCCGAGAAAAAACAGAAGAAAACCCCCGAGGCCAAACCGCGGGTGTTTGTGCTGGATTTTGACGGGGACATCAAGGCCTCGGCCACCGACAGCCTGCGCCATGAAATCACCGCGCTGCTGAGCCTGGCCACACCCAAGGACGAAGTGGTGCTGCGCCTGGAAAGCGGCGGTGGCATGGTCCACAGCTATGGCCTGGCGTCGTCGCAATTGGCGCGGATCCGCGAGGCGGGTGTGCCGTTGACGGTGTGTATCGACAAGGTCGCGGCCAGCGGCGGCTACATGATGGCGTGCATCGGCGAGAAGATCATCAGTGCGCCATTTGCCATCCTCGGCTCGATTGGCGTGGTGGCCCAGTTGCCCAACGTCAACCGCCTGCTGAAAAAACACGATATCGACTTTGAAGTGCTGACGGCTGGCGAGTACAAGCGCACCCTCACCGTGTTTGGCGAAAACACCGAGAAGGGCCGGGAGAAGTTCCAGGAAGACCTGGATATCACCCATCAGTTGTTCAAGAACTTCGTGTCGCGCTATCGCCCGCAACTGGCGATTGATGAAGTGGCTACCGGCGAAGTCTGGCTGGGCGTCGCGGCGCTGGACAAGCAACTGGTGGACGCGCTGCAGACCAGTGACGAATACCTGGCCACCAGGGCCAAGACCGCCGAGCTGTTCCACCTGCACTATGCCGAGCGTAAAAGCCTGCAAGAGCGGGTGGGCCTGGCGGCCAGCGGCTCGGTGGACCGAGTGTTGCTGGCCTGGTGGAGCCGCCTGACCCAGCAGCGCTTCTGGTAACCCCCGCCCTGTAGGGCACGGCTTGCCGGCAATGACGATCTTCTGCTCGCCATCGCTGGCAAGCCGGCGCCTACAAGGGGTTGCGTTGCTCCGGCAGCAGCGGCACCGGATGCCGCATCAGCAGGCCCACCACCAGCGCCCCCAGCAGCCCCAATAGCCCCGCCACCCATAACACCCTGGCAAACCCACCGACAAACGCCTGCCACGCCAAGGGTTGCACCAGCCCCTGCGCCGACTCCGGCAGCAGCGCCATGGCCGCAGGCATATCCCCAGCCACCACCCGCGAGGCAATCCCCGGCACCTGGGCCTGCCATTGCGTGCCAAGGCTGGTTTGCAGCAGATGCTCGCTATGGCTGGCCAACAGCGCCCCGTATACCCCGACCGCCAACATGATTGCGCTGAAACGCATGGTGGTACTCATGCCCGACGCCATGCCCGCGCGGTCCCTTGGCACGCAGGCCATGATGTTTTTCTGGGTATCGCCATTGAGCAGGCCGGCACCGGCACCGGTCACGGCTATCGCCAGGGCGAACGGCAGGTAACCGCCGGCAGTCACTGCCCAGGCGCTGAGCAGGTTGCCGCTGCCCACCAGGGCCAGGCCGGCCGCCATCATGGTTGCAGGAGCGAAGCGGCTGGCCAGGCGTGCGCCGATACGCGGGCAGATCAGCATGGTCAGGGCAAACGGCAGCATCCCCAGGCCCGAGGCAATCGCGGAAAACCCCAGGCCGTTTTGCAGGTAGAACGGCAGCAGCGTCATCATCACCTGGGCACAACCGGCATAGGCAAACATCCCCAGCAAGGCCCCGATAAATCGCGGGTACTGGAACAGTTGCAGGTCCACCATGGGCCGGCGTTGCAAACGCTCCACCAGCACAAACAGGCCCAGCAGGAACGCGCCGCCGAGCAACCGCGCATAGGTCAACGGGTTGTCCCAGCCGATCCGGTTGGCTTCGATCAGGCCCCAGATCAGGCACAGCAGGCTGGCGCTGAAGGCCAGACTGCCCCAGGGATCGAGGCGTGCCGCTTGGCTGTCGCGCGATTCCGGGATGGCGTGCAGGACCAGCGCCAGCAAGGCCAGGCCCACCGGCAGGTTGAGGTAGAAAATCCAGCGCCAGCCCATGTAGTGGGTAATCAGGCCGCCAAGGGTCGGGGCAGCGGTCATCGCCACGCCCATGCAGGCGCCCCAGAACGCCCAGGCCTTGGCCCGTTCCAGTTCATCATGAAAGGCATGGCCGATGGAGGCTAGGGCCGAAGTCAACAGCAACGCGGCCCCGACACCCTTCACGGCGCGGGCGATATCCAGCAGCAGTACGCTGGGCGCGGCGCCACAGCCCAGGGAGGCGAGGATAAAAATACCCAGGCCCCACACCAGGGTTTTCTTGCGGCCGAAGCGGTCGGCAATGCTCCCGGCCGGCAGCAGCAGGGCGGCAAACGCCAGCATATAGGCGCTGACGACCCATTCGATATCGGCGAAATTGGCCCCCAGGTCGCGGGCAATGGTCGGCAGGGTCACGGCGACGATGTTGGTGTCGAGGACAATCAGCGAACAAACCCCGGAGGCGGTCAACAGGGTAAGGCGTGGGCTGACCTGGCTCATGGCATGATTACCTGGCAGGCAACAGATAAGCTGGATTTGACGGGCATCACGAGGACTCTCTACTGTGGGCGTCCTGTCAGCTTATCGTCGGCGCTTATCAGTTCTGTTAGCCGAGGCGAGACACTTCATTACCTTTGAGCTAATCCTGTTATGGAAATACGTCATTTCCGCTACTTCCTGGCCGTTGCCCGGCACCGCAACTTCACGCGTGCCGCCGAGCAGCTGGATATTGCCCCGCCCACCTTGAGCCGGCAGATCCAGGATATGGAGCGCACCCTGGGCACCCGCCTGTTTATCCGGCGCCAGCGTGACGTCAGCCTGACGGAGGCGGGCACTGCGCTGTTGGCTGAAGCGGAAGCCACCGTGCGCCAGTTCGAGTTTGCCCAGCGCAATGCCCAGCGCGCCGGGCGTGGCGAGATCGGTCATATCGAATTGGGCTATGTGGCGTCGGCGGTGTATTCCGGGGTGCTGCAACGCCAGGTACAGGGGTTCTGCGCGCAGTTTGCCGATGTCAGCCTCAGCGTGCGGGAAAGCCCCATGGCCCTGCTGCCGGGGCTGGTGGCCGAAGGGCGCTACGACATTGGCTATATCCGCTCGCCCATGACCTTGCCCGATGGCGTGGAGGCGCTACGCCTGGGCAGCGAAGGTTTTGTCCTGGCGCTGCCCCAGGGCTCGTGGCTGCTGGGCTTGAAGGCGATCACCTGCGCGCATTTGCAGAACGAGACCTTCATCCTGCCCGAGCAAATCAGCGGCACCTTGCAGGTGGCCGCACAAGGCGGTTATGCCCCGCGCCTGGGGCCGCAGCCGGGCGGCCTGGTGGCGGTGATTGCCCTGGTGTCGCTGGGGCAGGGCGTGGCGGTGGTGCCGGAGTCGGTGGTGGGGCATGTCAGCCTGCCGGGTGTGCACTACCGCACCATCGAGGGCAGCGATGCCTCGTCGTGGCTGTCGCTGATTTACCGGCGCTTTGAAAAGGCCCCGGCGGTGGCGCGGTATATCCAGCACGTCAAGCACAAGCTCGTGCCTACGGGGCCAGGCGGGGTTGGATCGAGTCCGCCAACTGCGTGAGGATCAGGCAGCACGACACCGCCCCGGCATCCAGTACCCCCAGCGAGCGCTCACCCAGGCGGCTGGCCCGGCCGATCCTGGCCACCAGGTCCCTGGTTGAGTCGCGGCCCTGGGAGGCCGCGCGTTTCATTGCTTCCAGGGCTTCGCTGAAGGACGCACCACTGGCCTGGGCCCGCTCAAATGCTTGCACCGCCGGGATCAGGGTGTCCATCAGGCACTTATCTCCGACGCCGGCTTCGGTGATGTCCTGCAACGAGGTCAGGCCACCGCGCAACAAGTGGGCGAAGGTCGCCGCATCGATGTCTTCGCTGCCGCGCACCTCGTCGGCCATGCCGATAAACAGGCTGCCATACAGCGGGCCCATGGAGCCGCCGATGCCTTCCATCAGGCTCAGGGTCAGTTCGTCCAGGGCCTCGGCCAGGGTCAACTGCCGGCCTTCGATCGTACGGCCGCAATGGGCAAAGCCCTTGGCCATATTGATGCCATGGTCGCCATCGCCAATCGCGCCGTCGACTTCGCTGAGGTATTCACGGTTGGCGACGATCACGCTGACCAGGTCAGCGACAACCGCGCTGCCGTCGTGGGTAGAGAAAGACTGGCTCATGGTTTATTCCGCCTGGGTCATGCCGATGGAGCGGCAAGGTTGGTCGATCAGGGTTTTCAGCTCGGCATCCAGGCCCAGCAGGGTCAGGGTCACGCCCATCATTTCCAGGGAGGTGAAGTAGTTGCCGACATAGCAGCGATGAATCTTCAGGCCCTTGGCCTTGAGCTGGCTTTCGACTTCGGCGTAGAAGATGTACAGCTCCATCACCGGTGTCGCGCCCAGGCCCGAGACCAGCACCACCACGCTGTCATCCTGGCTGAAGTCGCGGTCGGCGAGGATCGGTGCCAGCATGCGCTCGGCCATGGCGGCGGCGGGTTCGATCGGGATTACCTCGATCCCCGGTTCGCCATGATGGCCGATGCCCAGTTCCATCTGGCCGTCCGCGATCTGGAAGTTCGGCTTGCCCACCGCTGCAATGGTGCAGGGCGTCAGGCCGATACCGATGGAGCGGCAGTGATCGACCGCCTTCTGTGCGACGCGGATCACTCCATCCAGGTCATAGTGCTGCGCGGCGGCGGCCCCGCCGATCTTCCACATAAAGATTTCCCCGGCCACCCCGCGCCGCTTGGCGATCTCGGCCTTGGGCGCCGAGGCTACGTCATCGTTGGCAACCACGGTGCGGATCCGCATGTCCTTGCTGGCGGCCATTTTCATCGCCAGCTTCACGTTCATATTGTCGCCGGCATAGTTGCCATACAGGCAGGCCACGCCGGCACCGTGATCGGCGACCCGGAAGGCATCGAAAAAACTCTTGGCGGTGGGCGACGAGAAGATTTCGCCGACGGCCACCGCGTCCACCAGGCCGGGGCCGACGTAGCCGAGGAAGGCCGGCTCATGGCCGGAGCCGCCCCCAGTGACGATGCCCACGCGGCCTGGGCCGGAGGGCTTGGCCTTGCTGATCACACGGGGGTTGCTGTCGCTTTGGCGCAGCTCGGGATGGGCGACCAGAATGCCGCGCAGCATGTCCTCGACCACTTGGTCCGGATCGTTGATGACTCGATTCATAACGCGGGTTCCTGTTCTTGTTGTCTTGGGCGCAGTCATTCAAGTGTAGGAGCGGGCTTGCCCGCGATGGCGGTGTGTCAGAAGACACATGAGTTGGCTGACCCACTGCCATCGCGGGCAAGCCCGCTCCCACATTTGGATGTGTGTTGGGTTCAGGGTTCGAGCACGACCTTCAAGGACTTGTCCCCGCGCTCCATCACCGCAAACGCCTCCTTGAAATCCGCCAGCGCAAACTTGTGGGTCACTACGTCGCGCATGTCGATCTTGCGCTTGCCGATAAAGTCGATGGCCCGCGGGTACATGTATGGGCCCAGGTGTGAGCCGAGCACGTCCAGTTCCTTGCGGTCGCCAATGATCGACCAATCTACCGTGGCCTCGTCGTTGAATACGCTGAATTCGACGAAACGCCCCAGCTTGCGCAGCATCGCCAGGCCCTGGTTCACCGCCTTGTGGTGCCCGGTGGCTTCGATATAGATATCGCAGCCATAGCCGTCGGTGATGTCGCGGATTTTTGCCAGTGCATCGACCTCGGCCGGGTTCCAGACCTCATCGGCGCCCATGCGCAGGGCCAGTTCGGCGCGTTCGGGTTTCATGTCGAGCACGATCAGGCGCTTGGGGTTGCGCATGCGTACCGCGCCGATGATCCCCAGGCCCAGGGTGCCGGCGCCAGCTACCACTACTACATCGTCGAAATCCACATTGGCCCGTTCCGCCGCGTGCAGCGAGCAGGCCAGGGGTTCGATGAGGATCGCTTCGTCTGGCGCGATGGAGTCGGGCACCTGGTGAATGATGCCTTCCTTGGTGAAAATCATGTACTGGGCCATGGCGCCCTGGACGTTGTTCTGGAAGCCGTAGAGGTCGTGTTTCTGACACATCCAGTACTGGCCGTGGTTGCAGAAGCGGCAGCCCCAGCACGGCACGATCTGCTCGGAAATCACCCGGTCGCCGACCTTCACCCCACGCTTCTCGGCGCCCGGGCCCAGGGCGACCACGCGGCACACAAACTCATGCCCGGGAATCATCGGCGGCTTGACGTAGCGCGGCTGCTCGGCGTCGCCCCAGAACGACGGCGCGCCGCGGTAGGTCTTGATATCGCCCATGCAGATGCCGCACAGCTCGACCTTGGTCAGGATCTCGTCGGGGCCTGGCGTCGGTACATCGACGGTTTCCAGGCGATAGTCTTCCGGGCCATGGCAGACCACGGCCTGCATGGTCTTGGGGATTACCGGGTGGAGTTGTTCGGCGGTACGTTCGGTAGCGGTGGACATGACAGACCTCACGACGAATAGATGGATTACTGAATGCTGTAGCCGCCGTCGATCACCATGTTGGCGCCGGTGATCATCTGGGCTGCGTCGCTGAGCAGGTACAACGCCAGCCCGGCGATTTCATCCGGCTGGGCAAAACGGCCCGCCGGGATCTGCAATTTGGCCCGTTCGCCCACATCGCCGGCCCAGGCTTTCTTGCCCAGGGCGGTCTCGACGATGGTGGGGGAGATGGCATTTACCGTGATGTGTGGCGCCCATTCCATGGCCAGGACCTTGGTCATGCCGACAATCGCAGCCTTGCTCGCGCAATAGGCCACATGCCGATCCAGGCCGATCACCGCCGCCTGGGACGCCAGGTTGACGATGCGCCCGCTGCCCTGGGCGAGCATATGCCGGGCGCAGGCCTGGGCCACGAAAAAGCTGGCCTTGAGGTTGATCTCCAGGGTGATGTCCCAGGCGTTTTCGCTGACATCGATGGCCTTGTCCAACATCACCACGCCGGCGCTGTTGACCAGGCAGTCCAGGCGCTTGAAGTGCGCGACCACGTAGTCGATGCTGCTCTGCACCTGGTCGAGCTGGCGCAGGTCGACGGCCAGGCCCAGATGCCCGTTGCCCAGGCTGGCGGCGATTTCAACCACGGCCGGATCACGGTCGAGCAGGGCCACGCGCACGCCACGCTCCACCAGCAAGTGGGCACACGCCAGACCGATCCCCGCAGCCCCGCCGGTGATCACGGCGCAACGACCGGTGAGGTCGAAGGCTTGGTTCCAGAATCCAGACATTGGTTTAACTCCATTCTCAAAAACAGTGGAGATCGGATGTGGGAGCTGGCTTGCCTGCGATGCGGGCACCTGGGTCTGTCAGGGATACCGAGGTGATGCAATCGCAGGCAAGCCAGCTCCCACATTGACCGCGTTGCTATTTAGTACCGCTGACCTGCTGGTACAGCGCATCCGCATTGGCATTGGTCACCGGCACCCACGGCAGGATGTAGTTCTTCGCGGTGCCGTCGCCCCAGGTTACGTCCTTGGCATAGCGCTCCCAGATCACCGACTTGGGTTTGTAGTCTTCACCCGCCAGTTGCCGCAGGGCTACGTCCAGTGCGCCCTGGGACTGGGCCTGGGCGTCTTGCAGGAAGGTGGTGACTTCATCTCTTTTGGCTGCCTGAATGGCGTCGGGCATGCCGTCGATGGAGGTGACGGGCACCTCTTTGGAGGTCAGGCCATGGGATTTGAGGGCCTGCACGGCGCCCAGAGCCATGTCGTCGTTTTGTGCGATCACCCCGTTGATGCCCTTGGGGTGGGCGTTGAGCCAGTCCTCGGTCAGGCTCAGGGCCTGGGCGCGGTCCCAGTTGGCGGTCTTTTTCTCGATGATCTTGATCCCGGGGTGCTTGCCCAGCACTTCCAGTTCGCCTTTTTCGCGGTCGATCTGTGCCGACTGGCCAATCGGGCCCTGGATGATCACCACATTGCCCTTGCCCTGGAGCTTGTCGACCATGGCCTGGGCCTGCAGGCGCCCGCCCTCGACATCATCGTTACCCACGTACGGCACGTTGGCATCGGCGACTTTGGTGTTGGAGGCGATCACCACCACATCGTTGGCCATCGCCTGCTTCACCGTGCCCACCCCGGCCTTGGTGTCGATCGGCACGAAGAGGATCGCGTCGTAGCGCTGGGTGACCATGTTTTCGATCTGGTTGTTCTGGGTCAGCGCGTCATAGTTGCCGTCGAACACGGTCAACTGCACGGTGCCGTCCTTGACTGCCGGATGTTCCTTGAGCTCGCGCACCCAGTTCTGCATGAACTGGCCCTTGAGGCCGTACACGGCGGCGCCGACTTTGTAGGTCTTGCCATCGGCGGCCAGGGTGATGCTGCTGGCGAGCAGGGAGAGGGCCGCCACGGCGGCAAACGATGTAGCGAATTTCATGATGAGAACCCCGTTTATTGTTGTGGTCGTTCAGTTCGGATCAGAGCAAAAGCGACTAGCGTTTTTTCTTGCGCCACACGTCAATCAACACCGCGAGCACGATGATCAGGCCCTTGGCGACCTGCTGGTAATAGGAGGACACACCGAGCAGGTTCAGGCCGTTGTTGATCACCCCGATCAGCAGGGCGCCGAACAGCGTGCCGACGATGGTGCCGACGCCGCCGGACAAACTGGTGCCGCCGATCACCACCGCGGCAATCGCATCCAGCTCATAGGACATGCCGGCCTGGGGCAGGGCGGAGGTGGTGCGCGCCGACAGCACCACACCCGCCAGGCCGGCGAGCAGGCCCGAGACCACGTACACCGAGAACGTCACCTTGCGCACGCCAATCCCCGAGGTGCGCGCGCTTTTTTCGTTGCCACCCACCGCGTACACGTAGCGCCCGTAGGTGGTGTAGCGCAGCACCATCCAGAAAATCAGCGCGACCACGGCAAAGATGATGATCGGTACGCCAATCGGCCCAAGCTTGCCGATGCCCAGGGCCAGGTAGGCGTCCGGCAGGTCGGTGACCGGGCTGCCGTCGTTGAGGATAAAGGTCATGCCCCGGGCAATACTCAGCATGCCGAGGGTGGCGACAAAGGGCGGGATCGACAGGTTGGCCACCATAAAACCGTTCACCACCCCCAGCATCGCCCCGGCAAACATCCCGGCGCTGACCGCCGCCAGCAGGCCGTAGCCCTGGGTCGCGACCAGGGCGCTGCACAGCCCGGCAAAGGCGAGGATCGAACCCACCGAGAGGTCGATGCCCTTGGTCAGGATCACATAGGTCATGCCCACGGCCAGGATGCCGTTGATCGAGGTCTGGCGCAGGATGTCCATCCAGTTGCGCCAGGTCATGAAGTATTCGCTGGAAAACGCCATGACCACGCACAGCAGGATAAACACCAGCGGCAGGCCAAAGCGGTCGAGGGAAAGCCGCAGGCGGCTGCGCGAAGGGGTGGTCAGCGGGGCGGCAAGGGTTTTGGCATTCATGAGGCAAGACTCAACAAGGCTTCCTGGGAAAGGGCGGTGTCGCTGCTGATAGTCACCAGCCGGCCGCCCTTGAAAATCGCGATACGGTCGCTTAGGTGCAGCAGTTCCGGGGCTTCGGACGACACCACGATGGCCGCGCCACCGGCGCGCACGAACTGGTCGAGCAAGTGATAGATCTCCTGCTTGGCGCCTTCATCGATACCCCGGGTCGGCTCATCGCACAAAAGGCACACCGGTTGGGTCGACAGGCACTTGGCAAGCACCACTTTCTGCTGGTTGCCACCGCTCATGGAGGCCACTGGCAGGTTCAGGGAGGTGGTCTTGATCTGCAGGCGCTTGACCATGTCCGCCGCCAACTGGTTTTCCTTGCGTGCATTGATCAGCGACCAGTTCGACAGCTGCTTGTACGCCGACAACGCGATGTTCGAGAGGATGCTGGAGCTGAGCACCAGGCCGCTTTCCTTGCGGTCTTCGGTGACCAGGGACATGCCGGCGCGGATGGTCGCCTTGGGCAGGCCGATGGGCATCGGCTTGCCTTGCAGGGTGACGCTGCCGGCGTCCGGGGTGGTCAGGCCGTAGATGCAATTGAGGAACTCGCTGCGCCCCGAGCCCATCAGGCCGTAGATGCCGAGGATTTCGCCCTGGCGCACTTGCAGGCTGATGTCCTGGAACTCGCCGCTACGGCTCAGGCCCTGGACGTCCAGGCAGCACTCGGCGGCGCTTGCGCGGCCGACCTTGTGATCGATGCGCGTCAGCTCCTGGCCGACGATACCGCGCACCAGGTGGGCGCGGTCGATATCGGCCATGCGCCCGCTTTCGACGAAGGCGCCATCGCGCAAGATGCTGTAGTCGTCGGCAATCTGTGCTAGCTCGCTGAGGCGATGGGACACATACACGATCCCGGCGCCACGGGCGGTGAGGCGGCGGATGGCCTTGAACAGGGTCTCGGCTTCGCGCTCGCCGATGGCGGAGGTGGGTTCGTCCATGATCATCACCTGGCAGTCATGGCTGAACGCCTTGGCGATCTCCACCAGTTGGATCTGCGCCACGCTCAAGCGATGCATGGGCGTGGTGGCTTCGACGTCGAACTCCAGGCTTTCCAGGAGTTCGCGGGTGCGTAGGTGTAGTGCCTTGCTGTCGACGATGCAGCCGACGCGCCGTGGTTCGCGGCCCAGCCAGATATTTTCGGCGACGCTCATGTAGGGGATTGGTTCCAGCTCCTGGGTGATCATCGCGACCCCCGCCGCCAATGCTTCGCTGGGGCGATGGAAATGCACGGGGGCGCCATTGAGCAGGATGCTGCCGGCGTCACGCTGGGTGATGCCCATCAAGATACTGAGGAACGTGGATTTGCCGGCGCCATTGCCGCCGCACAGGGCATGCACACTGCCGGCCCGCAGCGAGAGGCGGCCGTCACGCAGGGCGGGAATGCCCGCGTAGGCCTTGGCGACGTGTTCAGCCTGGAGCAGTAATGGCGTGGCCATCGGCGTGTCCTCGTGCTGTGAGTTCTTATTAGGTACACAGTCGTGTTGCTGCGTGATCATATGTGTACCAAATGAAATTCTGATCAGTCAATCTCTTTCACTGAAAACTTGTAGTTGCCTGCATTTTATTGATGGGTGGCGTTTTAGAGGGGGTTGACTGGTGGGTCAGTTAAAACGTACTTGACAGTTGCGGAGGAATATCCGAGAAATGACTGATAGAAATTTCATTGAGTGATCATATGATCAGTCTTAAGCGTCACCATGACAGCGGAGCCTAATGCCATGAACACACCTTTTCCGGTGGCTATCGGATGCGACGAAGCGGGTTTTGAGCTCAAGGAGCTGTTGAGGCGCCATATCGAGGCGCTGGGGTATCCGGTGACCGACTTTGGCACCCATTCCACGGCGCCGGTGCTCTACCCGGATATTGCGCTGGCGGTGGCCACGGCCATCAATGCCGGGCAACAGCGCCTGGGGGTGCTGGTGTGTGGCACGGGCATTGGCATGGCCATCTCGGCCAATAAAGTGTTGGGCATTCGCGCGGCCCAGGCCCATGACACCTATTCGGCGGAGCGCGCGCGCAAGAGCAACGATGCGCAGATCCTGTCCATCGGTGCGCGGGTGGTGGGGGCGGAGCTGGCCAAGAGCATCGTCACCGCGTTTCTGGCCTCGGAGTTCGAGGCGGCGCGTTCCGGGGCCAAGGTCGAGCGCATCAATGCCATTGAGCGTGATGGGCATCAGTAGTGGACGTGGCGGGGCAAGAGTCGGGAGAATGCGCCTTTGACGCCGAAACGGAAGCCCGTCCCCATGAGTGACAGTACCCTGCGCACCGCCAGCGATATCGATCTGATGACCGAAGTGGCGATGCTCTATTACCTTGAGAACGTCACTCAGGAAGCCATCGCCAAGCGCTTTGACCTGTCCCGGGCCAAAGTCAGCCGGCTGCTCAAGCGCGCGCGCGATGAAGGGATTGTCGAGGTGCGGGTGTTGCAGCATCCGGCGATGAACAACGAACTGGAACAGGCGCTGGTGGAGCGTTTCCAGTTGGATCGCGCGTTGATCGCGGTCGACCACAGCGACGCCGACACCCAGCGCTCCGCCGTGGCCAGCCTGGTGGCCAACTACCTGAACAAAACCCTGGGCGACGGCATGATTGTCGCCGTGGGCATGGGCCGTAATGTCGGGGCCGTGGCCGATAACGTGTTTTTGCCGGTGACGCGCAACTGCACATTTGTCTGTGCCATCGGCGGTTCGCTCAAGGCCGGCGAATACATGAATCCCGACCATATCTGCCGCCGCCTGGCCCTGCGCTTTGGCGGCGAGAGCGAAAGCCTGTACGCCCCGGCGCTGGTGGCCAACCCGGAACTGCGCAGCGTGCTGATCAGCAACGACACCGTACGCTCCACCCTCGACCGTGCACGGCGTGCCGATATGGCGCTGATCGGCATTGGCGACATGAGCGAGAACAGCAATATGGTGCGCATGGGCTGGTTCTCCCCCCAGGAAATCGCCCAGGCGCGCTTGTCCGGCACGGTGGGCGACATGATGGGCTACGACTTTATCGACATCCACGGCCAGCCGGCGGTCAACGCCATCCAGGGGCGGGTGATCGGCTTGACGGTGCAGGAGTTGTTCCGCATTCCCGATGTGGTGGCGATTGCCAGTGAAAACACCAAGGCCGCCGCGACCCTGGGGGCGTTGCGCTCGGGGGTGATCAATACCCTGGCGACCACGGTGACCAATGCCCACACCATCCTGGCGCTGGACGACGCTACCCGTAAAACTTGATACAACACGGGTCGAAATGTGGACACTGGTTTGTGTGTGGGCTGGCTTGTGTGGGAGCTGGCTTGCCTGCGATGCAGACACCTCGGTGCATCAGTTAGACCGAGGCGATGCTATCGCAGGCAAGCCAGCTCCCACACAAGCCCACAGCACATGTTTTCGGGCATCTGCTTTTACAGATCTTGTAATAGTTTTAAATTGTAGGAAATTTGTATTTCCACTGTAGGATTAAAGTCCTTTTTTCACTGCAGGACTTGCATGAACACCCTCTCGGAGCCCCCCAGTCGTCTTTCCCCAAGACCGCTACTGCCGCCGTTCCCGCTCAAACATCCTCTATTCAGACTGCTAACCTTTTCCCGGTCACCCGACCGCGTCTTGTTGTGCCCGGCATTCTGAACATCAATAAAGAGACAGAGACTTCTATATGGAATGGTTAGCGGATCCAACGGCCTGGCTCGGCCTGTTGACCTTGATTGTGCTGGAACTGGTGCTGGGTATCGACAACCTGGTGTTTATCGCGATCCTGGCGGACAAGCTGCCACCGGAGCAGCGCGACCGTGCGCGGTTGATCGGTTTGTCCCTGGCACTGCTGATGCGCCTGGGCCTGTTGGCGAGTATTTCCTGGTTGGTGACCCTGACCCAGCCGTTGTTCGAGGTGTTCGACAAGAGCTTCTCCGGGCGTGACCTGATCATGTTGTTTGGTGGTGTGTTCCTGTTGTTCAAGGCCACCATGGAATTGCATGAACGGCTCGAAGGGCACGTTACCGAACGCACCGGCAATGCGGCCTACGCGATGTTCTGGCCGATCGTGGCGCAGATCGTGGTGCTGGACGCAGTGTTCTCCCTGGACGCGGTGATTACTGCGGTCGGCATGGTGGATGAACTGGCGATCATGATGATTGCGGTGGTCGTGTCCATCGGTGTGATGATTGTGGCCAGCAAGCCGCTGACCCGTTTCGTCAATGCGCACCCGACGGTGATCATGCTGTGCCTGGGCTTCTTGATGATGATCGGTTTTGCCCTGACCGCCGAAGGCCTGGGCTTCCATATCCCCAAAGGCTACCTGTACGCGGCCATCGGTTTCTCGATTTTGATCGAGGTGTTCAACCAGATCGCCCGGGCGCGCCGCAAGAAGTCGGCGCAGGGCCTGCGGCCGATCCGTGAGCGTACCGCCCATGCGGTGATGCGCCTGTTGGGTGGGCGCAGCCTGGCGGTCGAGGAAGTGGGTGAAGACGTGACCGACCTGTTGGGCGACCCACAGGGCCAGCAAGGCCCGCTGTTTGACCGGCGTGAGCGCGTGATGATCAGCGGTGTATTGCAGTTGGCCGAACGGCCGATCCGCAGCTTGATGACCCCGCGAGCGAATGTCGACTGTATCGACTTGGCCGACGACCCGGAGACGATTCGCCTGAAGCTGATGCACTCGTCCTACTCGCGCTTGCCGCTGATCCGCAATGGCGCGGTGGATGAGCCCCTGGGCTTCGTGCACAAGAAGGAGCTGCTCAAGGAGTACCTGGCCGGCAATGAGCCGAACCTGGAACACCTGGCGCGACGGGCGATCAACCTGCTCGACAGCTTCTCGATCCTCAACGCCCTGGAGCAGATGCGCCAGGAGTCGACGCACATTGCCTTCGTGATCAACGAATTCGGCGACTTCATGGGGGTGTTGAGCATGACCGACATCCTGGAGTCCATCGCCGGTGAGTTGCCGGACGCCAGCGAAGTCGAAGGCCCGGACATCGTCGAGGAACAGGGCGGTTACCGCGCCAACGGTGCGTTGAACCTGAACCTGATTCGCCAGCGTACCGGCTTTCAGGCGGTGGCCACCGAGGATTACCAGACCCTTGCCGGGCTGGTCATGAGCCTGCTGGACCGCCTGCCGGCGGTGGGTGACAGCCTGGAGTACGAAGGCTGGCGCTTGACCGTGGCGGCAGTGGAGGAGCGCCGGGTGACGCAGGTGCTGTTGACCCCTATCGCGGCGGGTTAACGGGGCCTGGCCCTTTTGGTCGGCACGCCACGGGTGTGCCGCTCGAAGGTTTTCTTCAGGGTCTGCTCCTGGGTCTCCCAGGGGCCGAACCCCTTGAGTTTCTCCAGCAGCCTGCCGTTTTTCAGGATCAGCAGCGTCGGTGTGCCGGTGACCTCGGGATGCCGTGGGGTCTGGCTCGTATCGAGGACATAAAGGGCTGCCTGGCGGCGATAGCGGCTGGCCACTTTGCTGAACAGTGGCTTGGCCGCGCCGCACGCCGGGCACTGGGGCGATACAAAGAGCATGAACACCGTGCGGGGTGTCTGCAGCGCCCGTCTATACGCATCCGCGTCGTCGATCACCGTGTTGATCAACCCCATGACACTCTCCTTATAGGCCTGTGGCCAAACCCTAAGCCGGGTGGGCCAGGCGGTCTACTGTCAGAATTCACAGGTAGCGCACGCCAATGTGACGGATCGCTACGGATTGGGGTGCACGGTAGCAGTGTGCCTGCTGTCACGGGCGGGGCCCGGGTTGTCGGTGTATTTCTATCTATCTGATTTAAAACAACTTTAACCCTCCAATATTCTTCTGTTACGGGCTGTGGCACACTTTCTGCTTTTTATTCCGCTATTGCATACCTTATTCCGGTATAGCGGAATAAATAACCCTTGGAGTGCTTGCCATGCATCGCCGACCCTCCCTGTTAAAAGCCGGTGTTTTTCTCTTTGTCGCCGCCGTGTCCCTCGCCAGCCAGGTACAGGCCGACAGCAAGCTCGATGACGTGCTCAAGCGTGGGCATCTGATTGTCGGTACCGGCAGTACCAATGCGCCGTGGCATTTCCAGGGCGCGGATGGCAAGTTGCAGGGGTTCGATATCGATATCGGGCGCATGGTCGCCAAGGGCCTGTTTAACGATCCGAGCAAGGTCGAGTTTGTGGTGCAGTCGTCCGATGCGCGCATCCCCAACCTGTTGACCAACAAAGTCGACATGAGCTGCCAGTTCATCACCGTCACCGCCAGCCGCGCGCAGCAGGTGGCGTTTACCCTGCCGTACTACCGCGAAGGCGTGGGCCTGCTGTTGCCGGCCAACAGCCAATACCAGCAAATCGAAGACCTGCAGGCCGCGGGCGATGGCGTCACCGTGGCGGTGCTGCAAAACGTCTACGCCGAAGAACTGGTGCACCAGGCGCTGCCCAAGGCCAAGGTCGACCAATACGACAGCGTCGACCTGATGTACCAGGCGGTGAACTCCGGGCGTGCCGACGCCGCTGCCACCGACCAGTCCTCGGTCAAGTACCTGATGGTGCAGAACCCCGGGCGCTACCGCAGCCCGAGCTACGCCTGGAGCCCGCAAACCTACGCGTGCGCGGTCAAACGTGGCGATCAGGACTGGCTGAACTTCGTCAACACCGCCCTGCATGAAGCCATGACCGGCGTCGAGTTCCCCACCTACGCGGCCTCGTTCAAGCAGTGGTTTGGCGTCGATCTGCCGACCCCGGCGATTGGTTTTCCGGTGGAATTCAAATGATTGTCGAGCGCGGGGCGTCGCAACGGGCGCCCCGCTCAAGGTAGTGCCGAGCATGAACTATCAGTTGAATTTTGCCGCAGTCTGGCGCGATTTCGACACCTTGCTGGCGGGGCTCGGCCTGGGCCTGCAACTGGCCTTGCTGTCGATTGCCATCGGCTGCGTGATCGGCCTGTTGATGGCTTTTGCCATGCTGTCCAGGCACCGTGCGCTGCGGATTCTGGCCTCGGTGTATGTGACGGTGGTGCGCAACACGCCGATCCTGGTGCTGATCCTGTTGATCTACTTTGCCTTGCCCAGTTTGGGCATCCGCCTGGACAAGATCCCCTCGTTCATCATCACCCTGTCGCTGTACGCCGGGGCCTACCTGACCGAAGTGTTCCGTGCCGGCCTGTTGAATATTCCCAAGGGCCTGCGCGAAGCCGGCCTGGCGATTGGCCTGGGGGAGTGGCAGATCCGCGCTTACATCACGGTGCCGGTGATGCTGCGCAACGTGCTGCCGGCGCTGTCGAACAACTTTATCTCGCTGTTCAAGGACACCTCCCTGGCGGCGGCGATTGCCGTGCCGGAGCTGACCTATTACGCCCGCAAGATCAACGTCGAAAGCTACCGGGTGATTGAAACCTGGCTGGTGACGACCGCGCTCTACGTGGCGGCCTGCTATCTCATCGCCATGCTGCTCCGATACCTGGAACAGCGCCTGGCGATCCGTCGCTAAGAGGGGGTCTCCATGGATTGGCTGCATGAGTTGTGGATTGCCCGGACAACCCTGTGGGCCGGGTTCCAGACCAGCGTGTATTGCTCGGTGCTGGCGATTATTTTCGGCACCCTGATCGGCATCGTCGCCGGGCTGGTGCTGACCTACGGCAAGTTCTGGATGCGCGCGCCATTTCGCCTGTACGTCGACCTGATCCGCGGCACTCCGGTGTTTGTGCTGGTGCTGGCCTGCTTCTATATGGCGCCGGCGCTGGGCTGGCAGATCGGTGCGTTCCAGGCCGGCGCCCTGGGCCTCACGCTGTTTTGCGGCTCCCATGTCGCCGAGATTGTGCGCGGTGCGCTGCAAGCCATTCCCCGTGGGCAACTGGAGGCCGGCAAGGCCATTGGCCTGAGTTTCTACCAGTCCCTGGGCTATGTGCTGTTGCCCCAGGCGTTGCGGCAGATTTTGCCAACCTGGGTCAATTCCTCCACCGAGATCGTCAAGGCCTCGACCCTGCTGTCGGTGATCGGCGTTGCCGAGTTGCTGTTGAGCACCCAGCAAGTCATCGCCCGGACCTTTATGACCCTGGAGTTCTACCTGTTCGCCGGTTTTCTGTTCTTTGTCATCAACTACGCCATCGAGTTATTCGGGCGCTACATTGAAAAACGGGTGGCCTTGCCATGAATCAACCCTTGCTCAACATCAGCGGCCTGCGCAAGCAATACGGCGCGGTGGAAGTCCTCAAGGGCGTCGACCTGTCGCTACAGCGCGGCAATGTGGTGACGTTGATCGGCTCCAGCGGCTCGGGCAAGACCACGCTGCTGCGCTGCGTCAACCTGCTGGAGGAGTTCCAGGGCGGGCAGATCACCCTCGATGGTGAGTCCATTGGCTATCGTGAAATTGCCGGCAAGCGCGTGCGCCACCCGGAAAAACTCATCGCCCAGCACCGCGCCATGACCGGCATGGCGTTCCAGCAATTCAACCTGTTCCCCCATCTGAGCGCGTTGCAAAACGTCACCCTGGGCCTGCTCAAGGTCAAGCATATGGGCAAGGACGAGGCAGTGGCCCTGGCGGAAAAATGGCTGGAGCGCGTCGGCCTGCTGGAACGGCGCAACCACTTCCCCGGTCAGTTGTCCGGCGGTCAGCAACAGCGGGTGGCGATTGCCCGGGCGATTGCGATGAACCCCAGCCTGATGCTGTTCGACGAAGTGACCTCGGCGCTGGACCCGGAGTTGGTCGGCGAAGTGCTCAGTGTGATCAAGGGCCTGGCGCAAGAGGGCATGACCATGTTGCTGGTGACCCACGAAATGCGCTTTGCCTACGAGGTCTCGGACACTATCGTATTTATGAACCAGGGGCGGATTGAAGAGCAGGGGCCGCCCCAAGACATCTTCGAGCGCCCGCAATCGCCACGCCTGGCGGAATTTCTGAAAAATATTCGGTTTTAATCAAGGAGCAACTTTATGAGCATTACTCGTTACGGCGCCGGCAGCACCGCCGGTGGTGGCCAACCCCGCCCATTCGCCCGTGCGGTGGAGGCGGATGGCTGGTTGTACGTGTCGGGCCAGGTGCCGGCGGTGGACGGTGAGATCATCAATGGCGGGATTGTCGAGCAGACCCACCAGACCATGAAGAACGTCGTGGCGATCCTTGCAGAGGCCGGCTATGGGCTCAAAGACGTGGTCCGGGTCGGTGTATGGCTGGAAGACCCCCGGGATTTCTGGAGTTTCAACAAGGTCTTCGGCGAGTACTTCACCCCCGAACACGCCCCGGCGCGGGCCTGTGTGCAGGCGAACATGATGGTCGATTGCAAGGTTGAGATCGATTGCGTGGCCTACAAGAAAAAAGGCTGAATGCCTGACTTCAAGACCACACAAATCCAATGTGGACTGGGTTTGGGTGGGAGCGGGCTTGCCCGCGATAGCATAGTGTCAGTCGCTAAATAGTTGGCTGATACACCGCTATCGCGGGCAAGCCCTAATGCCAGTCAGTTAAGCGGATTCTGCTTTCTGTAGGAGCGAGCTTGCTCGCGAAGGACGTCAACGATAACGCGTGTTTGCTAGGTAAACGCGGCGCTCTCAAGTTCTCCGCGAGCAAGCTCGCTCCTACAAAAAGGCTTAACTGACTGGCATTAGGGCAAGCCCGCTCCCACAAAAGCCCTGTTCTTACATGGACCTCTTACGCTAATGAAGACCGCCATGACCGAAGACACCATCAAACGCCGCGCAAAGGGCCTGGACCGGGCGTTCGATATCCTTGATTTTCTCAAGGAAGTCGGCCAGCCCCTGCGCCCCAACGATATTGCCAGTGGTATCGGCAGCCCCAAGTCCACGGTCTACGAACTGGTCGCCTCCCTGCTGGAACGGCGGATTCTCGAAGCCGTGGGCAAGGACGGGCATGTGTACCTGGGACGCCAGTTGTACTTCCTCGGCCAGGCCCACTTGCGCCATTTCGACCTGACCCGCGAGGCCGATCACGCCTTGCAGGCGATCGTCAGGCAAACCCGCGAGACCGCGCAAATGTGCCTGCTCAACGGGCGCAAGTACACGGTGGCGTTGATGCGCGAGGGCGAGCGGCATTTCCGGATTTCTTCGGATATCGGTGAAAACGCGCCGATTCCCTGGACCGCTTCCGGGCGCTTGTTGCTGGGGCATTTGAGCGACCAGCAGATCATCGAGCTGATCGACCACGACGACTTTATCCTGCCGGATGGCCAGCGCCTGCCCCTGGCGACCTTCCTCGGGCAGATTCGCCAGGCCAGCCTCGATGGTTTCTTTTCCTTCGACAGTGTCGCCGACACCTTTACCCACTGCTTTGCCGCCCCGGTGCGCGATGCCCAGGGCGTCGCCATTGCGACCCTGTGTATCGTCGCCCCACGGGCCGACGCCAAGAACAATTACGACGACTACCGCCGGGTGCTGATCGAAAGCGCCAACACCCTGGCCCGTCGCATCAACGAATAGCGAAACGGAGTAACCCCATGTCTGCCTTCAATGCCGTTGAAAAAGGCGCCGCCGCCAGCGGTGCCCACCTGGTACGCGACGTCAGCCTGCCCGCCCTGGTGCTGCACCGCGCGGCACTGGAACACAACATCCGCTGGATGCAGGATTTTGTCAGCCACAGCGGCGCGCAACTGGCGCCCCATGGCAAGACCAGCATGATGCCGGCGCTGTTCCAGCGTCAGTTGGCGCAAGGCGCCTGGGGCATCACCCTGGCCACCGCGGTGCAGACCCGCGCGGCCTACGCCGGTGGGGTGCGTCGGGTGTTGATGGCCAACCAACTGGTGGGCGCGCCGAACATGGCGCTGATCGCCGAGCTGCTGGCCGACCCCGGCTTTGACTTCCATTGCCTGGTCGACCACCCGGACAACGTCGCTGACCTGGGCGCATTCTTCGCCGCCCGTGGCCTGCGTCTGAATGTGATGATCGAATACGGCGTGGTCGGCGGCCGCTGCGGTTGCCGCAGCGAGCAGGAGGTGCTGGACCTGGCGCGGGCGATCAAGGCCCAGCCGGCCCTGGCGCTTACCGGGATCGAAGGCTACGAAGGGGTGATCCACGGTGAGCATGCCATCCGCGGTATCCGCGAGTTTGCTGCGTCCCTGGTGCGCCTGGCGGTGGCGATGCAGGACAGTGGCGCCTTCGACCTGGGCAAGCCGATCATCACTGCCTCGGGTTCGGCCTGGTATGACTTGATCGCCGAGTCTTTCGCCGCGCAAAACGCCGAGGGGCGCTTCCTCAGCGTACTGCGCCCCGGCAGCTATGTGGCCCACGACCATGGTATCTACAAGGACGCGCAATGCTGCGTGCTGGACCGGCGCAGCGACCTCAGCGAAGGCCTGCGCCCGGCCCTGGAAGTCTGGGCCCATGTGCAATCGTTGCCGCAGCCGGGGTTTGCGGTGATCGCCCTGGGCAAGCGCGACGTGGCCTACGACGCCGGCTTGCCGGTGCCACTCAAGCGCTACAAGGCCGGCGTGCTGCCGGCGGTGGGCGAGGATGTGAGTGGCTGCAAGGTCACGGCGGTGATGGACCAGCATGCATTTATGACGGTGGCGCCGGGGGTTGAGTTGCGTATTGGCGACATCATCGCCTTTGGCACTTCGCACCCATGCCTGACCTTCGACAAGTGGCAGGTAGGGTGCCTGGTGGATGAGCAGCTGCAGGTGGTCGAGGCATTGCAGACCTGTTTCTAGACCGCGTCGCGGCCATCGCAGGCCAGCCAGCTCCCACATTTGAATGTATTCAAAAATCCAAATGTGGGAGCTGGCTTGCCTGCGATGAGGCCCTAAAACTCACCCGAGAATCCGAACATGAACCCACACCCGCGCATCGCCCTGATCGGCGAATGCATGATCGAACTGCAACACCGCGCCGACGGCAGCCTGCAACAGAGCTTCGGCGGCGACACCCTGAACACCGCCGTCTACCTGCGCCGCGAACTGGGGGCCAGCAGCACGGTGGATTACGTCACCGCCCTGGGCGATGACCGTTTCAGCGATGCCATGTGCCAGCAATGGGCCGCCGAAGGCCTGGGCCTGGACAGGGTCCAGCGCTTGCCGGGGCGCCTGCCGGGTTTGTACTGCATCCAGACCGATGCCCAGGGCGAGCGCAAATTCCTCTACTGGCGTAACGAAGCGGCAGTGCGCGATTGCTTTACCACGCCTGGGGCCGAGCCGGTCCTGGCGGCCTTGCCGGGCTATGACGTGCTGTATTTCAGCGGGATCACCCTGGCGGTCTTGGGCGAAGTGGGGCGCGTACGCCTGCTGGCCGCCCTGGTTGAGGCTCGCCAGCGTGGCGCCCGGGTGGTGTTCGACAACAACTACCGGCCGCGTCTGTGGGCCAGTGTCGAGGCTGCTCGCGAGGCCTATCGGCAGGTGTTGGCACTGGTGGATATGGCCTTGCTGACAGAGGATGACGAGCGTGCGTTGTTTGGCTATGCCGACAGCGAGCAGGTGTTGGCGGCCTATCCGGGGATCGAGGAGGTGGTGCTCAAGCGTGGGGCGGATGATTGCCTGATCCGTTGCGGTGGCGAGCGTTTTGCGGTGCCGGCGCGGGTGGTCGAGCAGGTGGTGGATACCACGGCGGCGGGGGATTCGTTCAGCGCGGCGTATCTGGCCAGCCGGCTCAGGGGTGGTTCGCCGCAGGAGGCAGCCTTGGCGGGGCATCGGTTGGCGAGCCAGGTGATCCAGCTTCCGGGTGCGCTGATTCCCAGGGTATGAGGCCGCCTGCGGCGGATCGCGGGCAAGCCCGGCTCCCACAGTGATCGTTCCCACGCTCCGCGTGGGAATGCAGCTACGGACGCTCCGCGTCCCAGAAGCGGACGCAGAGCGTCCAGTGAGGCATTCCCACGCGGAGCGTGGGAACGATCAGGGTGATTTAGTCGCGGTAGAACACCTGCACCAGGTGATACCCAAACTTGCTCTTGATCGGTCCATGCACTACCCGCAGCGGTTTCTTGAAAATCACCGCATCGATCACCCCCACCATCTGCCCCGGCCGTACTTCACCCAGGTCGCCGCCGCGCTTGCCGGACGGGCAGGTGGAGAACTTCTTGGCCAGCACATCAAAGGCTTCGCCCTTGGCAATACGCTGCTTGAGCTGTTCGGCTTCTTCGCTGGTTTTAACCAGGATATGGCGGGCTTGGGCTTTCATCGGGCAGTTACCTTGCAACGGTCGGGCTTGAAGGCGCGGGATTATGCATCAACTTGGCCTTTGGCGCCGATCATGCTGCGGATTTTCGTGGCCAACTGATCGATGGAAAACGGCTTGGCCACCATGTCCATGCCTTCATCCAGGAAACCCTGACGCTCGGCGGCGGTCTCGGCGTAGCCGGTCATGAACAGCACCTTGAGCCCGGGGCGGTGCTGGCGGGCGATTTCCGCCAGTTGCCGACCGTTCATGCCGGGCAGGCCGACATCGGTCACCAGCAAGTCCACCCGCAGGTCAGATTCCAGCAACGGCAGGGCCGCCCGCGCATCGGCAGCCTGGTGGGCGGTGTAGCCCAGTTCATCGAGCAGGTTGACCACCAGCATGCGCACGGCGGCATCGTCCTCGACCACCACCACGGCTTCGCCATCCAGCGCCACGGGGGCCTCCACGGGGATCTGCGGCAGGACTTTCTCCAGGGCGGTGCCATGCAGGCGCGGCAGGTACAGGCGCACACAGGTGCCGCGGCCCGGCTCGCTGTGGATCGTGACGTGGCCGCCGGATTGCTGGGCAAAGCCATAAATCATCGACAGCCCCAGGCCCGTCCCCTGGCCGATGGGCTTGGTGGTGAAAAACGGGTCGAAGGCCTTGGCCAGGATCTTGGGGGTCATGCCGGCGCCGTTGTCGCACACGCCCAGCATCACATAGTCGCCGGCCTTGACCGGTTCCAGGGTGCTGATGTCGCTGCCGTCCAGGTAGCTGTTGGCCGTCTCGATGCTCAGTTGCCCGCCATCGGGCATGGCGTCGCGGGCGTTGATTACCAGGTTGAGCAGGGCGTTTTCCAGTTGGCTGGCGTCGGTGTTCACCGGCCAGATATCGCTGCCCAGTTGCACCTTGAGGTCGATATGGGCGCCTTTGGTGCGGCGGAACAGCTCTTCGAGGGACGTGACCAACTGGTTCGGATCCAGGGGCTGGCGATCAAGGGACTGGCGCCGGGAGAAGGCCAGCAGGCGATGGGTCAGCGCGGCTGCGCGATGGGCCGAGGCCACGGCGGCGTCGGTGAAGCGACTAATCTCATCGCTGCGCCCGGCGGCGATGTAGCGCTGCATCAGGTCCAGGCTGCCAATGATCCCGGTGAGCATATTGTTGAAGTCATGGGCGATCCCGCCGGTGAGCTGGCCGAGCGCTTCCATCTTTTGCGCATGGCGCAGCGCGTCTTCGGCGCGTGCGCGCTCGAACATCTCGTTTTGCAGGCGCTGGTTGGCTTCGGCCAGGGCCTGGGTGCGCTGGGCCACGCGTTCTTCCAGGTTGTCGTTGAGATGGCGCAGCGCCTCTTCGGTGAGTTTGCGTTCGGTCTCATCGATCACAAAGATATAGAAGCCATTGACCGAGCCATCGGCGCTGAAGCGGGGCAGGTACTTCATCAGCGCATGCCGGGGCCGGCCATCGCAATGGGGGGTGACGGTGACAAAGCTGCAGGCCTTGCCCTTGAGCGCGGCGGCGATTTTATCGGCGCGCCCGGCATAGAGCTTGTCGCCGAGGACTTCGCGGATGGTCTTGCCATACAGTTCTTGCGGGGTCAGGCCGTACCAGTCGAGGTAGGCGCTGTTGTTCAGGCGAAAGCGTTCTGTGTGGTCGACATAGCCGATCAGCACCGGCATGGCGTTGATGATCAGTTGCAGCTCGGTCTGGCTCTGGCGCAGGGCTTGTTCGGTGTGCTTGCGTTCGGTCAGGTCCAGCGCCGCGCCAAGGAAGCGCACCGGTCGGCCGTGGTGGTCCTTGTAGCAGCGACCACGGGCAAACACCCAGCGCACCTGGCCGTTGGCCTGGAGCAGGCGATATTCCTCGGCGTACTCGGTGCCATGGGTGATGCAATGCTTGATGCTGCGGGCGATCAGGCCGCGGTCTTGCGGGTGCACGCCTTGCAGGTAATCACTGATGGGCAACTGTTGGGCCTGGCACGGATCAACCCCGTGCAACTGGGCAAAATGGTTATCGGCGATAAAGCGGTCTTCGCTGATATCCCAGTCCCAGGTGCCCACCGCATCGGTGGCGGCCAGGGCCAGTTGCAAGCGTTGCTCGGTGTTGTGCTGGGCCTTGAGGCTGGCTTCGGAACGTTGTTGCAGCTCCTGGGCCAGTTGCCGGCGTTCGTTGGTTTCAATTGCTGTCACCAGGATCCCGGCGACCTGGCCCTGTTCGTCGCGGATCGGGCTGTAGGTCAGGTCCAGCCAGATCTCGGTGTCGCGGTGGTTGCGCTGCAGGACAAAGCGCTGTTCGGTAAAGGTGCGCACCTGGCCGCTCAGGACGGCGCGGTAGATCGGAGTGGTGAAGTGTTGCAGCTCCGGCCAGGCCCGGTGCGTCGGCTGGCCGAAGGCCTGGGGGTGCTTGTTGCCAGCCAGCAGGGCGAAGCCATCGTTGTAGAGTTGCGTGAGTTCGGTGCCCCACAGCAACAGCATCGGCATCGGTGAATGGATGACGATATCGATGGCCGTGCGCAGGCTTTGTGGCCAGTGGCTGGCATCACCGAGGGGGCTTGCGGCCCAGTCCAGCCGTGCGATCAGGGCCGCGGCCTCGCTGCCGGTGGGTGATCCGTTCATGTAAGTGCCTTGCGCGTAACGCTTGAAGAATGAAAAAAGCCGAAGACTCCGTGGTACGGAAACGGCTGGTTACCCCTCGAAAAATAGCATGCTTGAGGGGTTTTTCTTCAAGTGAGTGCGTCAAAGCTGAAACCTTTCATCTTTTTTACCCCAGCTCGGGGCGGTTGCGAAACTGCTCCAGGGCTTGGGGGTTGGCCAGGGCATCGGTGTTCTTCACCGGTTCGCCGTGCACGACATTCCTGACCGCCAACTCGACGATCTTGCCGCTGAGGGTGCGCGGAATGTCAGTGACGCTGAGGATCTTCGCCGGCACGTGGCGCGGCGTGGTATGGGCGCGGATCACATCGCGGATCTGTTGCTCAAGGGCGGCGTCCAGGTGTTCGCCGTCATTGAGGCGTACAAACAGCACCACGCGCACATCGTCCTGCCAACGTTGGCCGATGGCCAGGCTTTCTGCGACCTGCGGGACCTTTTCCACCTGGCGGTAGATCTCCGCCGTGCCGATGCGCACGCCGCCGGGGTTGAGCACCGCATCCGAACGACCATGGATCAACAGGCTGCCATTGGCGCGCTGCTCGGCATAGTCGCCCTGGGCCCATACGCCGGGGAACTGGCTGAAATACGAAGCGCGCAGCTTTTCCCCCAACGGGTCATGCCACAGGCCGATGGGCATCGCCGGGAAGTGCCGGGTACACACCAGTTCGCCTTTTTCACCGACCAGCGGCCGGCCCTGGTCGTCCCACACTTCGATGGCCATCGCCAGGCTCTTGCATTGCATTTCGCCGCGGCGTACCGGCAACACCGGGTTGCCGATAACAAAGCAGGAGACGATGTCGGTGCCCCCCGACATCGACGACAGGCACAGCTGCTGCTTGATCTCGCGGTACACGTAGTCGTAGCTCTGGGGCGACAGTGGCGAGCCGGTCGAGATCAGGCCCTTGAGGCTGCCCAGGTCATGGCTGCAGCGTGGTTGCAGGCCGGCCTTTTCCAGGGTGGCGAGGTATTTCGGGCTGGTGCCGAACACGCTGATGCGTTCCTGGTCGATCAGGTCAATCAGGCGCGCGGGGCCCGGATGAAACGGCGAGCCGTCATACAGCACCGCCGTGGCGCCGATGGCCAAGACCGAGACCAGCCAGTTCCACATCATCCAGCCGCAGGTGGTGTAGTAGAACAGGCAGTCGTCGCGCGACAGGTCGGCGTGCAGGCCGTGTTCCTTGAGGTGGGTCAGCAGCACGCCGCCGGTGCCGTGGATGATGCATTTGGGCACGCCGGTGGTGCCACTGGAGTAGAGGATGTACAGCGGGTGGTCGAAGGGCACGGCGACAAACTGCGGTTCGCCGTCGGGGCAATAGAAGTCATCCCACAGGGTGACGTTGGCCGGGGTCTGGTAGTCGTCGACATGCGCCTCGGGCCGGGCGTAGGGCACGATGATCAGCTGTTGCAGGGACGGCAGGCGCTCGAGGATTTCATTGAGCTTGGCGCTCTGGTCGATCAGCTTGCCCGCGTAGCGATAGCCGGCGCAGGTGATCAGCACCTTGGGTTCGATCTGGCCGAAGCGGTCGATCACCCCCTGGGTGCCGAAGTCCGGCGAGGAGCAGGACCAGATCGCCCCCAGGCTGCTGGTGGCGAGCATGCCCACCAGGGTTTGCCAGGTATTGGGCATGCACGCCGCCACCCGATCACCCAGGCCCACGCCCGCCGCTTGCAGGCTGCGCTGCAGGCCGGCGACGTGGCGGGCCAGTTCGGCATAGGTCAGTTGTTCGCGCTGGCCGTCTTCGCTGATGGCGACCACCGCCGGGTGCTCATCGCGGCGGCGCAGCAGGTGTTCGGCAAAGTTCAGGGTGGCGCCGGGAAACCACTGGGCGCTGGGCATCTGCGCGCCTTCCACCAGCACGGTGCTGGGCGGCGTACGAAACTGCACGTCGAAGAACTCGACAATCGCCGCCCAGAAGGCCGGGCGCTGGTCGATGCTCCATTGGTGCAGGGTGGGGTAATCGTTGATCTGCAAGGCGTGGCGATCATTGATAAAGCGCCGGAACTGGTCCATCCGGGTGGTGTGGATGCGTTCCGGGCTGGGTTGCCAGAGGATATCGGACATGGCGCACTCTCTTGTTCTTGTATGAAATCCGCCAGACAACACACATCCAAACTGTGGGAGCTGGCTTGCCTGCGATAGCGGTGGATCAGTCATGCATGAGTTAACTGGCCCACCGCTATCGCAGGCAAGCCAGCTCCCACATTTGGATCTTCTTTGTTGGGGCGATAGGGGGTTACTGGGCCAGCCACCCACCATCAATATTCCACGCCGCGCCACGCACCTGGCTGCCGGCCTCGCTGCACAGGAACAGCACCAGCTCGCCCAGTTGCGGTGGGGTGACGAACTCCAGGGACGGCTGCTTTTCAGCCAGCAGGTCATGCTGGGCCTGCTGCGGCTCAACGCCTGTGGCGATGCGGTCATCGATCTGCTTCTGCACCAGCGGCGTCAACACCCAACCCGGGCAGATGGCGTTGCAGGTCACGTTGCTGGTGGCGGTTTCCAGGCCGACGACCTTGGTCAGGCCGATCACCCCGTGCTTGGCCGCCACATACGCCGCCTTGCCCACCGAGCCGACCTGGCCGTGCACCGAGGCAATATTGACGATCCGCCCCCAGCCTTTGGCCTTCATGCCCGGCAGGCTCAGGCGGGTGCTGTGGAACACCGACGACAGGTTGATGGCGATGATCGAGTCCCAGCGCTCTACCGGGAAGTCTTCCACCGCGGCCACATGCTGGATGCCCGCGTTATTCACCAGGATGTCGATGCCGCCGAACTCGCGCTCGGCGTAGGCGACCATCTCGGCGATCTGCGCCGGGTCGCTGACATCGGCCGGGTGATGACCGACCTTGCCGCCAAACGCCTGCACCTGGGCGATCACCGCGCTGGCATCGCCGAAGCCGTTGAGGATCAGGTTGGCGCCGGCCTTGGCCAGGCTCAGGGCAATCCCTAAGCCGATGCCACTGGTAGAGCCGGTGACCAGGGCGGTCTTGCCGTTCAATGTCGTCATGAAAACCTCACACAATGCCGGTGGCGTAGAAAGTACCGATCACCACGAACACCGCGAGGGTCTTGATGATCGTGATGCCGAAAATATCCTTGTAGGCTTCGCGGTGGGTCAGCCCGGTGACTGCCAGCAGCGTGATGACCGCGCCGTTGTGGGGCAGGGTGTCCATGCCGCCACTGGCCATGGCCGCGACCCGGTGCAGCACTTCCAGGGGGATATTGGCGGCATGGGCTGCGGAAATAAAGCTTTCGGACATGGCCGCCAGGGCGATGCTCATGCCGCCGGAGGCAGAGCCGGTGATACCGGCCAGCAGGGTCACGGTAATCGCCTCGTTGACCAGCGGGTCGGGGATGCCCTTGAGCCAGTCCGCTAGCACCAGGAAGCCCGGCAGCGAGGCGATCACCGCGCCGAAGCCGTATTCCGAAGCGGTGTTCATCGCCGCCAGCAGTGCGCCGCTGACCGCGCTTTTACTGCCTTCGGCCAGCTTGCTCTTGATCGCCGAAAAGCCAAACACCAAGACCATGATGATCCCCACCAGTAACGCGGCCTGCACCGCCCAGATCGCGGTGAGCTTGGCGATTTCCGTGGTCACCGGCGCGCTCATGCCCGGCAGGGCAAGGCTGTGGGTCTTGCCGTACCACTGCGGGATCCAGTGGGTGAACAGCAGGTTCATCACCCCCACCAGGATCAATGGCGACAGGGCGATCCACGGGTTGGGCAGGCTCAGGTCTGCGGCGGTTTCCGGCTCGTTGCGCAAGTCGGTGCCATAGCCTTCACCGGCACGTTGGGCCTTGTTGCGCTGGCGCGCCAGGTACAGCATGCCGACGCAGAACACAAAAATGGTGCCGATCAAGCCCAGCCAGGGCGCGGCCCAGGCGGTGGTGTTGAAGAAGGTGCTGGGGATGATGTTCTGGATCTGCGGCGTGCCGGGCAGGGCGTCCATCGTGAACGAGAACGCACCCAGGGCAATGGTCGCCGGGATCAGGCGCTTGGGGATATTGCTCTGGCGGAACATTTCGGCGGCGAACGGGTACACCGCAAACACCACCACAAACAGCGATACACCGCCATAGGTCAGCAATGCGCAGACCAGCACGATCACCAACATTGCCTGGCGGGTGCCGAGCAAACGGATGGCGGCCGCGACGATCGAGCGCGAAAAGCCCGACAGCTCGATCAGCTTGCCGAACACCGCGCCGAGCAGGAACACTGGGAAGTAGAGTTTGATAAAGCCGACCATTTTTTCCATGAACACCCCGGTAAAGGCAGGGGCGACAGCGGAAGGGTCGGTGAGCAACACGGCGCCAAGGGCGGCGATGGGGGCAAACAGGATGACGCTATAGCCACGGTAGGCAGCCAGCATCAGCAGCGCAAGCGCCGCCAGGGCAATGATCACACTCATGGTGTGTCTCCATCGGATTGTTATTGTTGTGGGTAGAGCTTGTAGGAAGGGGCTATAGCGGGAAGCGTGCCAACTCTTTAACTTATTGATATATATAGATATTTAAAGTTTATATTGAAGCCGTGTCTCTATATCAAGACAAATGCAGATCAAATGTGGGAGCGGGCTTGCCCGCGATGGCGGTCTACCTGGCATGGATTTGTTGCCTGGCACACCGCTATCGCGGGCAAGCCCGCTCCCACAGGGGATTGTCTTGGTATTGAGAGTTTTGTCTCTCTATTGAGACTGCTCGATGCCCAGCGCCACCATCTTCTTGTACAGCGTCGAGCGACCGAGCCCCAATCGCTTGGCTGCCTCCACCACATTGCCCTCGCACTGGCGCAACGCCGCAGCAATCAACTGCCGGTCGAACCGCTCCCGCGCCACGCTGAAGGTTTCGACCTCCATGGGCGCCACGGCGCTGCGCTCCACTGGGCTGAAGGTGCCAATTGCTGCACGGATCTCCCGCGCATCCAGCACCAAGTCATCGCTGAGCAGCGCCGCCCGTTCCAGCACATTACGCAGCTCGCGGATATTCCCCGGCCAGGCATGCTCGGCCAGCAACGCCAGGGCTTCACGGTCCAGTTCATGCTGGCTGCGCAGTTCTTCGAGGATGGCCTCGCTCAACGCCGGAATATCATCCAGGCGTTCGCGCAGGGGCGGGACCTGGATCGGCAAGACGTTGAGGCGGTAATACAAGTCGGCGCGAAACTCGCCGCGCTTGATCGCGGCTTCCAGGTCGGTGGACGTTGCGGCGATCACCCGCACATCGCTGTGGATCATCTCGTTGGAGCCCACCGGCTCAAATTCTTTCTCCTGCAGCACCCGCAGCAGTTTGCTTTGCAGCGGCAATGGCATGTCGCCGATTTCATCGAGAAACAACGTCCCGCCCTGGGCGAGCTGCAACTTGCCGGCGCGGCCCTTGCGGTCGGCACCGGTAAATGCGCCGGGCGCGGTGCCGAAGAATTCGGCTTCCAAAAGGTCATGGGGGATGGCGGCACTGTTGATGCTGACAAAGGCTTTGTTGGCGCGTGGCGAGGCACCATGGATGGCCTGGGCCAGGAGCTCCTTGCCGGTGCCGGTTTCGCCCAGCAGCAACACCGGCGACTCGGCACTGGCGCTGCGCCGCGCCCGGCGCTTGACCTCCAGGCTGGCGGCGCTGGTGCCGATAAAATGCGCGAAGTTGTATTTGCTCTGGCGTGAGCGCAACAGCGAGCGGGTCGAGGCCAACTCCTGTTGCATGCTCAGGTAGCGCTCGATCATCGGCGAGAGGTTGCGCAACTCATCGAACAGGGCAAAGCCGATGGCGCCGATGACCTTGCCGGAATCGTCGTGGATCGGCAGGCGCATCACCACCAGCGGGCCTTTGGGCGTGTCCTGGATATCCAGGAGGATCGGCTGGTCGGTGCGTACCACCTGGCGTAGCAGGCTGTTGGAGATCACCTGTTCGCACGGCTGGCCGATGGCCTGGTCGGCGCTTTTCAGGCCGAAGCGCTTGGCGTAGCGTTCGTTCATCCACACGATATTGGCGTCGCGGTCGACAATCACCGTGCCTTCGCTGGACTGCTCGATGATCTCGAACAGGGACTGGATCGCCAGGCCACGAACGTGCGGGTAGTCCTTGAGGCTTTCGGTCGTGTTCATGCTCGGGGCGCCAGATTTATTGAGTGAAGGACAGGGGAGCCTGTGCGGCGGCCAGCAGCTCCTGGGTGTAGGGATGCTGCGGCGCGGCAAACACCGCCTGGCTCGGACCGCGCTCAACCACCCTGCCGTCCTTGACCACGATCATATCGTGGGCCATGGCCCGCACCACGGCCAGGTCATGGCTGATAAACAGGTAGGTCAGGCCGTACTTTTCCTGGAGTTCACGCAGCAGCGCCACCACTTGTTTTTGCACGGTGCGGTCCAGGGCCGAGGTGGGCTCGTCCAGCAGCATCAGCGCCGGGCGCAGCACCAGGGCGCGGGCGATGGCGATGCGTTGGCGCTGGCCGCCGGAGAACTCGTGGGGGTAGCGATGGCGGCTGGCCGGGTCGAGGCCCACATCCTGCAGCACCTTGATCACCTGCGCGTCACGCTCTTGCAGGCTGCACGGCGCGTGCACTTCCAGGCCTTCGCTGATGATCTGTTGCACCGACATGCGCGGGCTGAGGCTGCCGTAGGGGTCCTGGAACACCACCTGCATCTGTTTGCGCCAGGGCCGCATCTGCTTCTGGCTCAGGCCATCGAGGGCCTCGCCCTGGAAGCGGATGCTGCCGCTGGAGTCGAGCAGGCGCAGGATCGCCTGGCCGAGGGTGGACTTGCCGGAGCCGGACTCGCCGACGATCCCCAGGGTTTTGCCCCGTTGCAGGTCCAGGCTGATGCCGTTCACCGCTTGCAGGTACTGCTTGCGCCGCAACAGCCCGCCACCGATGGGGAAGCGCACACTCAGGTCGTTGACCTGCAACACCGTCTCGCGCACATCCTGGCACAGTGCCGTGCCGACCGGTTCGGCATCCAGCAGCAGGCGGCTGTAGGGGTGTTGCGGCGCATTGAACAGGGCCTGGCAGTCGGCCTGCTCGACAATTTCCCCGGCCTGCATCACACACACGCGCTGGGCAATGCTGCGCACCAGGTTGAGGTCATGGCTGATCAGCAGCAAGGACATGCCCAGGCGTTGCTGCAAGGATTTGAGCAGCAGCAGGATCTTGCGCTGCACCGTCACATCCAGCGCGGTGGTCGGCTCGTCGGCGATCAGCAGTTCCGGCTCGCAGGCCAGGGCCATGGCAATCATCACCCGTTGGCGCTGGCCACCCGACAACTGATGGGGGTAGGACTTGAGGCGCTCCTGGGGGTTGCGGATGCCCACCAGCTCCAGCAGTTCGAGGATGCGTGCCTGCGCCGCCTTGCCGCCCAGGCCCTTGTGCAGCAGCAGGGTTTCGCCGATCTGCTTTTCGATGCTGTGCAAGGGGTTGAGGGAGGTCATCGGCTCCTGGAAGATCATCGCGATGCGGTTGCCCCGCAGTTTTTGCAGGGTGCCGGCGTCGGCGCCGAGCAGTTCCTGGCCGCGATAGCGCACGGAACCGGTGCTAGCGGTGCCGGCCTGGGGCAGCAGTTGCAGGATCGAATGGGCGGTCACCGACTTGCCCGAGCCCGATTCGCCCACCAGCGCCAGGCATTCGCCACGGCGCACGTCCAGGCACAGGTTGCGCACCACGGTCTGGCCGCTGAAGGCGACGCACAGGTCGCGGATCTCGATCAGGTTGTCAGTCATGGATGCATCGCCCTTTATGATCGTGGGTCGAAGGCGTCACGCAACGCCTCGCCGATAAATACCAGCAGCGACAGAATCAGCGCCAGGGTGAAGAAGGCCGTGAGCCCGAGCCACGGCGCCTGCAGGTTTTGCTTGCCCTGGGCGATCAATTCGCCGAGGGAGGCGCTGCCCGCCGGCATGCCAAAACCGAGGAAGTCCAAGGCGCTGAGGGTGGAAATCGCCCCGGTCAGGATAAAGGGCAGGTAGCTCAGGGTGGCGGTCATGGCGTTGGGCAGGATATGCCGGCGGATGATCTTGCCGTCCCCCAGGCCCAGGGCGCGCGCGGCCTTCACGTATTCCAGGTTGCGCCCACGCAGGAACTCGGCGCGCACCACGTCCACCAGGGCCAGCCAGGAAAACAGCGCCATGATCCCCAGCAGCCACCAGAAGTTCGGTTCGACAAACCCCGAGAGAATGATCAGCAGGTACAGCACTGGCAGCCCCGACCACACTTCAAGGATGCGCTGGCCGAGCAGGTCGACCCAGCCGCCGTAATAGCCCTGCAAGGCGCCGGCGGCAATGCCGATGATGGCGCTGATTGCGCTCAGGCCGAGGGCGAACAGGATCGACACCCGCGCGCCGAAGATCACCCGCGCCAGCACATCGCGGGACTGGTCGTCGGTGCCCAGCCAGTTCACTGTGGACGGCGGGCTGGGGGCAGGGCGGGTCAGCTCGTAGTTGGGCGTGTCATCGCTGAAGGGGATCGGCGGGAACAGCATCCAGCCGCCGTCTTTGTGGATCAGTTGCTGCACATAGTCACTGCGGTAGTCGGCCTGGAACGGCAGTTGCCCGCCGAACTGCTGCTCGGTGTAGCGCTTGAACACCGGGAAATACAACTGGTCCTGGTAACTGAGCACCAGCGGCTTGTCGTTGGCGATCAACTCGCCGCCCAGGGTCAGGATAAACAGGCCGATAAACAGCCACAGCGACCACCAGCCCCGGCGGTTTTGCTTGAAGCGCTCGAAGCGGCGACGGGCCACGGGAGACAGATTGAGCATCAGGCGTTCCTCGCGGCGAAGTCGATACGCGGGTCCACCAGGGTGTAGCAGAGGTCGCCGATCAGTTTTATCAAGAGGCCGAACAGGGTGAAGATAAACAGCGAGCCAAAGACCACCGGATAGTCCCGCGACACCGCCGCTTCGTAGCTCATGCGGCCCAGGCCGTCGAGGGAGAAAATCACCTCGATCAGCAGCGAGCCTGCAAAGAACACACTGATAAACGCCTGGGGGATCCCGGAGATCACCAGCAGCATGGCGTTGCGAAACACATGGCCGTAGAGCACGCGCCGTTCGCTCAGGCCCTTGGCCCGGGCGGTGACTACGTATTGGCGGGTGATTTCATTGAGGAACGAGTTTTTGGTGAGGATGGTCAAGGTGGCGACCCCGCCGATCACCAGGGCGCTGACCGGCAGCACCAGGTGCCAGAAATAATCGGCGATCTTGCCCAGTGTGCCCAGTTGCTCGAAGTTCTCCGACACCAGGCCGCGCACCGGGAACCAGTTCAGGGTAGTGCCGCCGGCAAAGACCACGATCAAAAACATCGCAAACAGGAAAGCCGGCATCGCGTAGCCAATGACAATGGCGGTGCTGCTCCACACATCGAAACTGCTGCCGTGGCGCACCGCCTTGCGGATCCCCAGGGGGATCGACACCAGGTAGGTGATCAGGGTGGCCCAGAGGCCGAGGGAAAGGGTCACCGGCATCTTTTCCAGGATCAGGTCGGTCACCGTGGCGCCGCGAAAGAAGCTGTTGCCGAAATCCAGCCGGGCATAGTTCTTGAGCATCAGCCACAGGCGTTCGGGTGCGGATTTGTCGAAGCCGTATTGTTTTTCGATGTCCTTGATCAGCTTGGGGTCGAGGCCACGGCTGGCGCGCGAGCCACTGCTGACGCCGTCGCCGGCCGAGCCGCCGACGCTGCCGCCGCCAATGCCCTGCAAGTGGGCGATGGCCTGCTCCACCGGCCCGCCGGGCGCGGCCTGGACGATCACAAAGTTCACCAGCAGGATGATCACCAGGGTCGGGATGATCAGCAGCAGACGCCGCACGATATAGGCAAACATCAGCGGGCACCTCGCGGCTGGCTCAGTTCGGCTTTCATCTGTTCATTGGTCAGGGGCGTCGGGCTGACTTCCCACCACGACTCCAGCGCCTCGTCGTTGCTGGCCTCGATGGCCGGGCGACCGAAGCGGTTCCACCACGCGGCCGAGGCGCCGTGTGGGTAGTAATTGGGGATCCAGTAATAATTCCATTGCAACACCCGGTCCAGGGCGTGGGCGTAGCTGAGCATCTGCGCCTGGGTGGTGGCGCGCACCAGGCCGGTGACCAGGGTGTCTACCGCCGGGTTTTGCAGGACGATGTAGTTGTTGGCGCCCGGGTCGAACGCCGACGAGGAGCCGAAGTAGTTGTACAGCTCCATGCCCGGCGAGGTGGTGACCGGGAAGCCGGTGACGATCATGTCGTAGTCCCGGGTCATCAGGCGGTTGACGTACTGGGATGAGTCGATGCGCCGGATGTTGAGGGTGATGCCGATCTGCGCCAGGTTGCGTTTATAGGGCAGCAGCAGGCGTTCGAGGCCGTTCTGCACATTGAGGAAGGTGAACTCCAGGGGCTCGCCGGCAGCGTTCACCAGCTTGTCGCCCTTGGGGGTCCAGCCGGCGTCTTCCAGCAGGGCCAGGGCTTGCAACTGTTTGTCGCGGATCATGCCGCTGCCGTCGGTGGTCGGCGCCTTGAACACCTGGGTAAAGACTTCGTCGGGGATCTGCCCGCGCAAGGGTTCGAGAATCGCCAGCTCCCGGGCGTCGGGCAGTTGGGTGGCGGCCAGCGGGCTGTTGGAAAAGTAGCTTTGCTGGCGGATATACAGGTTGCGCATCATCTGCCGGTTGGCCCACTCGAAATCCCAGAGCATGGCCAGGGCCTGGCGCACGCGGCGGTCCTGGAACATCGGTTTTTGCATATTGAACACATAGCCCTGGGCCGGCTGCGGGGCTTGCTTGGCCAGGTGCGCGCGTTGCAGGCGGCCATCGTCCAGGGCCGGGCCGTTGTAGCCGATGGAATAGCCGGTGGCGGAGAATTCGCGGTTGAAGTCGTAGGCGCCGCCGCGCAGGACCTGGCGTGCAACTTCGGTATCGCCAAAGTATTCCAGGCTCAGGTGATCGAAGTTGTACAGGCCGCGGCTGACGGGCAAGTCCTTGCCCCACCAGTCGGGGTCGCGCTGGAAGGTGATGGTGCTGCCGGCATTGATCTTGCTGACCTTGTACGGGCCGCTGCCCAGGGGCGCTTCATAGCCGCCGCCATTGGCAAAGTCGCGGCTCTTCCACCAATGTTCGGGGAACACCGGCAGGGTCGCGACATCCAGGGGCAGGGTGCGGTTTTCATTGCTGGAGAAGTCAAAACGCACTTGCCCCGGGCCTTCGACCTCGACGTGCTTGACGTCGGCGAACAGCGTGCGAAAGCGCAGGCTGCCCTGGGTCATCAGCAGGTTGAAGCTGTAGCGCACATCTTCTGCGGTGATGGGCGTGCCGTCGGCAAACCGCGCCTTGGGGTTGAGGAAAAACCGCAGGTACAGGCCGTCTTCGGCGCGTTCCATCTTTTGCGCCACCAGGCCGTAGACGGTATAGGGCTCATCCAGCGAGCGGTAGGCCAGGGGCGAGTACACCCAGCCGTCCACTTGGCTGACGCCGATGCCTTTGTCGATATACGGCAGCACATGGTCGAAGCGCCCGACTTCAATGGCCGAGCGCTTGAGGCTGCCGCCCTTGGGCGCGTCGGGGTTTACATAGTCGAAATGGCTGAAACCGGCAGGGTATTTGGCGGGTTCGCCGTAGACGGTCAGTGCATGTTGCGGGGCGGCGAACGAGACAGCACTCGCCAGCAGCAGGGCCAGGGTAGAGCCAACCAACGTGAGGAAGTCCAGTCGCATTATCAGCCTTGAGCGCCGGGTGAAGAAGGAAGGGGACTTGTACCCTAACCGCGCACGGGTCGCCAGTCTCCCTGCTGGGGCGCAAACACAACGGCCCACCAAAAGGTGGGCCGTTATGTTTTGCAAAAACGTGGATCAGTCCTGGCGGCTGGTCACTTCCAGCAGGTGATAGCCGAACTGGGTTTTCACCGGGCCTTGCACGGTGTTGACCGGGGCGCTGAACACGACAGTGTCGAATTCCTTGACCATCTGACCAGGGCCGAACGAACCCAGGTTGCCGCCATCACGGCTCGATGGGCAGCTGGAGTTGGCTTTGGCGATTTCTGCGAAATCAGCGCCGCCTTCGATCTGGGCTTTGAGTTCGTTGCACTTGTCTTCGCTGGCAACCAGGATGTGACGGGCGGTGGCTTTGGCCATGGTGGATAACTCCTTGAATTAAAAAAGGTGAGCCTACCGGATTCAGGCGGTTATTTCCTGGCAAAGTTCCACTGATTTACATCAGGCGTGATCGCGCAGGCGTGTGGCCGCTTCACGCAGCAACTGCTCGGTGCCGTCCCAGCCCAGGCAGCCGTCGGTCACCGAAACGCCGTAGCGCATCGACGGGCTGAGCGGCTGGCAGCCTGCGAACAGATGGCTCTCCAGCATCATGCCGATCAGCGAGGTGTCGCCCTGCAAGCGCTGCTCCAGCACGTCATTGAACACCGCCGGCTGGCGCATCGGGTCCTTGCCGCTGTTGGCGTGGCTGCAATCGACCATGAGCCGCGTGGCCACTTTGCTTTTGGCCAGGTCGGTCTTGACCTGGGCCACGCTCTGGCGGTCGTAGTTCGGGCCACGGTGGCCGCCGCGCAATACCAGGTGGGTATCGGCGTTGCCCGGGGTCTGGATGATCGCCGGATGCCCCTGGCTGTCGACGCCGAAGTGGCGGTGCGGGTGGGCCGCCGAGCGCATGGCGTCACAGGCAATGGCCACGCCGCCATCGGTGCCGTTCTTGAAGCCGACGGGCATGCCCAGGCCGCTGGCCATTTCCCGGTGGATCTGCGACTCGGTCGTGCGCGCGCCAATGGCGACCCAACTGAGCATATCGTCGAAGTAGCCGGCGGCCATCGGTTGCAGCAGCTCGGTGGCGACCGGCAAACCCAGGCGCAGCATTTCACGCATCAATTCCCGTGACAGGGTGAGGCCGGCGGCCATGTCGTCGCTGCCATCCAGGTGCGGGTCGTAGGCCAGGCCTTTCCAGCCGATGGTGGTGCGCGGTTTTTCGACGTAGGCGCGGATCACCAGCAGCATCTGGTCGCTGACGTCATTGGCCAGTTTCTTCAGATTGCGTGCGTATTCCATGGCGGATTCGGGGTCATGGATCGAGCAGGGCCCGACGATGACCAGCAGGCGCGAGTCTTCACCCGTGAGAATCGCGCGGATCGCCTGGCGATGAGCATTGACTTGCTCGCTCAGGAACGGGCTCAGGGGCAATTGCTGCTTGAGCTCAAGGGCGCTGGGCAAACGCTGGGTCAGCGCTTCATTGGCGCTGGACAGGGTGGTAACGGGCAGGGCGGCGATGGACGAGTTCATAGTTTTTGCTTCCTGGGCAAGCGGCGGGCTGTTCCCGCACGCTCTGCCCTACTGGGGTGTTCGACAATTGGCCGTATTGGCGGTGTGTGTTGGCTTGCCACCAATAGGTGACCGATCGGAGGCGGCAGGCTGTCCCGAACGGAGCTTGCTAAATCGCCAGGCGGTGCAGGTGTCGTAACGGTAATAAGTGGTGAAGTTCATGGTGTGGTTTCCTTTAAGTTCGGTGTGTTGCAAAAAGTGTTCAGGGCTGAAAAAACAAAACCCCCGGTCGGGGAGCCGACCGGGGGTTAGATTTCTCTGGTAGGCGACCCCTTGAGTAGTGGGCGCCGATTTCAGGTATCAGGCGCGCCAGTGGCTAAACCAATACCCAAAATAAAAGCTGACCAGTGCGCTCAAACCGTTCACGCGGGTAGCCACGACCGAACGCTGTGCGTTGGCGGTAGGGCGAGCCTGGATGAGGGTGAGTGGCAACATGGTGTTTCTCCAAATGATGGGATGGAGCTTAACTGAGGCCTGTAGGTGGATTCAATCAGTAATTTCTATCGTGAGGAGGGGCTTAGCACTATGGCGGATGTCCCGATATGCTGGAGGATACTCACAATGATTGCCTGGATGCGACCTGTGACGCAATGGAGCCCACTGCTATGGCATTCACCCTCAAGGCTGCATCGGATCAGCACCTGGCCTTTGCACGCAGCCTGACGCATCAGGCCATGGGCCATTACTATCGGCAATACCATCTGACGTGGTCTGACAAAGGCTTCGATACCGCCTGGGCCGGGCGGGAAAACTGGTTGATTTGCCAGGATAACAGGCCGGTAGGGTTCGTCAGCCTGAGCCGGGATGATAAGGCGTTGTACATTCGCGAACTGCACCTGCTTGACGCTTTTCGCCGTCAGGGCGCGGGCAGTTGGGTGTTGGAACGGATGATCGCCAAGGCCCGGGCCGAAAGCCGGGATTATTTGCGATTGACGGTATTCAAGACCAACCCGGCAAAAAGGCTGTATCAGCGCCAGGGGCTGAGTATTGTCGGTGAGGAGGGCTGTTTCTGGCAGATGGAGTCTGTTTGTTTGTCAGCGCAGTCGTCTCGGTAAACCTCGCGCTCGACTTGAATCGGTGCATACTGCTCCTTAGGAGCCAATCTCCTGATCATTACTTGGGCTTTGTGTCTCGTTAAGGATGATCCCCTCTTTCATGCCCAAAAGGACCGCCACCTTATGGGCTTCTCCACGCCGCCCCTTTTTGCGCCCAGCGAGCACTTGATAGGTGGTTGCCGGGTCCACGCCATGTTCCCTGGCGAATGCCTGGACCGATTTGCCTTGATGTTCCAGCCAGGCTTTGGCTTGTGCAGCGGTACGAATTCCGGGCATAGTTCAAAACCGTTCAAGTTTGTGTAAAACGAGATGACATCGTCACCTCTTGGGGTGTACCAGAAGGGATAATACATCCAAATGAGTGGAATTGGTTCGCGCTTAAGGCAAGAAAGAGAGCGACTTGGCTTGTCGCAAAAGGTTTTTGGTGAAATAGGAGGCGTGGAAGCAAACGCACAAGGCAAATATGAAAACGGTGGCCGCGCGCCAAAGGCCGATTATTTGTCCCGGGTCGCTGAGAAGGGCGTCGATATCCTGTTCGTCTTGACGGGCAGCCCAACGCCTATCCAGTTGGACAACCTGAGCCAGATCGAAGAAAAGGTGCTGGGCAACTACCGGGCGATGTTTAAAGAGGACCAGGACGCAATCCGCAGGCTGACCAGCACCCTGGCAGAGCATTCCTCTGTGGTGAATGGAAAATCCCGGCCGATCCCCAAGGAATCCTGACCTTTTACCCAGGAAACAACCCCGCCTGCCGTTCGGCAGGCGTTCGTAGTGTATTGAAACTCTATATATATGACGCGTTCAGCTAGGTCTGTGCCTTGGTTTTTTGCTAAGGTGTTCAGCAACCTATAAGACCATTTCGCGAGGTGTCTGCTTGATTAGGGTGCTAGTAGTCGATGACCATGATCTCGTTCGTACAGGCATTACACGAATGCTGGCTGACATCGATGGCCTGCAAGTGGTCGGCCAGGCTGAGTCGGGAGAGGAATCCCTGATCAAGGCGCGTGAATTGAAGCCCGATGTGGTGTTGATGGACGTCAAGATGCCGGGGATTGGCGGTCTTGGCGCTACCTGCAAGTTGTTGCGCAGTCATCCAGATATCAAGGTGGTCGTGGTCACTGTCTGTGAGGAAGACCCTTTTCCTACCAGGCTTCTTCAAGCGGGCGCGGCAGGTTATTTGACCAAAGGTGCGGGCCTCGCAGAAATGGTCCAGGCCATCCGCCTGGTATTCGCCGGCCAGCGCTACATCAGCCCGCAGATTGCCCAGCAGTTGGCGATCAAGTCGTTTCAGCCGGTCAGCGACTCGCCGTTTGATGCCTTGTCCGAGCGCGAGATTCAGATCGCCTTGATGATTGTCGGCTGCCAGAAGGTCCAGTCGATTTCCGACAAGCTCTGCCTGTCGCCGAAAACCGTGAACACCTACCGTTATCGAATCTTCGAGAAGCTGTCCATCAGCAGTGATGTTGAATTGACCTTGCTGGCGGTTCGCCACGGCATGGTGGACGCCAGCGCCTGAAATGCAAGCCACTGAAATAACCGCCGCGTTTGATCCCAGTGCATTTCTAGCGACCTGCAGTGGCCGGCCTGGCGTGTATCGCATGTTCGACAGCGAAGCGCGCCTGCTGTACGTCGGCAAGGCCAAGAACCTCAAGAAGCGCCTGGCCAGTTACTTTCGCAAGACCGGCCTGGCGCCGAAGACCGCTGCGCTGGTGGGGCGTATCGCCCAGGTCGAAACCACCATCACCGCCAATGAAACCGAGGCGCTGCTGCTTGAGCAGACGCTGATCAAGGAATGGCGGCCGCCCTACAATATTCTGCTGCGTGACGATAAGTCCTACCCGTACGTGTTTCTGTCGGACGGCGATTTCCCACGCCTGAGCATCCATCGCGGGGCGAAGAAGCACAAGGGCAAATATTTTGGCCCTTACCCCAGCGCCGGAGCGATCCGCGAGAGCCTGAGCCTGCTGCAAAAGACCTTTTTTGTACGTCAGTGCGAAGATAGCTTCTACAAGAACCGTACCCGCCCATGCCTGCAATACCAGATCAAGCGTTGCAAGGCACCCTGTGTCGGGCTGGTCGAGCCCCAGGAATATGCCGAAGACGTGCGGCACTCGGTGATGTTCCTCGAAGGGCGCAGCAATGCCCTGGCCGACGAACTGTCCGGCGCCATGGAGCAGGCGGCCAGTGTCCTGGACTTCGAGCGGGCCGCCGAACTGCGTGACCAGGTGTCCCTGCTGCGGCGGGTGCAGGACCAGCAAAGCATGGAAGGCGGCACCGGTGACGTCGACGTGATTGCGGCCTTCGTCAACCCGGGCGGGGCCTGCGTGCACCTGATCAGCGTACGTGGCGGCCGGGTGCTGGGCAGCAAGAACTTCTTTCCCCAGACCGGAATCGAGGAGGAGGTGGCCGAGGTCATGGCCGCGTTCCTTGGCCAGTACTACGTCAGCAGCCCCGAGCGCGACTTGCCGGGCGAGTTGATCGTCAACGTGGTGCACGAAGACTTCCCCGCCTTGATTGATGCGATCCACGCCCTGCGCGGCCGCGAGCTGGACATCAGCCACCGGGTGCGCGGCACGCGGGCGCGTTGGCAACAACTGGCGGTGACCAACGCCGAACAGGCCCTGAGCGCGCGCCTGGCCAACCGCCAGCATGTGGCCGCGCGCTTTGACGCGCTGGCCGATGTGCTCAAGCTCGACGAGCCGCCGCAACGCCTGGAGTGCTACGACATCAGTCACTCCAGCGGCGAGGCGACCGTGGCGTCCTGCGTGGTCTTCGGCCCGGAAGGCCCGATCAAGTCCGATTATCGACGCTATAACATTGAAGGCGTCACCCCGGGCGACGACTATGCCGCCATGCACCAGGCCTTGACCCGGCGCTTCAGCAAACTCAAGGACGGCGAGGGCAAGCTGCCGGATATCCTGCTGGTGGACGGCGGCAAGGGCCAGCTATCCATGGCCCGTGACGTGCTCAACGAACTGGCGGTGCCCGACCTGATCCTGCTCGGCGTGGCCAAGGGCGCGACGCGCAAGGCCGGTTTTGAAACGTTGTACTTGAATGATGCAGCCCATGAGTTCACCTTGAAGGGCGATTCACCGGCATTGCACCTGATTCAGCAGATTCGCGACGAAGCCCATCGTTTTGCCATTACCGGTCATCGTGCCCGACGTGGTAAAACCCGGCGTACCTCCACCCTGGAAGGGGTGGCGGGTGTAGGGCCAAAGCGACGGCGCGAACTGTTGAAACATTTTGGCGGATTGCAGGAATTGTCCCGTGCCAGCATTGAAGAAATAGCCAAAGCCCCTGGAATCAGTAAAAAGCTCGCTGAGTTGATTTATGCAAACCTACACAGCGAGTAGAATGCCTTCTCACCTCGTAGCCAGTTGTGCCGATGAATATCCCTAATCTGATCACCGTTCTACGCGTCCTGCTCATTCCGATTTTCATTTTGTTGTTCTACCTGCCCTATGAATGGAGCTACATGGCCTCCAGTTCGGTCTTCGCTTTTGCGGCCGCAACCGACTGGCTGGATGGTTACCTGGCACGACGCCTGGAGCAGAGCACGCCGTTTGGCGCGTTCCTCGACCCTGTGGCCGACAAACTGATGGTCGCCGTGGCACTGGTGTTGTTGGTGCAAGAGCACGGCAACCTGTGGCTGACCCTGCCGGCCGCCGTGATCATCGGTCGCGAGATCGTCGTCTCGGCCCTGCGCGAATGGATGGCCGAAATCGGCGCACGCGCCCATGTGGCCGTGTCCAACATGGGCAAATGGAAAACCGCCGCGCAGATGCTGGCGCTGGTCATCCTGCTGGCCAACCCGTCTAACTTCACTTTCTGGGTGCTGCTGGGCTACGCCTTGCTGCTGATCGCCGCCGGCCTGACCCTGTGGTCCATGCTGCAATACTTGCGCGCCGCCTGGCCCCATCTGCGCACGACCGTGGAAAAGAAATAAAACTTTTTTGAATCAAGGGGTTGACGGGTGCTGAGGATTCTATAGAATGCGCATCACCAANGAATAGCTCAGTTGGTAGAGCACGACCTTGCCAAGGTCGGGGTCGCGAGTTCGAGTCTCGTTTCCCGCTCCAAATATTGCGCTGCAGAGTTCCACTAAATTCTGTAAGCGATTGAAATCAGGACCTTCGGGTCCTTTTTTCGTTCCGGCAGGAACCACTGAAATCCAGCTCCATCCAGTGCTTTAAGTCCCGATTTAAGTCCCGAATGAGGATTTTGGATTTGGATGTGCACTGAATCGGTTTTTTGCTGGAGCAGTTAGGATAGCGAGACGAGCATCCGGTCCTGACTCTGTTCAGGAGCTCGCTATGGCGCTCTGAGATACGACCGTTCGGCAAGCCTGAAAACTACATGATGGGCGACACGGATGGGCTTGCGCTCAACGTGACCGCCCGCGGCAGGAAAATCTGGCGTTTTAGATACTGCTGGGCTGGCGGCGGTGGGGGTCATGTCGCTCCTTATCAAGCTGCGGGCAGCAGACCGTCAACTACGGTGGGTAATTCCCAGGGTGTATCGGCGGCCAGGGCCCCACTGTTTTTCAATTCATCGACGGCCCCATAGCCCCACAGTGCACCCACCGGAATCATTGCATTTAGCTGCGCAGCCTGCAGTCATCACGTTTGTCTCCACTCATGAAAACGCTAGATGGGGGCTTCGCAAGGGATGCTAGCAGCGTCTTCATCAGATCAGCCTTGTCATCCAGGTTACCGTCGGGCGAAGTGCCGAAGATCGACTGGAAAGCATTGAACAATCCGTTGTAGGTAAGCATTTTTTCAGCAAACTCTTGTCGTTTCGAGGTCGCAATAAAGAGCGAGTAATGACGGTCCGAAAAATGACTGAGCGCATTGCTGATGCCTGTGTACGGAAAGCTTTTGTAGAGCCCTTGCTCCCTGTAGTGGGAGCGGTACAGGTGGACGTACTCGTCGACTCGATCGTCTGCGAAAGGCGCCAAAAGTTCTGCGACAATTTGGTTCATTGGGGGGGGCCAAATAACTTCTGCGTCTCGGCGCCGGGAATAAAATCATGGCCCATTTGACGGATGGCATACGTCAAATTCTCAAGGATTCCGGGAGCCGAGTCGAGGACAGTACCGTCCATATCGAAAATAATGATGGTGGAATCAGTCACATGTTGACCTCCTGATAGCGAAGGGGCTTCTTCAAAGGGGCTGACGCCTGACAGTAGTTTCAAACTCATTGACGACTGCTCCATCGTTTCAGCCTGTGCCTCAAAGCCATGGGGCAGTTGTTCAAGCTTGGCGGGAAGCTCCCCAGTGTTGACCTTTACAACATACCCCACAATGCTGCACTACTTAACATTGCAACGCCCAGCCCTAATATCAGCACCTCGCCTAGCCGTGGAGCTGAGCTTTCTCCACGTATGTGCTGCGCTGACTGGCGATAGCCGTCGATGATTAATAATGAGTAGATAGAGCCGATACACAGAGCCATAAGCATTAGCGTCATCATGGGAATGTCGCGGGCCAGGGGATGACGAAATACGATGCATCCAAGTACCAAAGTAGAGAGTACGGTGCGTTCCCAGGTCAGCGCAGTGCGTTCGGGCTGTAGGCCCCGGTCGTCATGTAGGGGAGGGGTGGCAGAGCTCGACACGCAGGTGGCCTCAAGGCAGTAACAGTATGGTTGAAACTATCAGGCCGAATAAACCCAGTATTGGTGCCAGGATTGGGTACGGAAGAGATTGGCGGCGACGTAGGGCGCGCTCCACATTGAGCCAGCGTAGGGTTGCGTTAACGCTAACTAGCAGCGCCATACCAGTGAGTGTATATGACAGCAGCATTTGCAGGCGCCCGGCAAATAGATCTAGCGGGAGCGCATCCAGTGCAATTCCGCTGGCCAGAAGCGCAATGGCCGTACGGATCCAGGCAAGGAAGGTTCGTTCATTGGCTAGCGTGAAGCGAGGATCGGGTTCGCATCCATCGGCAAGTGCGAAAGCCCTACGGAACCTGACTTTAAGGGATTTTTCATCGATTTGATGCAACATGGCAAAAAACCTTCCATTCGGTTCCAGTGGGTCGTGTCGTGCAGTCGAAGACCGTCTGCCTTGTCATTTTGAGCGAATTTTTTTTTGAAACTAGAGCATATTTTGGTAAACCATATTCAATTTTTGGTAGCTTCATAATAAAAAAGTACAATTTTAATCAAATATCTGCATAGCAAGAGCTGAGGGGATTTATCTAATGTCTTTCTTGATTAAGAACGGCATCGGAGTGCTTGTCGAAGAGCAGTTATCAGTAGGCGCTCTGATTGCCCGGAAAGGTCATGGTGTATGGATTTTACTTGAGTGAGGTGTGGAATATGGAGTCAGGAATAATACGCTCAGACCGAAACGTGCCACTACCTTTCGGTGTTGACGAAATAAAGTCTATGATTGGCCGTAAAGTTTGGAATGTGCTGGGTACTTCTTATTGGCCGATTCTCGGCGGAGATGAGCAGAGTAGTTTTGCTTGGTTGACCTACGATCCTCCTGGCAGCTTTATACCGCCGCATACTCATCCGATACAGGATGAGCACGTATTTGTTCTGGAGGGTGAGTATGCACTGTATAAAGATGGTGAGTGGATGACTGCCAAGCCTGGCGATTATGTTTGTTGGCAACGTGGTTCGACTCATGCGTATCGCATCGATTCGGATAAACCTGCTCGTGGACTGTTCTGGGTTAGTCCGGGTAACGACCTGTCCAGCCTCTTCGATGAATTGCACAATCAATCCAGTCCCGAAGAAGTGGTAAGACTGTCAGCTCTGCGCAATATCGTATTCTCGAAGCCAGGTACAGCCCCGAACTTTGAATGATCTACAGGCTCAGCCGCCCAGGGACGGCGGCTGTGGTCGAAGAGTAAGTTCGGTGTGAATTTCCCTTATTTATTCATCCCTAAAATTAGAGATTAATTCGCAACGGTCAGCTTATTTTTGAGCGCTTAAAGTTCTTGCTCTGACCGTTCATTCTGGCCGTCTCCGCCGCCCGGAATGCGCTCGTGATTGTTGCGCATAGGGCTTGAAGTGGCCTTTATCATAAAGTCGCAAGCGAAAAAGAATAAAGAACAAGAGAAAACTGCATAGTGGTAAGTTGTTTCTTGGATTACATTTGATCTGGCATTAACCATTTTTCTTATTAACTAGAACAAGAAAGGTAGTCGGATGAGCCAGGTAAATCATTCTGGGATGACTGTTCACACTCTCGGCACTGGTGGTGGGCCAGTGGTTTCAGCTAGGGATGGTCTGAAGTAGCCATGTATTTCCCCGGCATACCACCTAGCGCAACTTTTAAACTCGCCAAATGATCAAAAAACAATCAATTCGACGAG
>NZ_LKBY01000109.1:0-61213 GCF_002699915.1 Pseudomonas sp. ICMP 8385 | reverse complement strand
CTCGTGCTTCTAGCACTGCGGACTTACAGCTTGCCATCCACCCCTCTCACCTCAGAGTTTATTCCCAGATCAAGACACAAGCGGGCTTGTGTGGGAGCCGGGCTTGCCCGCGATGCAGGCACCGTGGTGTATCAGTTACACCGCGGTGATGCTATCGCGGGCAAGCCCGGCTCCCGCACACATTTGTTCTATGCCTGGCAGGAAAACTCAGGCCGGCTGATCCAGCTCCAACTCCACGCCCAATTGGCGCGACAGGCACGGCCAGCGCTTCCACGCGGCTTCCGTTGCCGGGCTCTTGAGCTGGTCGCGATAGGCCTCGACGGACTCCAGGGCGAAGCTTTCTTCATTGAGCATTTCATCCACCGCCAGGTGCACGGCTTCGTCCAACTGATTGGCAAATGCTTCGCCGATCAACTGGTGAGCAATCACGTTGGCAACGGTGGTATCCGCCGGAATCAACGGCTGGCCGAAATGCTTGATATACAAATCGTTTACTTCTTCCACCAGCCGATGGGCCAGGTAGGCCTCGTCCAGCAGGCCGTTGAGGCCTTCATGGGCGGCCAGGATGGCCGGTGGCTGGAGAAAGAAATGCTCGGCGATTTTCAGTACGGGCTTGATCTGGCTTTCGATCCCGGCTTCCCGGGCCACGTCGTTGGCGGCATCCAGCAGGTCCGGGACCTGATCGATGTAGGCAGTGACGAAGCGCGTCATTACGGCATTACGGTCACCCTCGGCCAGGGAAATGGCCGAGTGCAGGTGCGGTAACTGTGCGTCCAGTTGTTTGGCCAATTGGCCAGTGGACGCTTCGTGTTGATGGGCACGGGAAATCTGCTCGCGCAATGCGGCGGTGTTCATGAAAGCTCCAGGAATACGGGCGTAGGAAAGGGGATTGCATAAGGTAGCTCGTTTATACGAGCCCCTAAGATGCATTTGTCATAATTATTTCATGGTTATGCGCCGTGGTTATATCGAATAGCCATCGTTCGTCGGATAGGCCCTAAATCTGCGGGTCATCCAGCGCCGTTCGTCTCTTTTTACTGATTTGCCCTCATACATTGCGGGGTCGCAGTCGCTGTCTATACTCGGGTTTGTACGCAATTAGCTGATGACGCCCAACTGCATTTAGGCAGGCAAGGCTTGGCGGATGTAAGCAGTTTGGAAGCCGCCCCCTTGGCCGCAGGTGCAAACCGGCGGGATAACAAGAACGATAAGGGGAACCCGCAATGACGCGACATCCACATGTTTGGATGGGCTTACTCTTGTGGTCAGTATTCAGCCAGGCGCAAGCCGCCTGGACGGTGAATATGGCACCAGGGGCCACTGAAGTCAGTCACGCCGTGTTCGACCTGCACATGACCATTTTCTGGATCTGTGTGGTGATCGGCATCATCGTGTTTGGCGCCATGTTCTGGTCGATGATTATGCATCGCCGCTCCACGGGCCAGGTGGCGGCCAAGTTCCACGAAAGTACGACGGTGGAGATTCTCTGGACCGTAGTGCCCTTGCTGATCCTCGTCGCCATGGCTGTTCCGGCGACCAAGACCCTGATCAACATCTACGACAGCAGTGAGTCGGATATCGATATCCAGGTCACCGGCTATCAGTGGAAGTGGCACTACAAATACCTGGGCCAGGACGTCGAGTTCTTCAGCAACCTGGCCACCCCCGCCGAGCAGATTCATAACCAGGCTACCAAGGGCGAACACTACCTGCTGGAAGTCGACCAGCCGCTGGTGCTGCCGGTGGGCGCCAAGGTGCGCTTTTTGGTGACCGCCGCCGACGTGATCCACTCCTGGTGGGTGCCGGCGTTTGCGGTCAAGCGCGATGCCATCCCCGGCTTCGTCAACGAGGCCTGGACCCGGGTCGACAAGCCCGGGATCTACCGTGGCCAGTGTGCGGAGCTGTGCGGCAAGGACCACGGGTTCATGCCCATCGTGGTCGAGGTCAAGTCCAAGGCCGACTACGCAACCTGGCTCGACGAGCGCAAGGTCGAGGCTGCCAAGCTCAAGGAGCTGACCTCCAAAGAGTGGACGCTCGAAGAGCTGGTAGCCCGTGGCGACAAGGTCTACCACACCACCTGCGTGGCCTGTCACCAGGCCGAAGGCCAGGGCCTGCCGCCGATGTTCCCGGCGCTCAAAGGCTCGAAAATCGCCACTGGGCCGGCGGCAGACCACCTGAACATCGTCTACCACGGCAAGCCCGGCACGGCGATGGCGGCTTTCGGCAAGCAACTGTCGGAAGTCGATATTGCAGCGGTGGTGACTTACGAGCGTAACGCCTGGGGCAACAACAAAGGCGACATGGTCACGCCTAAAGACGTGCTGGCCATCAAACAGGCGCAAAGCCAATGAGCCTCTTCATTGCGTATGCCCTGAATCGCCCTACCCATCCGCTTGCAGGAGAACGGCCATGAGCACTGTGATCGATGACCACGGTCATGCCGCTGACCACGCCCACGGCCCCGCCAAGGGCCTGATGCGCTGGGTGCTGACCACCAACCACAAAGATATCGGGACCATGTACCTGTGGTTCAGTTTCGCCATGTTCCTGCTCGGCGGCTCGTTCGCCATGGTGATCCGCGCCGAGCTGTTCCAGCCGGGCCTGCAGATCGTCGAGCCGGCGTTCTTCAACCAGATGACCACCATGCATGGCCTGATCATGGTGTTTGGCGCGGTGATGCCGGCGTTTGTCGGCCTGGCCAACTGGATGATCCCGCTGATGATCGGTGCGCCGGACATGGCCCTGCCGCGCATGAACAACTTCAGCTTCTGGCTGCTGCCGGCGGCGTTCCTGCTGCTGGTCTCGACCCTGTTCAGCCCGGGCGGCGGGCCGAACTTTGGCTGGACCTTCTATGCCCCGCTCTCCACCACCTACGCCCCGGAAAGCGTGACGTTCTTTATCTTCGCCATCCACCTGATGGGTATCAGCTCGATCATGGGCGCGATCAACGTGGTCGCCACCATCCTCAACCTGCGTGCCCCGGGCATGACCCTGATGAAGATGCCGCTGTTTGTCTGGACCTGGCTGATCACCGCCTTCCTGCTGATTGCGGTGATGCCGGTGCTGGCCGGTTGCGTGACCATGATGCTGATGGATATCCACTTTGGCACCAGCTTCTTCAGTGCTGCTGGCGGCGGTGACCCGGTGTTGTTCCAGCATGTGTTCTGGTTCTTCGGCCACCCCGAGGTGTACATCATGATCCTGCCGGCCTTCGGCGCCGTCAGCTCGATCATCCCGACCTTTTCGCGCAAGCCGCTGTTTGGCTACACCTCGATGGTCTACGCCACGGCGAGCATCGCGTTCCTGTCGTTTATCGTGTGGGCGCACCATATGTTCGTGGTGGGTATTCCGTTGGTGGGCGAGTTGTTCTTCATGTACGCCACCCTGCTGATCGCGGTGCCCACCGGGGTCAAGGTGTTCAACTGGGTCAGCACCATGTGGCAAGGCTCGCTGACCTTTGAGACGCCGATGCTGTTTGCCGTGGCCTTTGTGATCCTGTTCACCATCGGCGGCTTTTCCGGGCTGATGCTGGCCATCGCCCCGGCGGACTTCCAGTACCACGACACCTACTTTGTAGTGGCGCATTTCCATTACGTACTGGTGCCCGGCGCAATCTTCGGGATCTTCGCCTCGGCCTACTACTGGCTGCCGAAATGGACCGGCCATATGTACGACGAAACCCTGGGCAAGCTGCATTTCTGGCTGTCGTTCGTGGGCATGAACATGGCGTTCTTCCCCATGCACTTTGTGGGGCTGGCCGGTATGCCGCGCCGGGTGCCGGACTACAACCTGCAGTTCGCCGACTTCAACATGGTGTCGTCGATTGGCGCCTTTATGTTCGGCGCCACGCAGATCTTCTTCCTGTTTATCGTGATCAAGTGCATCCGTGGCGGCAAGCCGGCGCCGGCCAAGCCGTGGGATGGCGCCGAAGGGCTGGAGTGGAGCATTCCTTCGCCAGCGCCGTATCACACCTTCACCACGCCGCCGGAGGTCAAATGAGCCCGGTCATGAAAACACCGCCGCCGCCCTGTGGGAGCGGGCTTGCCCGCGATGACGGCCTCAAAATCCGCCGCGCACTTGAAGCCCTCATCGCAGGCAAGCCCACAGAAAAGCCAAGAGCAGGTGGGCGCCATGGCTGACTCCGTGCCCCTCAACCGCCTGGTCACGCGCCTGTTGATCCTGGTGCTGGCGATGTTCGCCTTCGGCTTTGCCCTGGTGCCGATCTACGACGTGATGTGCAAGGCCTTCGGCATCAATGGCAAGACCGCCGGGCAGTACGAAGGCTCACAGGTGGTCGACCCGTCGCGCCAGATACGGGTGCAGTTCCTGTCGACCAATGCCATCGATATGGTCTGGGAGTTCCACTCCAAGGCCGACGAGATTGTGGTCAACCCCGGCGCGGTCAACGAAATGGTGTTCGTGGCCTTCAACCCCACCGACAAGCCGATGACGGCCCAGGCGATCCCGAGTATTTCCCCGGCCGAAGCGGCGATGTACTTCCACAAGACCGAGTGTTTTTGCTTTACCCAGCAAGTGCTGCAACCGGGAGAGCGCATCGAGATGCCGGTGCGCTTCATTGTCGATCGCGACATGCCCAAGGATGTGAAGCATTTGACCCTGGCGTACACGCTGTTCGATATCACTGCGCGCCAACCGCCCGTGGCTGTCCATACCGGCGGCTAGGCGTGCCTGCGGGCTCGATTAGGAGAACGGATACATGTCGACTCATGATACGTACTACGTACCAGCGCAAAGCAAGTGGCCAATAATTGCCACGTTTGGGCTGTTGATCACCGTGTATGGCCTGGGTGTATGGTTCAACGACCTCAAGGCGGCCCGCCCGGAATCCCACGGCCCGCTGATCTTTTTCGTCGGCAGCCTGCTGCTGGCCTACATGATGTTTGGCTGGTTTGGCGCGGTAATCAAGGAAAGCCGCGCCGGGTTGTACAGCGCGCAGATGGACCGCTCGTTCCGCTGGGGCATGACCTGGTTCATCTTTTCCGAGGTGATGTTTTTTATCGCGTTCTTTGGCGCGCTGTTCTATGTGCGGCACATGTCGGCGCCATGGCTGGCCGGCGAAGGGTCCAAGGGCATTGCCCATATGCTGTGGCCCAATTTCGAGTTCGCCTGGCCGTTGCTCAACAACCCGGACCCCAAGCTGTTCCCGGCGCCGGAAGGCACCATCAGCCCGTGGGGCCTGCCGCTGGTCAACACCATCTTGCTGGTGAGCTCCAGCGTGACCATCACCATCGCCCACCACGCCCTGCGCAAGGGCCATCGCGGCGCGCTGAAGATCTGGCTGGCGCTCACCGTGTTGCTGGGGGTTGCGTTCCTGGGGTTCCAGGCCGAGGAATATATCCACGCCTATAAAGAGCTGGGCCTGACCCTGGGCTCCGGGGTGTATGGCGCGACATTCTTCATGCTCACGGGCTTTCACGGCGCCCACGTGACCATCGGCACGATCATTTTGTTCGTGATGCTGATGCGCATCCTCAAGGGGCATTTCAATGCCGAGCATCAGTTCGGTTTCGAGGCGGCCAGTTGGTATTGGCACTTTGTCGACGTGGTGTGGATCGGGTTGTTTTTCTTCGTCTACGTGCTGTAGCGCCTTACCAGGGGGCGTGGGACACCAGTTGGCCGCTGAAGAACCCCCAGGTGATCAGCGCCAGGGTGATCACGGCCAGCACCACACGCACGGTCAAGGCGGTGACGAGGCGATTGGAGTGGCCCTCGTCCTTGACCAGGAAGAACAAGCCACTGAACAGGCTCACAACGGTAGCGATCAGCATCAGGGCAATGGCGGCTTTGAGCATGGTCAGGCTCCAGGGCTCTTATTTTGAGGGGCGGGCAATGAGATTCAGTATAGCCAGCGCAGCATCGACCTTCGTGGTAACGCCATGAAACGCTTTCGCCCCGGGATTGCGCCGACGTTGGTGGTGCTGGTGTTGCTGCCGCTGATGGTGTTCCTGGGTTTTTGGCAAGTGTCCCGTGGCCAGGAAAAACAGGCGCTGCTCCAGAGCTACGCCGAGCGTCGGGCGGCGCAGCCCATCAGCGTTGTGCAACTGGAGACAGTGGCGGATCCGGCCTTTCGCCGGGTGCAGTTGCGCGGGCAGTTCGACGCCGGGCACAGCGTGCTGCTGGATAACCGCATGCGCGACGGCAAGGCGGGCGTCGAGTTGTTGCAACCCTTTCATGACCAGGCCAGCGGCCAGTGGCTGCTGCTCAATCGCGGCTGGCTACCGTGGCCGGATCGGCGCACGCCGCCAGCCTTCACCACCCCGGACCAGCCTTTGAATATCAACGCCTGGGTGTATGTCGCCCCCGGCGAGACGTTCCAGTTGCATGCCGACCCGGCAGCCGCGCAATGGCCGCGCCTGTTGACGGCGTTGCACCCGCAGGTGTTGTGGGCCGAGCTGGAGCGTAGCGGGTTTGCCTTTGAGCTGCGGGCCGAAGCGGGCCCCGCGACCTATGAAACCCAGTGGCCGGTAGTGGCCATGGGGCCGGAAAAACACCTGGGGTATGCCGTGCAGTGGTTCGCCATGGCGCTGGCGCTGCTGGGCCTTTACCTCTACCTCGGCTGGCACAACGCAAGGGAGAAGCACCATGGGAGCGGCCATGAATCCACTCAACATGTCTGACACGCCGGCGGCGCCCAATCGCAGCAAGGGGCGCTGGCAACTGATCCTGATCCTGCTGATGGTGATCGGCCCGATGGTGCTGGCGACCCTGATGTACAAGTTGCAGTTCTGGGTGCCGGACAACCGCAGCGATCATGGCGAGATGATCGGTAATGGCCAGACCCGCGCCGATATCGGCGTGCAGGCCGACGAGCAGCGCTGGCAACTGCTGGTCACCGCGCCTGCGGCCTGCGCCGCCGATTGCCGGCAGTTGGTCTACCTTGCGCGCCAACTGCAGATCGGCCTGGGGCGTGATGCGTCCCGCGCCAGCCATGCCCTGGCCAGTGCGCAGCCGGTCGGCGCCGAGTATGAGGCCAAGTTGCAGGCCGAGTATCCGCAGTTGCAGCGTTTGCCCCTGGACCTGCCGACTTTCAAGCAGAACGCTGCCGCACCGGGTGATGCGCAACTGTGGATCGTCGACCCCCACGGCAACCTGGTGCTGCGCTACGACGCCCGGGTCAAGGGCAAGGACCTGCTCAACGACCTGCGCCACCTGCTGAAACTGTCGAATATCGGATAAGGGCATCGTCATGGCCAAACCTGGATTTCGCCTCGCGCTGTTTGCCACCCTGCTGGCGCTGATTGTGGTGCTTTTGGGCGCCTACACGCGCCTGACCCATGCCGGCCTCGGTTGCCCGGACTGGCCGGGTTGCTATGGCTTTATCAGCGTGCCGAAAAGCGAGGCCCAACTGGCCCATGCCGAGCTGCACTTTCCCGACGCGCCGGTGGAGGCCGACAAGGGCTGGAACGAGATGATCCATCGTTATGCGGCGGGCACCCTGGGGCTGTTGATCGCGCTGTTGGCCACCCGTGCCTGGACCCATCGGCGGCATCCGGGGCAACCCTTGAAGCTGCCGTTGTTCCTGCTGGCGGTGGTCTTCGCCCAGGCGGCCTTTGGCATGTGGACCGTGACCCTCAAGCTGTGGCCGCAGGTGGTCACCGGGCATTTGCTGGGGGGCTTCGCCACCTTGAGCCTGTTGTTTCTGCTGACCCTGCGCCTGTCCGGGGTCTTGCCGGCGCTGATCGTACCCCGGCGCTTGCAGTATTGGGCCACGGCCGGCCTGGTGCTGGTGATCGGGCAGATTGCCCTGGGTGGCTGGGTCAGTTCCAACTATGCGGCGGTGGCCTGTATCGACTTGCCGACCTGCCATGGCGAGTGGTGGCCGGCGGCGGACTTTGCCAATGGCTTCCACCTGACCCAGCATATCGGCCCCAACTACCTGGGCGGGCAACTGGACAGTGATGCACGCACGGCGATTCACCTGACCCATCGCCTGGGCGCGCTGGTGGTGACTGTGGCGCTGCTGGGCCTGGCCTGGCAGCTCAAGGCGGTGGGCATGACCCGCCTGGCGGGCCTGCTGCTGGCCGCCCTGGCCGTGCAGATCGGCCTGGGCTTGAGCAATGTGTACTTTCATTTGCCGCTGCCGGTGGCGGTCGCCCATAACGCCGGCGGTGCAGCCTTGTTGCTGACCCTGGTGCTGGTCAATTACCACGCCCGTACCAGCCTGGTGCGGGTCCGTCATCAGGTGCCGTTCGGTTGGCGCTTCAGCCCGCGCAAACACGTCTCGGGCCTGATTACTCTTAAAGGAGAGATGCCATGGCGACCTTGATTGGCGCACGTCACAGCCAGGCGATCTGGCGCGACTACCTGGAGCTGACCAAGCCCAAGGTGGTAGTGCTGATGCTGATCACCTCGCTGGTGGGCATGTTTCTCGCCACCCGCGCCGGGGTGCCGTGGCCGGTGCTGATCTTCGGCAACCTGGGGATTGCCCTGTGTGCCGGCGGCGCGGCGGCGGTCAACCATGTGGTGGACCGGCGCATCGACGCACTGATGGCGCGCACCCACAAGCGGCCGCTGGCTGAAGGCCGGGTTTCCCCGGCCGCCGCGCTGATATTTGCCCTGGCGCTGGCAGTGGCCGGGCTGGGCCTGTTGCTGGCGTTTACCAACCCCTTGGCGGCCTGGCTGACCCTGGCCTCGCTGCTGGGCTATGCGGTGATCTACACCGGCTTTCTCAAGCGGGCGACGCCGCAGAACATCGTGATCGGCGGCCTGGCCGGCGCGGCGCCACCGTTGCTCGGCTGGGTGGCGGTCACCGGGCATGTGAGTGCCGAACCGTTGCTGCTGGTGCTGATTATCTTTGCCTGGACCCCACCACACTTCTGGGCCCTGGCCATCCATCGCAAGGAGGAATACGCCAAGGCCGATATCCCGATGCTGCCGGTAACCCACGGCGAGCACTACACCAAGGTGCATATCCTGCTCTATACCTTCGCGCTGCTGGCGGTGAGCCTGATGCCCTATGTGATCCACATGAGCGGGCTGTTGTACCTGGGTTGTGCGCTGGTTTTGGGCGCACGCTTTCTGCAATGGGCCTGGGTGCTGTACCGTGGCAGTCGGCCGCACGCGGCGATCAATACCTTCAAGTACTCTATCTGGTACCTGTTTTTGCTATTTATCGCCCTGCTCGTAGACCACTACTTATTGTTGAACCTATGACTCGAACTCAAAAAACTGTCTTTATCCTGGTGGCCCTGGTGGCGTTGATCATGGGCCTGACCGTCAACAAAGTCCTGTCTGGCAAAGGCCAGGGCGACCCTACGGCGTTGGTCGACGCAGGGATTATCCTGCTGCCGCAAAGCCGCCAGCTGCCGCCTGTGACCATGACCAACCAGGACGGCCAGCCGGTGCTGGTCAATGAGTTGAAGGGCAAGTGGAGCGTGCTGTTCTTTGGCTACACCTTCTGCCCGGACATCTGCCCGACCACCCTCGCCCAGCTGCGGCAGATCAAGAGCGAGTTGCCCAAGGACGTGGTGGATAAGCTGCAGGTGATCCTGGTCAGCGTTGACCCGCACCGCGATACCCCGACCCAGCTCAAGCAGTACCTGAGCTACTTCGATCCGCAATTTGCAGGGTTGACCGGGGCGAATGTGGAGGATGTGCAGAAGGTCTCGAATGCGGTGAGCATTCCGTTTATCCCGGCGGATACCAGCAAGCCGAACTACACCGTCGACCACAGCGGCAATCTGGCGTTGATCGGGCCGGATGGTGCCCAGCGTGGGTTTATCCGTGCGCCGTTGAATAACCAGAAGCTGGTGGCGCAGTTGCCGGGGTTGTTGCAGCGCAACTAGCTGACAACACCGATCAAGTGTGGGAGCAGGCTTTCCTGCGATAGCGGCAGGGCAGCCAGCCCCTTGGGTGCTGACCCACCGTTATCGCAGGAAAGCCAGCTCCCACACTTTGCTTTGCTCGGCTTCAGAGAGCGTATTTCAGATCAGAACGCCGGCAGGATCGCGCCTTTGTACTTCTCGTTGATGAACTTCTTCACTTCTGGAGTGTGCAGGGCCTTGACCAGCTTCTGCACCGCATCCGAATCCTTGTTGTCCTCGCGGGTTACCAGGATGTTGACGTAAGGCGAGTCGTTGCCTTCGATCGCCAGGGCATCCTTGGACGGGTCCAGTTTGGCTTCCAGGGCGTAGTTGGTGTTGATCAGCGCCAGGTCGACCTGGGTCAGCACGCGCGGCAGGGTGGCGGCTTCCAGTTCGCGGAATTTCAGGCCTTTTTCGTTGCCGGTGATGTCCTTGATGGTCGACAGGATATCGGTCGGTTTCTTCAAGCTGATCAGGCCCTTGTTGGCCAGCAGCAGCAACGCACGGCCGCCGTTGGTGGCGTCGTTGGGGATCACCACGTTGGCGCCGTTCGGCAGCTCGGCCAGGGTCTTGTACTTGCTGGAGTAGGCGCCCAGTGGCTCCAGGTGCACGCCGGCCACGCTCACCAGGTGGGTGCCCTTGGCCTTGTTGAACTCATCCAGGTACGGCTGGTGCTGGAAGAAGTTGGCGTCCAGGCGCTTCTCGGCCACTTGTACGTTCGGCTGCACGTAGTCGGTGAACACCTTGACCTTCAAGTCCACGCCTTGCGCGGCCAGGGCCGGCTTCACGAACTCAAGGATCTCAGCGTGCGGCACCGGTGTGGCGGCGACCGTCAGGGTCTCGGCGGCATGGGCGGAAAACGCGGCAACCGCGGCGAAAGCAACCAGTAGTTTTTTCATCCAACAAGCTCCTTGTTCGGGCATTTGCCGGCGGTGGCCGGCCATGGCCGTTATTTTCGAGAATAGTGGGTCACCAGCTTATCGCCGATGGTTTGCAGAATCTGCACCAGCACAATCAACATCACCACGGTGACGATCATCACGTCATCCTGGAAGCGCTGGTACCCATAACGGATCGCCAGGTCACCCAGGCCACCAGCACCCACCACACCCGCCATGGCGGTGTAGCCCACCAGGGCAATGGCGGTCACGGTGATTGCCGCAATGATGCCGGGTTTGGCCTCGGGCAGCAGCGCCTTGGTGATGATCTGCCGCGTGGTCGCGCCCATGGCCTGGGTCGCCTCGATAATGCCGCGATCGACCTCGCGCAGGGCGGTTTCCACCAGCCGTGCGAAGAACGTCGAAGCGCCGACCACCAGCGGTGGAATCGCGCCGGCCACGCCCAGCGAAGTGCCCGTGAGAAACACGGTCGTCGGGATCATCACAATCAGCAGAATGATAAACGGCAGAGAACGGATGGCGTTGACCACGAAGGCCAGGGCGGCATAGGTGGCTTTTTGCTCCAGCAACTGGCGTGGGCTGAACAGAAACAGCAGGATGCCCAATGGCAGGCCCACCAACACGGTGAAAAACAGCGAGGTGCCGAGCATCAGCAGGGTGTCGTTGGTGGCCACCCAGATATCGGCCCAGTCGACGTTGTCGAAATAATGCAGTAGCACGTCCATTAACGCAGGACCTCCATGTGCACATCGGCGGCGGTAAAGCGCGCGAACGCCGCTTCCATGTCACCGCCGGTGATGGCCAGGGTCAGTTGCCCGTAAGGGGTATCTTTGATGTGGTCGATGCGACCGGCGAGGATGCTGTAGTCCACACCCGTTTCGCGGGCGACGGTGCCCAGCAGGGGCGCGTAGGTCGCTTCGCCCTGGAACGTCAGGCGCACGATGCGGCCTGGTACATGGGCGAATACATCGCGCTGCTCGCCTTCATCAACCTGCTCGGCTTCCTGCACAAAACGCTTGGTGGTCGGGTGCGTGGGGTGCAGGAACACCTGGGCCACCGGGCCCTGCTCGACAATCACCCCGGCATCCATCACCGCGACCTGGTCGCAGACACGGCGGATCACGTCCATTTCATGGGTGATCAACACGATGGTCAGCTTCAGCTCGCGGTTGATCTCGGCCAGCAATTGCAGGACCGAGGCGGTGGTCTGTGGGTCGAGGGCACTGGTGGCTTCGTCGCACAGCAGGATTTTCGGCTTGGTGGCCAGGGCGCGGGCGATGCCGACGCGCTGTTTCTGGCCGCCGGACAACTGCGCCGGGTACTTCTTGGCGTGGTCGGCCAGGCCGACCCGGTCCAGCAGTTCGGCCACACGCGCATCGATCTCGCGGCGCGACAGTTCGCCCGCCAGGGTCAGTGGCAGCGCCACGTTGTCGGCGACGGTCTTGGAGGCCAGCAGGTTGAAGTGCTGGAAGATCATCCCGACCTGCTGCCGGAAACGGCGCAGGCCGTTGGCATCCAGGGCGGTGACGTCTTCGTCATCGACCTTGATCTGGCCGCCCGAAGGCTCTTCCAGGCGATTGATCAGGCGCAGCAGGGTACTTTTTCCTGCACCGGAGTGGCCGATCAGGCCAAACACCTGGCCGTTCTCGACACGCAGGCTGGTGGGGTGCAGTGCGGGGATATCCTTGCCGGCGACCCGGTAGGTTTTATGGACGTTATGAAACTCGATCACGTAGCGAACCTTGTGGGGCGCATTGAAAAGGGATCAGCGGTTAGCCGGGCGCGCATTTTAGCCTGTCCGTATAGTGTTTCTTAGCATTTATTTCGTATTCAACCAGCGATTTGGCAATAACGCGATCAAAGGTCATAAAAAAGGAACGGTAAAAACCCCCATCAGTCACTACATAAGCAACTCGACTTCCCGGGTGCCGTGCCCGGGGTTTTGCTCAAACGGGCCAGGGATCGCCCTGGACTACGCAAACGAGGAGTTTTGACTGATGAGCACCAAGAAACCCGTCGCGCCACCCAAGAGCGCGCTTGCAGGCACCGACACCCTGGACCGTGGCAACACCAATGCCAAGCTGCACAGCCTGGAAAAATTCCGTTCCGACGCCACTGGCCAGGCGCTGCGCACCAACCAGGGGGTGAAAGTCTCCGATAACCAGAACAGCTTGAAGGTCGGCGCTCGCGGCCCTTCGCTGCTGGAAGATTTCATCATGCGTGAAAAGATCACGCACTTTGACCATGAGCGTATCCCGGAGCGCATCGTGCATGCCCGCGGTGTGGGGGCCCATGGTTACTTTCAGTCCTACGAGAACCATTCAGCACTGACCAAGGCTGGCTTCCTACGGGATCCCGGGCATAAAACCCCGGTATTCGTGCGATTTTCCACGGTACAAGGGCCACGCGGCTCAGGTGATACCGTGCGCGATGTACGCGGCTTTGCGGTGAAGTTCTACACCGAAGAGGGCAACTTCGACCTGGTTGGCAACAATATGCCGGTGTTTTTTATCCAGGACGCCATCAAGTTCCCGGACTTCGTGCACGCGGTAAAACCCGAGCCCCATAACGAAATGCCCACGGGCGGTTCGGCCCACGATACGTTCTGGGACTTTGTGTCGCTGGTGCCGGAGTCGGCGCATATGGTGATCTGGGCCATGTCCGATCGGGCGATCCCGAAAAGCCTGCGCAGCATGCAGGGGTTTGGTGTGCACACCTTTCGTTTGATCAATGCCAAAGGGGTGTCCAACTTCGTCAAGTTTCATTGGCGCCCTACGGTGGGCACCTGTTCGCTGGTGTGGGATGAGGCGCAAAAACTGGCAGGCAAGGATACCGACTTCCACCGGCGTGACCTGTGGGAGGCCATCGAGGGTGGTGACTATCCCGAATGGGAGTTGGGGGTGCAGGTCATTCCCGAAGAAAACGAGCATAAGTTCGACTTCGACCTCCTTGACCCGACCAAGCTGATCCCTGAAGAGCTGGTGCCGATCATGCCGCTGGGCAAGATGGTGCTCAATCGCAACCCGGACAACTACTTTGCCGAGACCGAGCAAGTAGCCTTCTGCCCAGGGCATATCGTGCCGGGTATCGACTTTTCCAATGATCCGCTGCTGCAAGGTCGCCTGTTTTCCTACACCGACACGCAGATCAGCCGTCTAGGTGGCCCGAACTTTCATGAGTTGCCGATCAATCGGCCAGTAGTGCCGTTCCATAACGGCCAGCGTGATGCGATGCACCGCTCGACCATCGACAAGGGGCGTGCGTCCTATGAGCCCAACTCGATTGATGGCGGCTGGCCCAAGGAAACCCCGCCGGCAGCGCAGGATGGCGGTTTTGAAAGCTATCCAGAGCGCGTCGATGCGCACAAGGTCCGCCAGCGCAGCGAGTCGTTCGGCGATCACTTTTCCCAGGCGCGCCTGTTCTTCAACAGCATGAGCCCGCACGAGCAGGAGCACATCATCGCGGCCTACAGCTTTGAGCTGGGCAAGGTCGAGCGTGAGTTTATCCGGGCGCGCCAGGTCAATGAGATCCTGGCCAATATCGATCTGGGGCTGGCCAAGCGCGTGGCGCAGAACCTCGGCCTGCCGGCGCCGAAAAAAGGCACCGTGGCAGTGCGCAAGACCGCGCCAGAACGCTCGCCGGCCTTGAGCCAGGCCAATCTGCTGTCGGGGGATATCAAGACGCGCAAGGTGGTGATCCTGGCGGCCAATGGTGTGGATGGGGCAGCCATCGCCGCGTTGCAAAAGGCGCTGGCCAAGGAAGGCGCCCATGCCAAGCTGCTGGGGCCGACCTCGGCGCCAGTAACCACGGCCGATGGCAAGCACCTGGCGGTGGATGCCTCGATGGAAGGCTTGCCGTCGGTGGCGTTCGACGCGGTGTTTGTGCCGGGTGGGGCGAAGTCGATCCAGGCCTTGAGTAGCGATGGCGTGGCGTTGCATTACCTGTTGGAGGCCTACAAGCATTTGAAGGCGATTGCCTTGGCCGGTGAGGCGAAGCAGTTGTTGGCGGTGTTGAAGCTGGAGGCTGATGCGGGCTTGATTGTGGGCGGGGATGCCAAGGCGTTGAAGGCGTTTATTGCGGCGATTGCCCTGCATCGGGTCTGGGAACGGGAGCCTAGGGCCAAGGCGGTTCCGGCTTAAGTCATTGGTTGCTTGATAGGGCGCCATCGCGGGCAAGCCCGCTCCCACATTTGAAATGTATTCCAATGTGGGAGCGGGCTTGCCCGCGATTGGCGTCAGTCGGCTTTACGCGGAATCAGCACAACCTGCGCCGGAATATGCTTGAGGATCTGCCGGTGAATCTTCAGGTCATACCCTGAATCTATCCGCTTCACTCGTTTGCTCAGCAGCGTGTTCAGCCACGGGTAATCCTCGGTGCGCGGCACCTGGAGGCTCACATCACACTGGTAATTCACCACATCGGTGGCGATGGCATCCAGTTGATGGCGCAATTGCTGGATATCCGTGAGGTTCAGCGCAACCGTGGTGCTTTCGGCGGCGGGGTCGATGACCTTGGCCGGTGGCTTGGCTTCGGCGGCTTTGAGGGCGGCCTCGGCTTTATCCAGCTCAGCCTTGCGGGCGTGGGCGATGGCGCTGTTGACCCCGCCAGTCAGCGCCGGAGCCTTGGGCATCAAGGCCCGGGCGCGGCTCAGGGCTGTGGCGGCGGCGTTGACATCACCTTTTTGCAGGACGATCTGGCTACGCTGCAGATAGGCTTCGGCCAGTTGGCGCTGGTAAGACTCCAGCGTTGCATCGTCAGGCGACTGGGCCTGCAACGCAGCGAGTTGGTCTTCGGCGGTGGCCAGCTCACTGCTGGCCAGGTTTTGTTCCAGCTGTGCAATGGCCGCAGCGCGCGCGTCCGGCGCCTCGGGGGCAGCGGGCGGGGTGCTTTGGCAGGCGCCCAGCAGCAGGGAAAATGCGGCAAGGAGCAGATAACGGGAGGTGAACGGCTTCATTCCTGCGACTCTCTAATTGCGCAAAAAGCGAGCAAGTCTACACCCCTCGACGGGGCAGGACAAAACTCAGCAGAAACAGTGCGGCGGCCGTGACCACAATCGACGGCCCGGCCGGGGTGTCCTTGAACCAGGACAGCGCCAGGCCACCACACACGGCGAGCATCCCCAGCAAACTGGCGCCAATCGCCATCTGTTCCGGCGAGCGTGCATGACGCTGGGCGGCGGCAGCGGGGATGATCAATAGCGACGTGATCAACAATACGCCGACAATCTTCATTGCGACAGCAATCACCACCGCGATCAGCAACATCAGGGTCATGCGCAGTGCGGGTACGGGCAAGCCTTCGACGGTGGCCAGTTGTTCGTGGACGGTAATGGCCAGCAGCGGGCGCCACAGGGCCACCAGCAGGATCAATACCGCCGCGCTGCCGCCGAGAATCCAGGCCAGGTCCGTAGGGCTGATCGCCAGCAGGTCGCCGAACAGATAGGCCATCAGGTCGATGCGCACTTCATGCATAAAGCTCAGCACCACCAGGCCCAGGGACAGGGTGCTCGGTGCAAGGATCCCCAGCAGGGTGTCCGAGGCCAGGGGCTGGCGCTGTTGCAGGGTCACCAGCAGCACCGCCAGCAGCAGGCAGCCGACGGTTACCGCGATGGTCGGGCTGACGTCCAGCAAAAAGCCCAGGGCCACGCCGAGCAGGGCCGCGTGGGACAAGGTATCGCCAAAGTAGGCCATGCGCCGCCAGACCACGAACGAACCCAACGGGCCCGCCACCAGCGCCAAAGCCAAGCCTGCAAGCAGGGCGTAGAGCAGAAAGTCAGCCATGCTTGCAGCCATCTCCGTGGACGTGGGTATGAGGGGCGACCGGATCGGCGACTACCGCGCCATGTAGGTCATGGGCGTGGTCGTGATGGTGGTGGTAGATCGCCAGGCTCTGGGCATTCTTGCCGAACAGCTCGACAAAGGCCGGGTCGCCGCTGACCTGCTCCGGGTGGCCGGAACAGCAGACGTGGCGATTGAGGCATACCACCTGGTCGGTGGTGCTCATTACCAGATGCAAGTCGTGGGACACCATCAGCACGCCGCAGCCATGCCGGTCGCGCAGGCGGGTGATCAGGCTGTAGAGCTCGGCCTGGCCGGCCACGTCGACGCCTTGCACCGGCTCATCGAGCACCAGCAACTCGGGTTCGCGCAGCAGGGCGCGGGCCAGCAGCACGCGCTGCATTTCGCCGCCGGAGATGCTTTGTACCGGGCTGTCGATCACCTGCTCGGCGCCGACTTCCTTGAGCGCGGCCAGGGCGCGGGCGCGGTCCACGCCAGGCACCAGGCGCAGGAAGCGCAGCACCGACAGTGGCAAGGTCGGATCGACGTGCAGTTTTTGCGGCATGTAGCCGATGCGCAGCCTGGGCTTGCGCCAGACACTGCCGCTGTCGGGCTTGAGCAGGCCGAGTACGGCACGCACCAGGGTGGTCTTGCCCGCGCCGTTGGGGCCGATCAGGGTGACGATCTGCCCCGGCTCGACGCTCAGGTCAATGTTGTCCAGCACGTTCTGGCCGGCGAACGTGACGCCGACCTGTTCCAGGCGGATTAGCGCAGTGCTCATCAAGCCCCCTGGCAGCCCGAGCAGATGCCGACCACTTCGACGGTCTGCCCTTCGACCTGGAAGCCGACATCGCTGGCACTCTTGATAATCGCGTCGCTGATGCTTTTTTGTTCAAGCTCGATGGCGGCGTGGCATTCGCGGCAGATCAGGAACTGGCCCTGGTGCGCATGTTCCGGGTGGTTGCAGCCGACAAAGGCGTTGAGTGAGGCGATGCGGTGCACCAGGCCGTTTTCCAGCAGGAAGTCCAGCGCACGGTACACCGTGGGCGGCGCGGCGCGGCGGCCGTCCTGCTCGCTGAGCACGCCGAGAATGTCGTAGGCGCCCAGCGGCTTGTGGCTCTGCCACACCAGTTCCAGCACCCGCCGGCGCAGGGCAGTCAGGCGCAGGCCTTGGCGTGCGCACAGGGCGTCGGCCTCTGACAGTGCGTTGTGCACGCAGTGAGAGTGGTCATGGGGGCGGCTGGCAAGCGGTGTTTTAGGCATGAGCGGCGACAGATATTTGTGAGAGACGTTATTATGTTACCCGTTCCTGCTGACTTGAGTGCTCATCGTGTCCCGACTTTTTGCCGTTTTTGTCGTATTTGTCACCAGTTTATTGATGGCCGGGGCTGCCCAGGCCGAGGTTCGGGTGCTCACCAGCATCAAACCGTTACAGCTGATTGCCGCTGCGGTGCAGGACGGCGTGGCGATTCCAGAGGTGCTGTTGCCACCGGGCGCCTCGCCGCATAACTACGCATTGCGCCCATCCGACGTACGGCGTGTGCAATCGGTGGACCTGCTGTATTGGATCGGCCCGGACATGGAAGGCTTCCTGCCACGGGTCCTCAAGGGGCGCGGCTTGCCGACGGTGGCGGTGCAGGAGCTGCCGGGCCTGAAACTGCGGTATTTCGCCGAAGATAAGCACGCCCATGGCGAAGAAGCCGACGACCATGATCACGACCATCGCCCCGGCAGCCTGGATGCCCACCTGTGGTTGTCGCCGCTGAATGCGCGGGTGATCGCCAGCAAAATGGCGGCGGACTTGAGCGCCGCAGACCCCGCCAACGCGGCGCGCTACCAGAGCAACCTGCAAGCCTTCGAGGCGCGCCTGGATGCCTTGGACCTGCGTTTGAAGGCGCGCCTGGCGGGGATCGCCGGCAAGCCTTACTTCGTGTTCCATGAAGCCTTCGACTACTTTGAACAGGCTTACGGCCTCAAGCACACCGGTGTGTTCAGCGTGGCTGCCGAGGTGCAACCGGGGGCCCAGCATGTGGCCGCGATGCGCACGCGCCTGCAGGAAGTGGGCAAGACCTGTGTGTTCAGCGAACCCCCCTTGCGCCCGCGCCTGGCCGAGACCCTGGTGGCCGGCCTGCCGGTGAAACTGGCGGAACTGGATGCCCTGGGCGGCTACACCCCGGCCACGGGCCAGGGGTATGAGCAGTTGCTGGAGAAGCTGGGCAATGATTTGGCAGGGTGCCTGGAGTCACTGTAACAGGCGACATAGAACCCCTGTAGGAGCGGGCTTGTGTGGGAGCGGGCTTGCCCGCGATAGCGGTGTATCAGGCGCTCATTAAGGTGACTGACACACCCTCATCGCGGGCAAGCCCGCTCCCACACAAGCCCGCTCCCACAGCGTCAGAGGGCGAGCGGCAGTTGCAGAGTGACCTGCTGGCGCTGCTCCAGCAGCTGTTGAAGCTCTACCGGATCGTGGATCAACACGTCCTGCCCCGCAAACGTCTGCGCCGCAATCAGCCGTGACAGCCAGAACCGCACACACGCCACGCGCAACATCGTCGGCCACAGCTCGGCTTCCTTGGTGCTGAACGGGCGCAGTGCCGCGTAGGCGCCCAGCAGTGCGCGGGCGCGGTGGCCGTCGATCACCCCGGCGGCGTCCGAGCACCAGTCATTCAGGGCAATCGCTACGTCGTACAGCATCGGCCCGGAACACGCGTTGTAGAAGTCGATCAACCCGGTCAGGTGGGTGCCTTCAAACATGGCGTTGTCGCGGAACAGGTCGGCGTGGATATTGGCCTGTGGCAGCGTGAGGATCTGCCCTTTGTGCTGCCGGATTTCATCCAGTGCCAGTTGCAACAACTGCTGTTGGTGGGCGTCGAGGTGCGAAATCAGCTGTGCGCCCTCGTCGAGCATCCAGTCCAGCCCGCGATCGGTCTTGCGCTCCAGCACCTTGTCGCCTTGGGTGGCCAGGTGCAAGTGGCCGAGCAACTCGCCCACTTGTACACAATGCTGGGCGTTGGCGTCCTGGATATGCTTGCCCGCCAGGCGCGGTTGCAGCAGCGCCGGCTTGCCCGCCAATTCGCGTAGGGCCACGCCATCGGTGGTGCGCAGGGCGTAAGGCACAGGCAGGTCGGCGTCGTGGAGCACATCGAGCAGTTCGATGAAGAACGGCATTTCCTGCACAGGGCCGCGCTCAACCAGGGTCAGGACGAATTCGCCCTGTTCCAGGCTGATAAAGAAGTTGGTGTTTTCGCTACCAGCGGCAATCCCCTGGAAATCGAGCAGGCGGCCGAGCCCATAAGGGGCGAGAAAGGTTTCCAGCTCGGGCCGAGCCAGGGGGGTGAACACAGACATGGTTAAAACTGCCAGTACGGGCGCCACAGGCCGCAGCGCCGATTAAAATTAAGAAATCATTTCCATTCAAAGATCTTCCATGACGGGATCAGCATATCCGGCTGGTCCGAGCGGATGAAGTTCGCATCGGTTCCGTCCGCGCGCACCAGGAAATACGGGGGCGCGCCTTTGGGCGTTACCTTGATGGCATACAGAAAGCCGTTTTGGCGGTATTCCTGGATGGTCTTGTCGCCTTCCGTGCGAATGGTAACTTGCGGGTCGCCCGAAGGAGCATCGTCTGCCGCCATGGCAGCCATCGGAGCGAGTGCAATCAAGCTGGTCAACAGCAGGCGATTGAATGTACGCATGATAACCTTGTCCCTTTGTTGTCATTGGTCCGGCTATTCTAGCGCCTGACCCGCCGAAAAGGTTGATCCTGCTCATGAGCCAAGCCCCCCTCGTCCTGGTGGACGGTTCTTCATATCTGTACCGCGCCTTCCACGCGCTGCCGCCGCTGACCACCTCCCAAGGCCTGCCGACCGGTGCGGTCAAGGGCGTGTTGAACATGCTCAAAAGCCTGCGCAAGCAGTACCCGGACAGCCCGTTCGCGGTGGTGTTCGATGCCAAGGGTGGGACATTTCGCGATGACATGTACGCCGAATACAAGGCCAACCGCCCGAGCATGCCCGATGACATGCGCGTGCAGATCGAGCCGCTGCACCAGAGCGTAATTGCCCTGGGCTTCCCGCTGCTGTGCGTCGAAGGCGTTGAAGCCGACGACGTGATCGGCACCCTGGCCCGCAGCAGCGCGGCTGCCGACCGCCCGGTGGTGATCTCCACAGGTGACAAGGACATGGCACAGCTGGTCGACGGGCACATTACCCTGGTCAACACCATGACCGGTAGCGCCATGGACATCGACGGCGTAAAGGAGAAATTTGGGGTCGCTCCCGAGCAGATCATCGACTATCTGGCACTGATGGGCGATTCCTCCGACAACATCCCGGGTGTTCCTGGTATCGGTCCTAAGACCGCTTCGGGACTGCTGGTCGGTGTGAACGGCGGTTTGAAAGAGCTCTACGAGCAGCTCGATATTGTCCCGACCCTGCCGATCCGTGGGGCCAAGACCCTGCCGGCCAAGCTGGAAGAGCACAAGGAGATGGCGTTCCTGTCCTACCAGTTGGCGACGATCAAGGTCGATGTGCCATTGGCTGTCGGCCTGGACGATTTGCACCTGATCGAGCCGGATCGCGAGAAGCTGCTTGAGCTGTACACCCTGCTGGAGTTCAAGAGCTGGATCGATGAGATTCAGCGCGACGCCAAGCGGGTCGAGCTCAAGGCCGCCGCTGACGTTGCGCCGGCCCAGGTTGCAGTTGAGGCCCAAGCGCCTGTGGCCCCGGTCCAGGCGCAGTACGAGACCATCCTCGACCAGGCCCGTTTTGACGTCTGGCTGAAAAAACTCAATGACGCGAAATTGTTTGCCTTCGATACCGAAACCACCGGTATCGATGCCCAGCAGGCGCAACTGGTGGGGGTTTCGTTTGCCGTGCAGGCCAATGAAGCGGCCTACATCCCGCTGACCCATTCCTACATCGGCGTGCCTGAGCAACTGGATCGCGATACGGTGTTGTTGGCGCTCAAGCCGTTGCTGGAGGACCCGAACAAGCTCAAGGTCGGCCAGCACGCCAAATTCGACATGAACATCCTGGCCAATTGCGCCATCGGCGGCGACCCGGCGCACGGCATCACCGTGCGCGGCATCGCCTTCGACACCATGCTCGAATCCTACGTGCTGAACTCCACGGCGACCCGCCACGACATGGACAGCCTGGCGAAGAAGTACCTGGAGCATGACACCGTCAGTTTCCAGGACATCGCTGGTAAAGGCGCCAAGCAGCTGACCTTCGACCAGATTGCCTTGGAACAGGCCGGCCCCTACGCCGCCGAAGATGCCGATGTGACCCTGCGCCTGCACCTGGCGCTGTATGAGCAACTCAGCGCCTTGCCGAGCCTGGCCAGCGTGCTGACAGATATCGAGATGCCATTGGTGCCGGTACTGGCGCGGATCGAGCGCCAGGGAGCCCTGGTGGATGCCGCGTTGCTTGGCGTGCAGAGCATCGAGCTGGGCAACAAGATGGTGGAACTGGAGCGCCAGGCGTATGAGATCGCCGGCGAAGAGTTCAACCTCGGTTCACCCAAGCAATTGGGGGCGATCCTCTACGAAAAACTCGGGCTGCCGGTATTGAAGAAGACTGGCAAGGGCCAGGCCTCTACCGCCGAGGAAGTGCTGGCCAAACTGGCCGAAGATGACTATCCATTGCCCAAGGTGCTGATGCAGTACCGCAGCATGAGCAAACTCAAAAGCACCTACACCGACCGTTTGCCCGAGCAGATCAACCCGCGCACCGGGCGTATCCACACCTCTTATCACCAGGCCGTGGCCGCCACCGGGCGCTTGTCGTCCAGTGATCCGAACCTGCAGAACATCCCGGTGCGCACCGCCGAAGGCCGGCGGATCCGCCAGGCATTCGTTGCGCCCAAGGGCTACAAACTGCTGGCGGCGGACTATTCGCAGATCGAACTGCGGATCATGGCGCACCTGTCCAAGGACGAGGGCTTGCTCAACGCCTTCCGCGATAACCTGGATGTGCACACGGCCACGGCGGCCGAGGTGTTCAAGGTCGAGTTGGGCGAGGTCACGTCCGACCAGCGCCGCAGCGCCAAGGCGATCAACTTCGGCCTGATCTACGGCATGGGTGCGCAGAAGCTGGGCAAGGACATTGGCGTCGATACCAAGACGGCCAAGGCCTACATCGATGTGTACTTCGCCCGCTACCCGGGGGTGCGCGAGTACATGGAACGCACCCGCGCCCAGGCATCCGACCAAGGCTATGTGGAAACCCTGTTCGGACGTCGCCTGTACTTGCCGGATATCCACTCCAACAAGCCGCAGGAGCGCGCGGGCGCCGAACGCACCGCGATCAACGCGCCGATGCAGGGCACTGCCGCCGATATCATCAAGAAGGCCATGGTCAAGGTCGACAACTGGCTGACGGAGTCGGGGCTCGACGCTAAGGTCATCCTGCAGGTGCACGATGAATTGGTACTGGAGGTCCGCGAAGACCTGGTGGCCGAGGTCAGCGAGAAGATTCGCGAGCACATGAGCAGTGCCGCGCAACTGGATGTGCCGCTGCTGGTGGAAGTCGGGGTGGGGGATAACTGGGACGAGGCGCACTGATCGGCTGGCACGGCTGCGGCATGACGTCGCAGCTGTGCCTGTTAGATCGGAAAGCTCCGAGGGTTATTTCCAATAGTTTTGCGCTGTGCCGGAACTTAACCCATGAAAAGTCACTCAGAGTTACTGAATGGGTGGTGAAGCCCTTCAATGCTCCTATGTTGTGTTAAGTGTTGGCAGATATCTGGACCCCGCCCTAGCGGTCCGGAACTTGGACCCCGAACTTCCCCTCCCCATACGAAGTCCGGGGTTTTTTTTGCCCGCAGAAAAGTTACTCGGCCAGTTCTGCGCCCTTGTCCGCCAGCTCCATCCAGCCGGCCAGCACGGTATAGGCATCTTCCAGGCCCATGCGCTTGGGCGCCGAGAACAGCTGGATGGTGATTGCATCACCCCAACCTTTACGGATTTGCGCCTGCACTTTGAGCAAGGTGCCCTTGGCGGCGCCGTAGGTCAGCTTGTCGGCCTTGGTCAGCAAAATGTGCATCGGCATGCCGCTGGCGACTGCCCAATCGAGCATCAACAGGTCGAAGTCGGTCATGGGATGACGGATATCCATCATCAGGATCAGCCCTTTCAGGCTTTCGCGGCCACCCAGGTAGGCTTCCAGGTGACGCTGCCAGTGCAACTTCAATGGGATAGGGACTTTTGCGTAACCGTAGCCCGGCAGGTCGACCAGACGCCGATCATCGTCTAGCTTGAAGAAGTTGAGCAACTGTGTGCGGCCCGGGGTTTTCGAGGTGCGAGCCAGGCTGGCATGGGTCAGGGTGTTGAGCGCGCTGGACTTGCCGGCGTTGGAGCGCCCGGCGAAGGCCACTTCAAAGCCTTCGTCGTCGGGGCATTGGTCGACTTTGGCGGCGCTGAGCATGAACGTGGACTGTTGGCACAGACCGAGGATGGGGTTCTTGAGTTGCATGGGATTTCCGATGTGGGCGGTGCCGGGAATGGGTGCGGCAAGTAGTGTCGTTCCCGTTTCAGTGGCGCCAGTATATAATGCCGCAGATTTTGTGTGTGCTTTGTCCCAGCGAAGGATGAAGTTCACGGGAGCGATAGACCTTTATTGCGCATTAGAACGCAAAACGCTTCCAAACCCTGAAAAGGTCGACGTATGACCCAGTGGCTGCTAGCTGTCGGTGTCCTGTTACCACTTTACAGTGCGCAGGCTACACAGGATCCGGAAGCTGTGTACAACCGCGTTTGTGCGGCTTGTCATGCCGGGCAGTTGCCAATGGCCCCCAAGCGGGGTGACCAGGCAGCCTGGGCGCCGAGACTGGCGCAAGGCATGGATACGCTGGTGCAGCGTGTGACCCAGGGTTTCAAGGCGATGCCGCCGCGTGGTTTGTGCATGGAATGCCGTGCCGAGGATTACCAGGCCATCATCCTTTTGATGAGCGAGTAGACCCGGTCCATAACTCTATAACCTTTAGCCGTAATTGGATTAGCTGATGAACAAATTGATCGTGAGTCTGCTGTTGACCTTGGGCATCACTGGTGTTGCCCATGCTGCAGGTGACGCTACTGCTGGCCAGACAAAGGCCGCCGTATGTGGTGCCTGCCATGGACCGGATGGCAACAGCCCGGCACCCAACTTTCCAAAACTGGCGGGCCAGGGTGAGAAATACCTGACCAAGCAGATGCACGACATCAAGGACGGCAAGCGCACGGTCCTGGAAATGACCGGCTTGCTGACCAACCTCAGCGATCAGGACCTGGCGGATATCGCGGCGTACTACGCCAGCCAGGCCGGCAGTGTGGGCGCGGCAGATCCGAAACTGGTCGCCCGTGGTGAACAATTGTTCCGTGGCGGCAACCTGGACAAAGGCCTGCCGGCTTGTACCGGTTGCCACTCCCCGGACGGTTCGGGTAACGCCGCAGCAGGCTTCCCGCACCTGGGTGGCCAGCACGCCCAGTACATCGCCAAGCAATTGACTGATTTCCGCAAGGAAGACGCCGGTCGGGCCAACGATGGCGATGCCATGACCATGCGTACCATCGCGCGTAAGATGAGTGACGAAGACATTGCAGCGGTAGCCAGCTACATCCAAGGCTTGCACAAGTAAGGCCTGGATAAACCTGCGTTGCAAGGGCCGACATGCCGTGTAACGTTAACGCTCGATTAATCCGTTGATGCAAGCATAAAAAGGGTAGCTGCGGCTGCCCTTTTTTGTGGCTGCTACCGTTACACTAACGAACTCATGCCCGTGCCGGCCTGTCATAAAAAAGGTCGCGCGAGGCGACTTTATTTGTCCAGGAGTAAAGCATGCGTAAATTGATCCTCAGCGCCGCTCTCGTCACTGCCAGCCTGTTCGGCATGACCGCCCAAGCTGCCGATGTGCCGCTTGAAGCGGGTAAAACCTATGTTGAATTGACCAATCCAGTGCCGGTTTCCGTGCCGGGCAAGATCGAAGTCGTAGAGCTGTTCTGGTATGGCTGCCCGCATTGCTACTCTTTTGAACCCACCATCAACCCTTGGGCCGAGAAGCTGCCATCGGACGTGAACTTCAAGCGCATCCCGGCCATGTTCGGCGGCCCTTGGGATGCCCACGGCCAGATGTTCCTGACCTTGGAAGCCATGGGTGTGGAGCATAAGGTTCACGGCGCGGTGTTCGATGCGATCCAAAAACAAGGCAAGCGCCTGACCAAGCCTGAAGAAATGGCTGACTTCCTCGCCACCCAGGGCGTGGACAAGGACAAGTTCCTCACCACCTTCAACTCCTTTGCCATCAAGGGCCAGGTCAAACAGGCTAAGGACCTTGCGCAGAAGTACGGCGTGCAAGGCGTGCCAACCCTGATCGTCAACGGCAAGTACCGCTTTGACCTCGGCTCCACCGGCGGTCCTGAAGCGACCCTCAACGTTGCTGACCAGTTGATCGCCAAAGAGCGCGCAGCCAAGTAAGGGGCTCGCCATGCGTCGCTGGGGTACTGAACGGGTGGTTGGCCGGCACGATCCACAGGTCAATGAACACCACCTCGCGTCCACCGGCCTGCCGGCGGACAGCCGGCTGCGCTTGTTGAGCTTCAATATCCAGGTTGGCATCAGCACCGAGAAATATCGGCATTACCTGACCCGTGGCTGGCAGCACCTGCTGCCCCACAATGGTCGGGCCGACAATCTGCAGAAGATTGGCGACCTGCTGGGTGACTTCGACCTGGTGGCCCTGCAGGAGGCCGATGGTGGCAGCCTGCGTTCGGGCTACGTCAACCAGGTCGAACACCTGGCCCAGCTCGGTGCCTTTCCCTACTGGTATCAACAACTCAATCGCAACCTCGGGCGCTTGGGCCAGCACAGCAATGGCGTGCTCAGCCGCTTGAAGCCCTGGGTGATCGAAGACCATCCACTGCCGGGCCCGAAAGGGCGCGGGGCGATTCTCGTGCGGTTTGGCGAGGGCCCGGAGGCGCTGGTGGTGGTCATGATGCACCTGGCGCTGGGCGCGCGTACCCGGACCCTGCAATTGGCCTACATCCGTGAGCTGATCGGCGATTACAAACACCAGGTGCTGATGGGGGATATGAACACCCATGCCAGCGACCTGCTGCAGAACTCTCCGTTGCGCGACTTGGGGCTGCTGGCGCCGCAGGTCGAGGCTACGTTCCCCAGTTGGCGTCCGCAACGCTGCCTGGATCACATTCTGTTAAGCCCGACCCTGACGCTGGAAAGTGTGCAGGTGCTGGCCCAACCCATTTCCGATCACCTGCCGGTCGCGGTAGAGATTCGTCTGCCGGGTTCGCTCACGGTGGATGCATTACCCGCGTTGAGCCCTGGCCCCCGCGGACCCCTTGCATGAGCGACGACGCCCAGCGCTGGAAAGAAAAATACCTGTTAAGCATCGAGCAACAAGACAAGCTCGAACGCCGTTGGGCTGCGCGCCTCGACTTGCTGCGCCGTGGGCTGGTGCGCAGCACGCTGGCGGCCGAAGGCACGGACCGGGCTGTGGACCAGTGCATGAAAGAGATGCGCGATGTGGTGCGCACCGATGACATGGACGCCGCGCTCGCCGCCTTGTTGCCACGCCTGGAAAAGGCCGTGCTGGACTCCGAACAACGCCGTGAGACACGGGTTGATCAGATCAGCACCGCGCTGACCGCCCTGGTGGCGCAACTGCAGGCGCTGCCCTTGCCGCGGGAAGTCAGTCGCCCGCTCAAGAGCTTTGCCAAGCAGTTGGACAGCCGCGTCGGCCAGGCGCGGGAAATTCCCCTGCTGCTCAGCGAGTTGAGCGGCCTGCAAGGGCAGGCCCTGAGCAATCTTGAGTCGAATGACGAGCCGCGCCCAGGTTTGTTGCAGCGCCTGTTTGGTGCCAAGGAGGCGGAGGCTGACGTCGCGCCGGTTGAGCCCGCCGTTTCGCCGACTGCCCGGGAGGGTCCTGCGCTGGCAGCCGCTCCTGCGCCGCAGCCAGTGCCGCAGGCGCCGGAGGAAACGCCCGAGCTGGCCCAGGCCCTGCGTGCCTTTGCACCGCAAGTCCAGGCCCCGCCGCCGGCGGTGCCTGAGGCCGCACCTGCGCCGGTGCCCGTTGCACCCCGGGCGGATGTGGATGATCGCGTGGTAGCACTGCCCCAGGTTGCTGCTCCCCGCTTATCGACGGTCGAAATGCCCACGGTTGCAGCCCAGCCCCCGGAACTGCCCGAGCCGGTCGTGGTGAGCGCTACGCCGCTGCGTGAAAGCGCGGTCGCAGTGGCGGAGGTTGTGCCTCAGGCTTTGCCGCAGGTGCCGCAACCGACCGCAATCGGCAGCCTATCGTTGCCGCCTGTGCTGGATGACGAGGCGGCTGAAGTCGATCCCGAGGCGCTGTACGCCCTGCCTGATTCCCCAGAGCCTTCCTACAGCTCAGTTGCCAAGCACATTGAAGGCACCCTGCTCGGCCTGCTGAGCGACCTCGACCTGCCCGAGCATCACCGGCCCCAGGCTGAAGCCATGCGCGAACGCCTGGCCCACGGGCTGAACTGGTACGAATTGCTACCGATCCTCGATGACCTGGCGGTATTGATGCTGGCCATCACCGATAGCGGCCAGCACGAGTTTGAAGCCTATCTCAAGCGTCTCAACGAGCGGCTGGAGGCCTTCCAGAGCAATCTGCAGGCGGCCAGCGACGGGCACGCCGACAGCCGCAGCGCCGCGCGCGAGATGGATACGCAAATCCGTGAACAGATGGATGGCCTGCAAAGCAGTGTCCAGGAAGCATCCGATCTCGATGACCTCAAGCAAGTGCTGGAAAGTCATCTTGAGGGGCTGTTGGGCGCCATGGATGAGCATCAAAAGCAGCGTGACCAGCGTGAACATGAAGTCGCTGCGCGGTTGCAGGGGCTGGCCGAGCGGGTCGTGAGCATGGAGCAGGAGGCCCAGGGTTATCGTGACCACCTTGAGGTCCAGCGCCAAAAAGCGCTGATCGACCCGCTTACCGGCTTGCCCAATCGTGCGGCCTGGAGCGAGCGCCTGGAGTATGAGGTCAATACCTGGCACCAACAGGGCAACAGCTTGTCACTGGCGATGCTGGACCTCGATCATTTCAAGCGCATCAATGACAGCTACGGCCATCTGGCGGGCGACAAGGTGCTGAAGATCATTGCCAATGTGTTGAGCAAGCACCTGCGGCCGACGGATTTCATCGCGCGCTTCGGGGGGGAGGAATTTGTGCTGCTGATGCCGGATTCGGCGCTGGGCGATGCGCTGGAGCTTGGCGAGCACCTGCGGACGGCCATTGAAGCGTGCCCGTTTCACTTCAAGGGGGAGCGGGTGACCATCACCATGTCCATCGGCATGGCGCAGTTCCAGCCCGGCGAGCGCAGCGACCTGGCACTCAAGCGCGCCGACGAAGCCTTGTACCGGGCCAAGGCGGCAGGACGCAACCAGGTACAGGCGGCCTGAAAAGTTGTTCCATTTTGTAAGCTGGCCGCTGACCGGCAAATGGTACGTTACACTGTTGCATTATTGTCTTTAGCGTACTGTCTGTTGCCATGAAATTTCTAGTTATTGCTCTTGTGTTGCTCACGCTCGGCGGCTGTGCGAGTGGGCCGCGGCTGGATACCAGCCACCCGTCGGCGAACTTCGACAATCGCGTGCAGTTTGTCGTCCTGCACTACACCGCTACCAACCTTCAAGGGTCGCTGGCGCTATTGACCAAAGGCCAGGTCAGCAGCCACTACCTGATTGGCGATGACGCCAGTGCGACCATCTATAAGCTGGTGGATGAAGGCAAGCGCGCCTGGCATGCCGGGGAAAGTGAATGGATGGGGCGTACCTGGCTCAACTCCAGCTCCATTGGTATCGAGATCGTCAACCCGGGCTACCGCGATACACCCACCGGGCGTGTCTGGTATCCGTACTCCGAAGCGCAGGTCCGCTCCCTGGTGGCCTTGCTCAAGGACATCAGCCAGCGCAACCGGATCAACCCAAAGTTCATTATCGGTCATAGCGATATTGCCCCCGGTCGCAAACTTGATCCGGGTCCACTGTTCCCGTGGAAGCGCCTGGCGGATGAAGGCCTGGGGATCTGGCCCGAGGCCCAGGCGGTCGCGCGGTATCAGGCGCAGTACGCTGCTCAGCTACCGAGCATCACCTGGTTCCAGGAAGCATTGACACGCTTGGGGTATGCCACGCCGCAGACCGGCGAGCTGGATGTGGCAACGCGGCGTGTGCTTGCCGCCTTCCAGATGCGCTTCCGGCCGGCGCTGTTCGATGGCACGCCGGATGCGCAAAGCGCAGCCATATTGCAGGCACTGAACGAGCGCAAGCGCTAGGCTACTTGCAGCTGCATCTATAACGGCAACGCCATATAGAACTGCGTGCCCTGCCCCGGCCGGGAATAGACCCCCATGCGGCCACCGTGCAACTGTACGATCTCCTTGCACAGCGCCAGCCCCAGGCCGGCGCCGCCTTTCTTGCGGCCCACCTGCACAAAAGGCTCGAAAATCCTGCCCTGCTGGCCGTAGGCGATGCCTTCGCCGTTGTCCTCGACGCTGATGATCAGCCGTTCGCCATGGCGCCGCGCCTGTAGGCGAATCTGCCCGCCGTCGCTGGTATGGCGCAGGGCATTGCCGAGTAGATTGTCGAGGACCCGTTCCAATTGCGCCTGGTCGGCATGCAGCCTGGGCAGTTGCGCTTGTGCTTCTATCACCAGGTCGATGTTTTGCGCATTCGCCAGCTCGGCAAAACGGGAGCGGGCATGTTCAAGCAGGTTGTTGATGTCGCACGGCGCCAGGGTGAGCTTTTGCAGGCCGTTCTGGTAGCGGGAAAAGTTCAGCAGGTCATTGATCAGTTGCATCAAGCGCTGCATTTCTTCGTTGACCGTGTTCAACAGGTCGGCTTCGCGGGACTCTGGGGGGAATTTCGCCCGTTCCTGGAACAGACCGAATGCCATGTGCATGCCAGTGACCGGCGTACGCAGTTCATGGGAGGCACGCAGCACGAACTCACTACGCACCCGCTCGAAGGCGCGTTGCTCGGTCACGTCATGCAGCACCATCACGGCGCCGAGAATATGCCCCTGATGGTGGCTGACGGGCGTCATGCTGTAGGTCAACAGGCGCGATTCGCCTTCGACCTCTACTTCCAGATCGTCCGGTGCACGTTCCAGGTTGCCGCCGCGCAGTACCAGATGCAGTTGCTCATCCATCTCGGGGCGTTGCAGTGCTTCACCCAGGCCCTGCCCCAGGCGGGTCTCGTTCCAGCCCAACTGGCGCTGGGCGACCGGGTTGAAGTGTTCCAGGCGCCCTTGGCGGTCGATCATCAGCAAGCCGTCGTCGATACTGTCGAGCACTGCCTGCAAGCGTTGCTGGCCGGCGAGCAGTTCGTCGACATTGGTCGCCTGATGCTGGCGCAAGGCTTCGGCCATGATGCCAAAGCGCCGGGTCAACTGATTCATTTCTGCTGCCGAGGAAATCGGCAGGGTGACATCAAAGTTGCCTTGGCCGATTTTGTCGGCCGCCTTGGCCAGGGCTTCGATCGGCCCGCCAAAACGCCGGGCGATACCATGGGCGGTGATGAAGCCGATAATCAGTACCGCCAGGCCCACCAGGCCGAGCAGGCCGGCGATCCACAGGGCACGTTCGCGAGACTGGCGTTCGGTGTCATTGATGTTTTCCAGTGCGCCCTTGTGTTCGCTGATCAGCCCGTTGCGCAAGACGTTGAAACTGGCCGTGATTTTTTCGTTATTGCGCAGGGACGCAGGCGTGTGTTCGTTTTCTTCAAATGCTTCCAGGAACGTCAGGTAATTAGCCTTGGCCTGAGTGAAACCTCCGATCTTGGCGACACTCATTTCATGGCTGATGCCTTGGTCCAACAGCTTGAAATACTGTTGCTTGGACGCCTCCAGCGCGAGCGGGTCCGGTGTGTCGTTGAGCATCATGATCAACTGGTCGCCCAGGGTCTGGCGCAGCTTGAGCCCCAGGTCCAGGGTAATGAAGTTGCTGCGGATCAAGGATTCCTGGGTCTTGGCCATTTGCATGACACTCACCAGCCCCAGCAGCAACCCGAGCAGGGCCACGGTGATCAGCGCAGAAATGCTCAGGAACAGCCGCGTGCGCAGTTTCATCGCCAGCTTCATAAGGTGCAGCTCACAGGTTGTATTGCTTGCGTTTGCGATACAGCGTCGACGCGTCGATGCCCAGGGTCTTGGCCGCTTGGTCCAGGGTGTCGCTGGTGGCCAGTACGGCGCCAATATGGGCCTTTTCCAGCTCATCCAGGCTCAACGCCGCACCAATGCGCGGTGAGTTGTTGGCCGGTTGCTCGGCCATCCCCAGGTGACTGATTTCGACCTTTTCCTGGGCGCAGATGATGCTGGCGCGTTCCACCACGTTGCGCAGTTCGCGGATATTGCCGGGCCAGCGGTAGTTGAGCAGCGCTTCGCGGGCGTCATCGCTGAAGCCGCGTGCCGGTCGCGCGTATTCTTTGACGAAGCGCGCCAGGAAGCGGTCGGCGAGGGTCAGGATATCCTCGCTGCGCTCGCGCAAGGGCGGCAGGTGCAAGGTGATGACGTTCAGTCGATACAGTAAGTCTTCGCGAAAACGCCCGTCGCGCACCATGTCTTCCAGGTTCAGGTTGGTCGCCGCCAGGATGCGTACATCGGCGCGCCGGGTGACCGGGTCGCCGACACGTTCATATTCCTTATCCTGGATAAAACGCAGCAACTTGGGTTGCAATGTCAGGGGAAAATCGCCGATCTCGTCAAGAAACAAGGTGCCGCCGTCCGCCTGGTTGACCCGACCGAGGGTGCTTTCGCTGGCGCCGGTAAAGGCCCCGCGGCTGTGGCCGAACAACTCGCTTTCCATCAGTTCGGCGGTCAGGGACGGGCAGTTGATGGTGACGCAGGATTTTTTCGCCCTTTTGCTCCAGCCGTGAATCGCCCGGGCCAATTCACCTTTACCTGTGCCGGATTCGCCGAGGATCAGGATATTGGCATCGGTGCCGGCCACTTGGCGGGCCGTCTCCAGCACCACCATCATCGAGGGGCTATGGGAGTCGAGGCCATCCTTGGGCTGGCGCACTGCGCCTTCCAGCGCTTCCAGGCGGGCCGACAGCTGGCGCACTTCCAGTTGCTTGGCGGTGGCCAGGCGCAGTTGGTCCGGGCTGCAGGGCTTGACCAGGTAATCGGCCGCGCCGGCCTGGATCGCATCCACGGCCGTATCGACCGCCGAGTGGGCGGTGACGATCACCACGCGCATCCACGGCGCCTGGATACGCATCTGCGCCAGCACATCCAGGCCGTTGTCCTCGCCCAGGCGCAGGTCCAGGAAGCACAGGTCGAACACCTGGCGTTGCAACAGGGCATCGGCCTGGGCCGCGCTGTTGGCGGTGGCTACGGTATAGCCTTCATCTTCCAGGCAGTAGCGGAAGGTGCGCAGGATTGCGGACTCGTCGTCCACTAAAAGAATGCGGCCTTGAAGTTCCTTGGCTGATTCCATCTGTCCCGCGCTCCTAAAAATGATTGATCTTGGTTAGTCCCGGAATAATCGGGCAAGTTGCATGGTTTATTCTGATTGATTGAAAGCCTTATCGCGCAGCTATCTACGACCCTTCCTACTTATGCGCGTGTGCAGTGCGTTTTCGACCTTTCTTGATGCTTCGCCAGTCCTACAGCCCCTTCTGATTCCATAAGCCGAGCCCTGACCATCGTGCATTTCGCACGGTGAGGATAGGCGCATCGTGCAGGATGCTGTTGGGAAGAAACTCTTTGATCTTATAACGCACTGATTTTATTGATTTTTATTTGATTAAAAAACTGGCATGCACTCTGCAATACCTCTCCTACAAGCGTGATCAACGAACAAAACAACATGCGGGAGAGATTCAGGATGACTCGCCAAAGCCTCAAGCCATTGCGTGTATCGCCACTGCGCCTTCAACAGGGGCTGTTTGCCAGCCTCGCCTTGATGGTGACCTTGATCGGTGGTCAGCAATTACAGGTTTGGCAGCAGAGCCAGCAGTCGGCCCCGCAGTTCGAGCGCGCCCACATGACGCAGACCCATTTCCGTTCCGTTGGCAGCCACAGCGCTGACGTGACAGCCCCACGCATGATGGCGGTCGAACAGGACATTGCCCTGTATGACGAACCGGTCCAGGAACGCTGGGTGTTCTAGGCACGAACCTGCCGCCCCTGGGGGGCGACATAGCAGTCCTCTTAGAGACGTAAAAGGAGAATCACCATGTTGAGTTGGGCAATCACATTTCTGATCATTGCCATTGTGGCTGCAGTCCTGGGCTTCGGTGGTATCGCGGGCACCGCCACGGGTATCGCCAAGATTCTCTTTGTCGTCTTCCTGGTGATGTTCATCGCTTCTTTCTTCTTTGGCCGTCGTGGTCGAGGCTGAACATGTCCAACTTGTCTCTCAAAACCCTTGCTGCCGCCCTGCTGTTGGGCGGTAGTGGCTTGGCCATGGCCGCCAATGACGGCCAGGCGCGGGCCAATGAGCTGCTCAATGCCGACCCGCAGTATCGGGAAACCTGGCAAGGTGTGGTCAAGAAGGAAGAGCGCTTGCCTGAATGGGTGATCAACCTTTCGGGCACGTCTGAACAAATGAATGCCGTGACGGAAGACAGTGACGGGTATTTGGTAGGCCCGCTGTGTGAAACGGCTGATACCTGCCTGAATAAACGCCTGATCGTTGCTTTCAGCCTGGATAAGGAGGACGCCTACGCAATGTTGGTCGAAGTACCTGCCGGGCTGCCCGCCGATAAGTCGCCGACCCGGCACGCCAGTTACCGCTTCATCGGCAAGCCGGATGAAGGCATGCAGAAGCTGCTGATGGAACAACTCAAGAAAGACCCGAATTGGTACTAGGCCTGTGTGCACCGCCGGGTAACGGCGGTGCATGACCGATCGGCGCTTATGCCGCACATAGCTGAAAAATTCCCTTCTGCCTCATCCCAACCGTTTCACAGTGTTACTGCACGACCATCTATCGAGAAAGTTTGCCCTCGGCCAGACTGGTTTTTTAAGGGTATGCCTAGGAATTATCACGAGTTTTTCCCGCCCGGCAAAAAAACCGAAAATCCCTGAGCGAGCCTGAAATGGCCGGTTCACGGCATGTATGCCTGACAAAATGTCGCATTCAAACTGACCAAACAGACAATTTTCTTTGCAAAAACCCATGCCGATTCGGCATAGGGTAGGCGTTTACGGCATTAGACTATGCCCCCACGCATCGGAATAGTTGCGCCTTTTTTCGCTTGCCAGTAAGCCATATCGGCCATCTGCGGTGACCTTCAATGGAGGCTGATGCTCACACTTTTTCGCTCCCGGGCGTTCCAGCTGGCGCATCTGCCTGAGTCCACTTGAAACAAGGGTAATGACATGAAGAAGGCAAAATTAAGCCTCGCCTGGCAGATCCTCATCGGTCTGGTACTAGGGATTGCAATCGGTGCTGTACTCAACCACTTCAGTGCCGAAAAGGCCTGGTGGATCAGCAACGTATTGCAGCCGGCGGGCGATATCTTTATCCGCCTGATCAAGATGATCGTGATCCCGATCGTGATTTCGTCGCTGATTGTCGGAATCGCTGGTGTGGGGGATGCGAAAAAGCTCGGTCGGATCGGTGTAAAGACCATTGTCTACTTTGAAGTGGTCACGACCATTGCGATTGTGGTCGGTCTGCTGCTGGCTAACCTGTTCCACCCCGGTGCCGGGATCGACATGAGCACCCTGGGCACCGTGGATATCTCCAAGTACCAGGCGACCGCCGCCGAGGTGCAGCATGAACATGCGTTCATCGAGACCATCCTCAACCTGATCCCGTCGAACATCTTTGCCGCCGTGGCCCGTGGCGAGATGCTGCCGATCATCTTCTTCTCCGTGCTGTTCGGCCTGGGCTTGTCGAGCCTCAAGCCAGACCTGCGCGAGCCCCTGGTAACGATGTTCCAGGGCGTGTCCGAGAGCATGTTCAAAGTCACCCACATGATCATGAAGTACGCCCCTATCGGCGTATTCGCCCTGATCGCCGTGACCGTGGCCAACTTCGGCTTCGCCTCGCTGCTGCCGTTGGCCAAGCTGGTGATCCTGGTCTACGTCGCCATCCTGTTCTTCGCCTTTGTGATTCTTGGCCTGATCGCCCGCCTGTTTGGCTTCTCGGTGATCAAGCTGATGCGCATCTTCAAGGATGAGCTGGTACTGGCCTACTCCACCGCCAGCTCCGAGACCGTGCTGCCACGGGTGATCGAGAAGATGGAAGCCTACGGTGCGCCGAAAGCCATCTGCAGCTTTGTGGTGCCGACCGGTTACTCGTTCAACCTTGACGGTTCGACCCTGTACCAGAGCATTGCGGCGATCTTTATTGCCCAGCTGTATGGCATCGACCTGTCGGTTGGCCAGCAACTGATGCTGGTACTGACCCTGATGGTCACCTCCAAAGGTATCGCCGGCGTGCCGGGCGTGTCCTTCGTGGTCCTGCTGGCGACCCTGGGCAGTGTGGGCATCCCATTGGAAGGCCTGGCCTTCATCGCCGGTGTCGACCGCATCATGGACATGGCGCGTACCGCCCTGAACGTGATCGGCAACGCCCTGGCCGTGTTGGTCATCGCGCGTTGGGAAGGCATGTACGACGATGCCAAGGGCGAGCGCTACTGGAACTCCCTGCCGCACTGGCGGACCAAGACCGCGCTGCCGGCTGGCGAGACCAGCCAGGGCTGATCCCTGCTTGATACGCACAAACCCCGGTAAATCCGGGGTTTGTCGTTTCTGCCAGCCCCGCTATCATTCGCCACATATTTAAAGGGGTGTGACTGATGCTCAATGGCCTGTGGCTTGGCTTCTTTGTCGTGGCAATGGTCTCGGCGCTGGCGCAATGGCTGGTGGGGGGCAATGCCGGGATCTTTGCGGCGATGGTGGAGAGTATCTTCGCCATGGCCAAACTGTCGGTGGAAGTGATGGTGCTGCTGTTCGGCACCTTGACCCTGTGGCTGGGCTTTTTGCGTATCGCCGAGAAGGCCGGGATTGTCGAGTGGTTGGCCAAGGCCCTGGGCCCGCTGTTCCTGCGGCTGATGCCGGAAGTGCCGGCCGGTCACCCGGCCATCGGCCTGATCACCCTCAACTTTGCCGCCAACGGCCTGGGCCTGGATAACGCGGCGACGCCGATCGGCCTCAAGGCCATGAAGGCGCTGCAAGAGCTCAACCCAATCCCCAACACCGCGACCAACGCGCAGATCCTGTTCCTGGTGCTCAACGCGTCCTCCCTGACCCTGCTGCCGGTGACGATCTTTATGTACCGCGCCCAGCAAGGCGCGCCTGACCCGACCCTGGTGTTCCTGCCGATCCTGCTGGCCACCAGCGCCTCGACCCTGGTGGGCCTGCTGTCGGTGGCGCTGATGCAGCGCCTGCGCCTGTGGGACCCGGTGGTGCTGGCGTACCTGATCCCCGGTGCACTGGTGCTGGGCGGCTTCATGGCTTTGCTGGCCACTCTGTCGGCCACGGCCCTGGCGGGCTTGTCCTCGATCCTCGGCAACCTCACGCTGTTTGGCCTGATCATGCTGTTCTTGCTGATCGGCGCGTTGCGCAAGGTCAAGGTCTACGAAGCGTTTGTCGAAGGCGCCAAAGAGGGCTTCGACGTCGCCAAGAACCTGCTGCCGTACCTGGTGGCGATGCTGTGTGCAGTTGGCGTACTGCGCGCCTCCGGGGCGCTGGAGTTTGGCCTCGAAGGGATTCGCCACCTGGTGGCCTGGACCGGCCTGGACACGCGCTTTGTCGACGCCTTGCCCACGGCGATGGTCAAGCCCTTCTCCGGCAGCGCGGCGCGGGCGATGCTGATCGAGACCATGCAGACCCAAGGCGTGGACAGCTTCGCGGCGCTGGTGGCGGCGACGATCCAGGGCAGTACCGAGACCACCTTCTATGTGCTGGCGGTGTACTTTGGCTCGGTGGGCATCCAGCGGGCGCGGCATGCGGTGGGGTGTGCGTTGCTGGCGGAGCTGGCGGGTGTGGTGGCGGCGATTGCGGTTTGCTACTGGTTCTTTGGCTAAGCTTCAGACCGCTATCGCAGGCAAGCCAGCTCCCACATTTTGATGTGTGAACACCGTCAAATGTGGGAGCGGGCTTGCTCGCGATAGGGCCCTCAGCGTTTCGGCGCTGCATTGCCCTGCGCCACCACCCAATCCACCACCTGCTTGTTCAACTGATCCCCCGCCAACCCAAACCCGGCCACCACCGCCGGCACCTGGGTATCACTCACCGGCTGGCGCACTTCAAAGCGCTTGGCCGCCACGATCCGCTGGTCACTGCCGCGCACCAGTCGCGCGTCCAGGCGTATCACCACCTCCACTGCCCCGCCCCGGTACTCGCTCTGGAAGGCCTGCAACTGCCCGCCCAGCTCGAAATCCGCCTGCAGGTTGGTGTCATCGGTGCTCAGGAACGCCACCCGGCCATCACGCTGGAAGCCGTCCAGCAGACGGTTGCGCAGCAGCACCGGCGCCGGATCGCTCCAGCGCGACTGGGCATAGCTGCTGATCAAGTCGCCCTGGGGCACTACGGCAATGCGCGGGCTGTCGAGGAATTCACTGGCCTGTGGCTTGGCCAGGCGCAATGACCAGGTGCCCGGGCTGCCATGGGTTGTGGCCTGGGCTGCCGGCAGCCGATAGACGTTGGACGGGTCGGCCTTGGGCAGGATCGAGCAGGCGCTGACCAGGGCCAGGGCCACCGGCAGGATCATTTGGTAAGCACGCTTCATGGCGTGAACTCCTTGTTCTTGTCACTGCCCAGCAGATACCCGCTGGGGTTGGCTTCCAGACGACGGGAAATGGCCCGCAAGGAGCCGAGGGTATCGCGCAGTTCGCGCACGGCCGGCGCCAGTTCATTAAGGCCCTGCATGCCGCTGTTGAGTGAGTCTTTGTTGTCGCTCAACAGGTTGTTGATGGTCGCGGTACTTTGCTCCAGGGCGTGCATGGCCCCTTGCGCACTGCCGAACATCTGCTTGCCCTGGTCGTTGAGCAGGCCGTTGGCGTTGCGCATCAGTGCGGTGGTCTGCTCCAGGGTAGCACCGGCCTGTTTGCTGACCTGGGCCAGTTGCTGCATCACCACTTTGATATCGCCTCGTTGCTCGGCGATGGCCCCGGTGGTTTGTTCCAGGTGGGCCAGGGTGCTGCTCAGGCGGTCGACGTTATCGGGCGAGAACATGCGATTGGCGTTGTGCAGCAGCAGATTGATGCTGGTCATCAAGTCGTTGCTGTTGTTCAGCAAGCGGGCAATGGGCGATGGTGAGGCGGTGATCTGCGGCAGTTCGCCGTTCTTGCCCTTGAGCTCGGGGCTTTGTGGGGTGCCGCCGCTGAGCTGGATGATCGAGGTGCCGGTGATGCCGGTCAGCGCCAGCTTGGCCTGGGTGTCTTCCTTGATCGGTGTCTGCCCGGCCAGGCGGATACGCGCCAGTACGCGGCGCGGGTCTTTCGGGTCCAGGCGCAGGCTGGTGACATCGCCCACCTTGATCCCGCTGTACTGCACCGCGCTGCCCTGGGACAGGCCGCTGACCGCTTCGTTGAAGATCACTTCGTAATCCTGGAACGCGCTGTCGACGCTGGACTTGGCCAGCCACAGGCCAAACAGCATGGCGCCGACCACGACGAGCACGCTGAACAGACCGATCATCACATGATGGGCTCGGGTTTCCATGTCATACCTCGTTGAGCTGTTGAGCGGCATCCAATGCCGCGCGGCCCCGGGGGCCATGAAAGTATTCGTGAATCCAGGCGTCGTTCGTTTGCGAGACAACATCGATGGCACCCGCCACCAGTACCTTTTTCTGCGCCAGCACCGCCACGCGGTCGGTGATGGTGTAGAGCGTGTCGAGGTCATGGGTGATCAGCAGCACACTCAGGCCCAAGGCATCGCGCAGGGTCAGGATCAGTTGGTCGAACGCCGCCGCCCCGATGGGATCGAGGCCGGCGGTCGGTTCATCGAGAAACAGAATGTCCGGGTCCAGGGCCAGGGCGCGGGCCAGGGCCGCACGCTTGATCATCCCGCCCGACAGTGACGACGGGTATTTGTCGGCCGCCGACAACGGCAGCCCGGCCAGGGCCAGCTTCACCGCCGCCAGGTGCTCGGCATCGGCGCGGCTCAGGCCGGCATGTTCGATCAGTGGCAGGGCGACGTTTTCCGTGACCGTTAGCGAGGAAAACAGCGCGCCCTTCTGGAACAGCACGCCGAAGCGGCGTTCCACCAGGGAGCGTTCGTGCTCCGACAGGCTCGGCAGGTTCTGCCCGAACACCCGCACCTGGCCTTCACTGGGCCGGCGCAGGCCGATGATGCTGCGCAGCAGCACCGACTTGCCGCTGCCCGAACCGCCCACCACGGCGAGAATTTCGCCCTTGTACAGATCCAGGTCGAGGTTTTCATGCACGCTCTGCGGGCCAAAGCGGTTGCACAGGCCACGCACCTCAATCACCGCCGCGCTGGGCGCTCGCTGTAAACGGCTCACCAGCCCATCTCCATAAAGAACAGTGCGGCCACCGCGTCGAGCACGATCACCACGAAAATCGATTGCACCACCGCGGAGGTGGTGTGGGCACCGACCGATTCGGCGCTGCCGCTGACCTTGAAGCCTTCCAGGCAGCCAATGGCGGCGATCAGGAACGCGAAGATCGGCGCCTTGACCAGGCCCACCAGCAAATGCTCGACGCCGATATCCGACTGCAACAGCGAGAGGAACATCGCCGGCGAAATATCCAGGGCCACGGCGCACACCACACCGCCGCCGATAATCCCCGAGATCATGGCGAGGAAGGTCAGCATCGGCAACGCCACCAGCAACGCAAGGACACGGGGCAACACCAGCAACTCCATGGGGTCCAGGCCCAGGGTGCGGATGGCGTCGATTTCTTCGTTGGCCTTCATCGAGCCGATCTGTGCGGTGAAGGCACTGGCGGTGCGGCCGGCCATCAGGATCGCGGTGAGCAGGACGCCAAACTCCCGTAGGAAGGAAAACGCCACCAGGTCCACGGTAAAAATACTCGCGCCGAAACTTTCCAGCACCGTGGCGCCGAGAAACGCGACCACGGCGCCCACCAGAAAGGTCAGCAAGGCGACGATGGGCGCGGCATCGAGCCCGGTCTGTTCGATATGCGCCACCATCGGCGTCAGGCGCCAGCGCTTGGGCCGGAACATGCCGCGGGCGAGGGTTTCGAGGATCAGGCCGATAAAGCCCAGCAGCTGCATGGCATCTTGCCAGACGGTATCCACCGCGCCGCCGATGCGCGCCAGCAGTTGGATGCCGGCGCTTTCCTGCGGTTCTTTGACCGGCACACAAAAATCATTCAGGGCGCGGTAGACGGTCTTGAGCAGCGCCCGGTCGGCGGCGGGCAGAGTACAGTCGGTTTGTTCGGCGCTGTGCTCGATGCGCTCGGGGCCGAGCAGTTCGACCAGCAGCGAGGCGCCGGCGGTGTCCAGTGCGCCGAGGCCATTGAGGTCGACGCGGGTGTTGGCGTCGTACTGGCCGTCGAGGCTCGCGGACAACCGCTGGAGGGTGCTGTAGTGGGCCAGCGTCCAGTCCCCGGTGACCCGCAGTTGGGGCGGCTGGGTGGACGCGTCCAGATGGGCATTGCCTGCCGTTGTGCTACTGGTCATAAGCTCCGAGCTTGTTTGGCTATTCCACAATTGCTATGTAATAGCACGATCTGTCCTACTTTGGCGTGTCCGTTTGCGCTGTGTCAGTGACTTTAAAGCGCAACACGCCGATCACCTGGCCGTCTTCGGTCAGCACCCGCACCTGCCAGCGGCCCACGGCATTCGCCGGGAAGTTCTGCTTGTGGGTCCAGGCCCGGTAGCCTTCCTTGCGCCCGCCATGGATATCCAGGGCGATGCGGTCGACCTCTTTGCCGTTGAACTGCCACACATGGTAGATGCGTTCGTCCAGCCCGCGCGGTGCGTTGATCGCGGTGTAGGCGTACAGGCCGCTGCTGCGCAGTTGGCTGGCGCTGACTTCCTTGAGGTCATCGCCGGGGGTGCGGTCCTGCATTTGAGTGCTGATCGCCACTTCGGTCATCCACAGCGTGGCCGGCGGCACCCAGCTGCGCAGGAACCAGCCCGCGCAACCAATCGTCACCGTCACGCCCAGTAGCATCAGCCAACCCTTGAGGCTGCGCAGCGGCAGGCTCACGGCCAGGCTGGGGATCGACAACAGCATCGCCACGCCCAGCGCCAGCTTGTAGCTCTGGGCGGTGGTCAGGTGCAGGATGATCGGCAGCGCGGTGAGCAAGGCGGCAAACAGGGTCAGGGTGTGCAGGGCGAGGAACAGCCAGCGCTTGGGCGCGAGCCATTTGTAGTACAGCGGGTCGGTGATTGAGATGAGCGCGGCGGCGCCCAGCAGGCCGGTGAAAATCGACTGGCTGCTGTTCCAGGTGGTGGTGACAAAAAAGAACGGCAGGACAAAGAACAGGCTTTCCTGGTGGATCATCTGTGTGGCGTAGCGCAGCAACGGTTCGGGGATTTCCCGCTTGAAGACCTTGCTGAACAACTGGGTGAAGCTGTTTTCCAGCATCAGCCACAACCAGCTCACCAGCAGGACGATGGCGATCCAGCTGGCCATGCCTTGTTGGCGGTCCACCAGGATAAAGCTGCCCACGCCCGAGATAAAACCGCCGAGTGCGATCACCCCTGGGTAGCGCTTCATCAGTTCGAGGATGCGCTGTATGAAAAGGGTCAGGTTTGGCATTCGACGGTTCGCAGTCTTTGTAGGAAAAAATCCCAGACAGAATAACGTCTTAGCGCTTTGAGTGGCGTGTGATTACGCAATTGCTTTGCGATAACGGCGCACGCCAAGCCAGCCAATGATGATTAGCCCCAGCGCGCCCGCGCTGATCCAGCTCAGGGCATCGTAACTGAGCAGCGGTTTTTCGATGCGCCAGTAGCCGGGCTGGTTGAACAGTTGGCGCATGGCCTGGTTGGCCTGCGCCAGGCTCACGGCCTTGATGCGTTTGGCCGGGTCGCTGAAACGGCCATCGGTGTAGTCGGCCAAGGCGCCCCAATAGTAGTCGGCCAGGGCGCTATTGCCCTGCACGGCCCAGGCCTGGCGGTCGATGGCGGCGTGTTGCAGGCGGTTAAAGGTGGCCCGGTCAAGGCCATCTTCAAGTAACGTGGCCTTGAGGCTTTCGAGGACGTGTTCGGCTTCGGGCAGGCGGTCGCGGTCCAGGTCGGCGTTGAGGCTCATGAAACCCACGCCGCCCAGCACTTCGCGCTCGCTCCACGGGCCGTAGGACAGGCCATGCTGCAGGCGTAACTGGCGATACAGCGCCCAATCCAGATAATCCTTGAGCAGGTCGTAGGTGGCGTCGTGCTGGTCGTCCAGCATCGGCTCGGGGAACAGCCAGTGCAGTTTGGCGCCGTCGCCGACCCAGCCACGGATCAGGTCGCGATGGCTGGCGGCGGTGCCCTGGATTTGCGGTAAGAGGCGATGCTCGCTGGGGTCTACCGGCTCGAGCTGGCCATAGGTACGTTCCAGATAGGCCGGTAGCAGTTTGTCGAGATCGCCGACGATGATCAGGGTCATGTTGTTGGGGGCGTACCAGTCCTGGCGCACTTTCTCCAGTTGGGCACGGGTCAGGTAGCCGGCTTCGGCGCGCTCGGCGCATTTGAGACCCAGTTCCACCGCCAGTTGGTGGCTGGCGTTATGGCCCAGGTCTTGGCGATCCAACAGGCGTTGCAGGTGCGAATAGTGACCGCCGTCTTCGCGTTCGACCACTTGCTTGGCGGCGTTGATCGCGGCATCGCTCAGTTCGGTACGGGTCAGGATCGCCTTGAGCAGGTCCAGCACCTTGCGCTGGTTGCGCGCCGGGGCCTCGATGACGAAGGTGGTGTCGGCATTGCTGGTGTAGGCGTTCCACTCCCCGCCCAGGGCCTGCATCTGTTCTTCCAGCGCGCCTTCGCCGCCGCCGTCGATGCCGCTGAACAGCAGGTGTTCGAGCAGGTGCGGCAGTTCCTTGTCGGCGCAGCTGAAGTCATCCAGGCCCACGCCCACCACCAGGCGGATCGCCACATGCCCGCGTTCGGTGCCCGGCTTGAGCAGCACCTGCAGGCCGTTGGGCAGCATATAGCCTTCGACCTGCAGGCGATCAAAGGCAAAGGCGTGGGACGAGCCCAGGAGCAGGCAGGCGAGTAACAGGCGACGCATAACGGGGTTCCTGGCGAGTAATAACGGCTGAAACTGGCTTTTTGTGGGAGCGGGCTTGCCCGCGATGGGGGAGTGTCAGTCAACTGTTTTATCAACTGACCCACCGCAATCGCGGGCAAGCCCGCTCCCACTTTGGTTGGGCGGTGTTTTTAACTGACTCCCCAGGTGGGCGGTTCGTTCAGGGCGAATGGGTGATGTCGGCAATATTGTCCGTGGCCAGCGCGCCGGTTTCGCAGGTTTCCAACACGACATAAGCACTGCTGCAAAACAACGAGTTCAGGCGTTTCATGTCGGCAATCAATTCCAGGTGCAGGGAACTGGTCTCGATGCTTTGCACGATCTTGCGTTGCAGGCGGCTGACGTGGGCGTGGGCCAGGCGCCGTTCCTGGGCACGGAAGCGGCGCTTCTCGCGCAGGAGTTGGCGGGCGCTTTCCGGGTCGGCGCTGAGGAATACCGACAGGCCCAGGCGCAGGTTGGCGATCAGTTGGCTGTGCAGGTCGACCAGTTCTTCCAGCCCGACTTCGGAAAACGAGCGACGCTGGGAGGTTTTCTGCTGCTGGACCTTGCGCAGCATGCGCTCGATCAAGTCGCCGGCCAGCTTCAGGTTGATCGACAGCTCGATGATTTCGGCCCAGCGCCGGCTGTCGTGCTCACTGAGGTCTTCCCGGGGCATTTGCGCCAGGTACAGCTTGATCGCGCTGTACAGCGCTTCGACATCATCGCTGAGGCTGCGCATTTGCTGGGTGATGGCGGTCTGTTTGCCGCGCAGCACTTCCAGCATGGCGCTCAGCATATTGTCGATCAGGTCGCCCAGGCGCAGGGTCTCCCGCGCGGCGTTGGCCAGGGCCAGACTCGGGGTGGTCAGCGCCGTGGGGTCGAGATGGCGGGGCTTGGCCAGGCCATTAGCCTCCGGGCGTTCCGGCAGCAGCCAGGCGCACAGGCGTGCCATGGGCCCGATGGTGGGCAGCAGGATCAGGCAGCGGGTGACGTTGTAGAGCAGGTGAAAGGTGATGACCATGCCCTGGGCGCTGTAGTCCAGGGTGTCCATCCACTGCACCAGTGGGTCAAGAACAGGGATGATCAGCAACAGGCCGATCAGCTTGTACAGCAGGCTGCCCAGGGCCACCTGGCGGCCGGCGGCGTTTTGCATGCTGGTGCTGAGGAAGGCCAGCACGCCGCTGCCGATATTGGCCCCGATCACCAGGCCGATGGCCACATGCAGGCCAATCACCCCGGCACCGGCCAGGGTCGCGGTCAGCAGCACGGCGGCCAGGCTGGAGTAGGAGATCATCGCAAACAGCGCGCCCACCAGGGCATCGAGCAGGATGTCGCCGGTCAGCGAGGCAAACAGGACTTTGACGCCCTGGGCATGGGTAATCGGCCCGGCGGCTTCGACGATCAGTTGCAGCGCAAGAATGATCAGCCCCAGGCCGATGCCGACCCGGCCCATCTGCCCGGCGCGTGTCTGTTTGCGCGACAGAAAGAAGATCACCCCGAGAAAGATCAGCAGCGGCGACAGCCACGAAAGATCCAGGGTCAGTACCCGCGCCATCAGCGCCGTACCGACGTCGGCGCCGAGCATGGTCGCCAGGGCGGGCATGAGCCCCATCAGGCCCTGGCCGACAAACGAGGTCACCAGCATCGCCGTGGCGTTGCTGCTTTGCACCATGGCGGTCACCAGGATCCCGGCAATGAACGCCAGCCAGCTCCTGGCCATGTTCTGCCCGATGACTTGGCGCAGGTTGGAACCGTAGACCCGCAGGATGCCGGTACGGACGATGTGCGTGCCCCAGATCAGCAGGGTCACCGCAGAAAGAAGATTGAGCAGGGTCAGCATGCTCGGCCCCCTGTATTGAGTCGTGCTCGATGTAGAGCAAAAAGTGCCGCGTGCCGTTTTGTGTTGTGTACTTAAGCTGTAGTTGGCGAACGGCCTGTGCGCCAGCATCGCATAGCTAAAGTCGGCTTTGAAACAAAACTGTCATGAAATCAGCTTTTTGCGGGCGAAAAAAAGGGGGCTCATAAGAGCCCCCATTCGGTCACTTCGGGTTTATTGACCCGGAATGTCCTTGCGCAGTTTGACTGGATCCTGCTGCTTTTTCTTCTTCGCGACGGCGGTACGCATCTTGATGTTGAACGCTTCTACCGCCAGGGAGAACGCCATGGCGAAGTACACGTAGCCTTTTGGCACATGCACATCGAAGGATTCGGCGATCAGCACGGTACCTACGACCAGCAGGAACGACAGCGCGAGCATTTTCAGCGACGGGTGTTTGTCGATGAACTCGCTGATGGTGCCGGCAGCCAGCATCATCACCAGTACCGCAACGATGATCGCGGCGACCATGACCGGTACGTGGGACACCATACCCACGGCGGTAATCACCGAGTCCAGGGAGAACACGATGTCGATGATGGCGATCTGGATGATGGTGTAGATGAACTTGCCACCCTTGCCTGTCGGCTCGTCGTGGGTTTCGTCTTCACCTTCCAGAGCGTGGTACATCTCCTGGGAGCTTTTCCACAGCAGGAACAGGCCACCGAAGAACAGGATCAGGTCGCGACCGGAAATACCTTGGCCGGCAACGGTGAACAAATCGGCGGTCAGTTGCATGACCCAGGTGATCGACAGCAGCAACAGGATCCGGGTGATCATGGCCAGGGCCAGGCCGAAGATCCGGGTGCGCGCCTGCATATGCTTGGGCATGCGGCTGACCAGGATCGAAATCATGATGATGTTATCGATGCCCAGGACGATCTCGAGAGCCGTCAAGGTGAAGAAGGCAATCCAGATCTCTGGATTGGTCAGCCATTCCATATGTGTTCCTTTGTGCGAGTGTTAGACCGCGCCGGGGGGGGGAGGCCGGCGCAGTGAGTTGTTACGATTATAGAGTGCTGAACAGCGGGAATGTGCCCAACAGCAATGCGGCAACCATTATGCACAGGCACACCAAGACTGCCCACTTCAGGGTGAAGCGTTGGTGGTCGCCAAATTCGATACCGGCCAGGGCTACCAGCAGGTAAGTCGATGGCACCAGCGGGCTGAGCAAGTGTACCGGCTGGCCAACAATCGAGGCCCGGCCCATTTCTGCGGCGGTGATGCCGTAGTGGCTGGCGGCTTCGGCCAATACTGGCAGTACGCCGTAGTAGAACGCATCGTTGGACATGAAGAAGGTGAACGGCATGCTCACCAGCGCGGTGATCACCGCCAGGTAAGGGCCCAGGGCCTCGGGGATGACTGCCAGCAGGCTCTTGGACATGGCGTCGACCATGCCGGTACCCGACAGGATGCCGGTGAAGATGCCGGCGGCAAAAATCAGGCCGACCACGGCCAGCACGCTGCCCGAGTGGGCGGCAATGCGGTCTTTTTGCTGCTGCAGGCATGGGTAGTTGACGATCATCGCGATACTGAAGGCCACCATGAACAGCACGGGCAGTGGCAGCAGGCCGGCGATCAGGGTGCACATCAGGGTCAGGGTCAGGGCGCCGTTGAACCAGATCAGTTTCGGGCGACGGGCATCCGGGAACTGCGAGACGCTGATTTCGCTATGGTCGATTTCATCGCCTTGCAGGTGCAGCACGCCCAGACGAGCACGCTCGCGCAGGCCGTACATATAGGCAATCACCAGGATCGCCACCACGCCGGCGGCCATGGCCGGGATCATCGGTACGAAAATGTCCGAGGGGTCCACGTGCAGCGCACTGGCGGCACGGGCGGTCGGGCCGCCCCAGGGCGTCATGTTCATTACGCCACCGGCGAGGATGATCAGGCCGGCCATGATCCGTGGGCTCATGCCAATGCGGTTGTACAGCGGCAGCATGGCGGCCACGCAGATCATGTAGGTGGTGGCGCCGTCACCGTCCAGGGACACCACCAGCGCCAGCACGGCCGTACCGACCGAGACTTTCAGCGGGTCGCCCTTGACCAGCTTGAGGATCTTGCGCACGGCCGGGTCGAACAGGCCGGAGTCGATCATCAAGGCAAAGTAGAGGATGGCAAACATCAGCATCACGCCGGTGGGCGCCAGCTTGGTGATGCCTTCGAGCATCATCGGGCCGATCTTCGGCGCAAAGCCACCGAACAGTGCGAACAGGATCGGCACGATGATCAGGGCGATCAGCGCCGACAGGCGCTTGGTCATGATCAGGAACATGAACGTGATGACCATGGCAAAGCCAAGGAAAGTCAGCATAGGAATACTCCAGGCGTAGCGCGGCTAGGGAATGGCGAACCGGGTGGGGTCAGCGCAGAACGAAAAGCGCGAGGCGTACGGGGGGAGTGGGGGGAAACAGGCGGGTACGAACGGACATCAGAATCACCATTGTTGTTGTTAATTGGGCCCCCGGGCATAAAAACGCTCAGGTTGGCCAACCGGTCTATTGCCGGTAGTGAGGGCGATCCTAATCGCGAAAGCTTTCAGCCAGCTTTCGCTGGGTAAACAGGTGATGAACAGATGTTTCGTAGGATTGGTCTGTTTTTGATGTCTGAAACAAGTGGTTAGGCGTGAGGGCGCTATCGCGGGCAGCCCGGCTCCCACATTTGATCGCATTTCAAGTGTGGGAGCGGCGGTGCGACGACTCGACTTGCCCGCGATGCTGTTGATCTTAAGGCAGTTGCAACCCACCAGCCGCCTTGTGCAAGGCCCGCAGGTGTTCGCCAACTTGTTTGAGATTGGCCTCGCAGGCGGCAATTTCCGCCGCCCGCGAAGGCTCCAGCAGCGCCCTCACCTCTTTATCCAGGTCGCCGGTCAACGATTGCAGCTGTTTCTGGCGCGATGCGCTTTCTGACTCCAGGCGCTGCCACTCCTTGGGTTGGGGCAATCCATAGCCGCCGCTGCCGAGCAGTTCCGCCGGGCGACTGAGGAAACCGCTGTTGGCGAGGATCTGCTGCAACGTCGCATCGGCCTTGGCCATGCCGCCGTTCTTCAGCTCGCGGGCACCGAGGTAGCGCTGCTTGACCTCGTCCTGGGCGAGCATCAGCTGTTTGCGAAAGCTGGCCTGTTCCAGCAGCAGCAAGGCGGCGCTGGTGCGCAGGTCAGCCTGGTCGAACCACTGCCTGCGTTGCTCGGCGCTCAAGCTCAGCCAGTCTTCGACCTGGGTCTGGGGGATCGGCAAATGTTTCTTCAGCACCTCGAACATCGCCTGGTAGCGCTCGCGGAAGGAGTCGAAGTGATAGCCCAGGCGCAAGGCTTCGCGGCGGTCATCCAGCACACTGGTGTCGGCCAGCCCGCGGGCCTTGAGCACTTCGAGCAAACCGTTGGGGGTGATGTTGTCCAGGGTGGTCAGTTGCGGGTTGGCGCTGCCACTGCGCAGCAGTTTCAGGCCTTCGACCGCGCAGTTGTTGGAAAGGAAGTAGTAATTGCCGTCGTAGCTCCAGTGCATTTCGGCGGCGTGCTCGACGGTGTCGTTGATTTCCTGGCGCGAGAGGATCAAGGGCACCGATGCCAGGCCGCGCAGTTCGGTCTTGGTGTATTCGTCGATCACCTGGGCCAGGGGCAATACGAACAGGCGTGATGGGTACTTGCCTACCAGCCCGTCCCAGCTCGATAGCTGTACGTCGCCGACGAACGCGCGGTAGGACAACACCAGGTGCTGGTCCAGGTCCAGGCGGCAATCCGGGCCACGGGGCCGGCCCGGGGCACAGATCACCAGGCGCAGCATACTGTGACCCCAGCGGCTTACCAGGTTCTGGTTGGCTTCGGCCAGCAGGTAGTCGATGGCGTACACACGCTCGGGATCGACCTGGCCCAAGGGAGTCTTGGCAAAATCGTTACCGGCATTGAGGAAGGCGAAGGTGTTGGCGCAAGCGTCCTTGGCCGGCGGGGCCCAGTCGAAGTGTTGCTGGTAGTAGCGATACAGCGCAGGACGGCGGCAGGCGTAGCTCGGGTCGAGAAGGAAGTACTCCATGTTGACCGCGACGAACTCCTTGGGGTTGGTGATCTCGTACAGGTCCGGGCTGCGGGCCACTTGCCGGTTGTGTTGCTCGCGCTCGCCACGGCGGCCGACGTATTGCGGCCAGCCGGCCAGGTCGAGCAAGCGCGGGTCGTCGCTGAGGGTGAAGCGCCGGTCATTCTGGCCACGGCATTGATCGGGCAGGCCCACCAGACCGGTGATGTTGTTCTGGCGGCTACAGCGCTGGATCAACCCGCGCTGGTCCTTGGGCCACAGGCGCGCACGGTCGTAGATGTGGGTCAGTTCATGCAGAACGGTGGCCAGCAGCTCCCGGCGCACAGTGCCGTGGGGGCGCTGGGTCTGCTGGGTGGCGGCGGTGCCGTCGGTAAGGCTGGCCAGTAGCCTGCGGTTGAGGTCCAGTTCGGACACCAGCGACGCCTGGCCATAGGCATTGGCGGGCATGTCGTCGGTCCAGCCGACGTCGATGCGCCGGTCCAACTGCTCGATGAAGCGCGGCGGCAGCGCCTGCATGGCTTCATCGAGCAATGCCTGGCTGGCCTGCTGTTGGGCTGGGCTCAAGCCGTCGGTCTTGAGCCGTAGTTGCAGGCTGGCCTGGGCGGCGCTGCCAGCCAGCAGCAGCGTCGCAGCCAATAGCCAGGCGGTGAAGCGCCTCACAATGCGAGGATGGCTTCGGCGAGAACCTGGTCGCTGGCGTCGCGGGCTTCTGGCACGCGGGTGCGCAGGGTGTCGAAGGCCGCTTCCAGTTGCACGCCGCGGATCTCGCCATGGCTGGCGACAAAGCTGGCAGCGTCATCGTGGGCTGCGCGCACGACTTTCGAGTCGCGGATGGAGGTGGTGGTGTCCGAGGTGAAATCAATGGTGCGGCCGAAGGCACGAACAATGATGTTACTGGTGGCCACGAGGGTTTGTGCCTGGGCGATATCGGCCAGCAGGAACAGGCCGAGAGCAGCTGCGATCAACGGGCGACGCATGGAAAGACTCCAAAAGGTAAAGATGATTATTGGACGAGAATTGCCTGGGCCAGTTCAAGGTCACCGGACTTAAGTTTTGGCTGGGTGCGACGCAGGTAATCCAGTGCGCTTTCCAGCCGGGCGCCCCGCCATTGGCCGTCAGTGGCAATAAACGTGGCAGCGTCATCCTGGGCGGCCAGTAGCACTTTACGATCGAACGGCGCCGAGGTCACTTTGCTGGTGGCATAAGCGCTGGCGACGAGGCCTTGCGTGGACAGGTCAAAGGCCTGGGCCGGACTGGCCCCGCCGATGGCAAGCACTGTGGGAGCAATCAACAAACGGTATGAAAAAGCCATGGGACTCGACAACTGAAAACGAGCGCCAAGGCTAGCGCAATGCCCGGGCGAGAGCCAGCGCGGGCACCCCTAGGCAGGGTCGACTCAGATGGCCAGGATCGCCTGGGCCAGCTGCACATCAGTGGCGCTATTGAGTTGTGGTGCCTGTTGGCGGATCTGCGCCAGGGCGCTTTCCAGCTTCACGCCGCGGATGGCGCCTTCGCTGGCGACGAAGCTGGCGGCATCGTCACGGGCGGCGCGTACGACTTTGTTGTCGCGCAGGGACGATGTGGCATCGGAGCTGGCATCGGACGTGGCTTTGAGCGCGCCAACAATCGAGTCGGTGGTCACGATCAGGCTGGTAGCGCTGGCATTGGCAGCGACGGCAAGCAGGGCGGCAGCGCTCAGCAAACGAAGACGGGACATGGGGTGACTCCTGTATATGAGACGAACTAATGACGAGATAGTAGCTGGCGCCTATCTGTTCGGGTAGTGCGCAATGGGAAGTCGTTGTTTGAAAAGACTATTTGGCGGGGAAAAATCAACCGATCTAAAATTGTACTGGTCAATTTTCATATTTTTATAATTGTACCTATCGATAGATTGGCGCTGATTTCCGACCTCCCAAAAACCACAAAACCCGCCTCCGATTACCCGGGGCGGGTTCTGCTACAACAATTCGGGGTGCTGGCGGTGGACCCGGCAGGTCAGGGCCAGCGGGCGCTAAATCAGCGCCAGAACGGCTTGCTCAGCTCTTCGTAGCGTTGAGCTTCGCTGATCCCGGCATCGGCCAGCAGACGCGAGTCCAGACGAGCCAGTTGATGGCGGCTGGAGATGCGGCGCTGCCACAACATCAGGTTGGCGATAACGCGCAGAGGCAGGGAAGCCTGGGTGTTGACAGCTTTATCTTCGTAGAACAGTTCGGAACTGAGTGTACGTTCCATGATGACATCCTTCCGCTTGTGGCGGGATTAGGTAGTGGTTTAACTGATGCCAATGATCCTCCTCCGACGCAAGACTCTCTAGATACAGTTCACCTGTATTGTGAGGGGCCAGTTAACTGTTTATAGCGGCTGTACTGTACTAAAACGGGGCAACTGTACCTGTAAGCACTTATTTGGTGCGTTTCAGGCATTTGCGCAAGCATTTGTAGGGGTTTACGGTAGGAAATGACCGGTACAGTAGTACAGTTTTTTGTGATTGTGCTGTGTTCAGATTCAGGCGCATGCAGCTGTGTTTGCATCCGCCCGGATCTGTATCTGTCAGCCTTTAAGCATGTGCCCGGTTTCTTCCAGGTTGATGTGCCAGCTCAGGGCTTCACGCAGGATGTGCGGCGTGTGCCCGCCGATGGCGCAGGCGGCGGTGAAGTAGTTATTGAGCGCGTCGCGATAGTCCGGGTGTACGCAGTTGTCGATGATCACCCGGGCGCGCTCCCGTGGCGCCAGGCCACGCAGGTCGGCCAGGCCGATCTCGGTCACGAGGATGTCGACGTCATGCTCGGTATGGTCGACATGGCTGACCATCGGCACCACGCTGGAAATCGCCCCGCCCTTGGCAATGGACTTGGTGACAAAGATCGCCAGGTGCGCGTTGCGGGCGAAATCCCCCGAGCCGCCAATGCCGTTCATCATCCGCGTGCCGCAGATGTGGGTGGAGTTGACGTTGCCGTAGATGTCGAACTCCAGCGCGGTATTGATGCCGATGATGCCCAGGCGCCGCACGACTTCCGGGTGGTTGGAGATTTCCTGCGGACGCAGCACCAGTTTGTCCTTGTAGTGCGCCAGGTTGCCGAACACATCGGCATTGCGCCGCTCTGACAAGGTGATCGAGCTGCCGGAGGCAAAGCTTAGCTTGCCGGCGTCGATCAGGTCGAAGGTCGAGTCCTGGAGGACTTCGGAGTACATGGTCAGGTCTTCAAACGGCGACTCGATCAGGCCGCACATCACCGCGTTGGCAATGTTACCGATACCGGCTTGCAGCGGGCCGAGCTTGTTGGTCATGCGCCCTGCATCGACTTCCTGCTTGAGGAAGTTGATCAGGTGATTGGCGATCCACTGGGTGTCGCTGTCGGGCGGCGTGACCGTGGAAGCGGAGTCGGCCTGGTTGGTGATGACGATGGCGACGATTTTTTCCGGCGGGATTGGGATCGCGGTGCTGCCGATACGATCATCCACCTTGACCAGCGGGATCGGGGTGCGGGTCGGGCGGTAGGTCGGGATATAGATGTCGTGCAGGCCTTCGAGGTTCGGGTTGTGGGCCAGGTTGATCTCGATGATCACTTGCTTGGCAAAAATCGCGAAGCTGGCCGAGTTGCCCACGGAGGTGGTGGGCACGATATGGCCTTGCTCGGTGATGGCCACGGCTTCGATGACCGCGATATCCGGCAGCTTGAGCTGGTTGTTACGCAACTGTTCGACGGTTTCCGACAGGTGCTGGTCGATAAACATCACTTCGCCAGCATTGATCGCCTTGCGCAGGGTGCTATCGACCTGGAATGGCATGCGGCGCGACAGCACGCCGGCTTCGGTCAGTTGCTTGTCCAGGTCGTTGCCCAGGCTGGCGCCGGTCATCAGGGTGATTTTCAGGGGCGAGGTCTTGGCACGTTCGGCCAGGGCGTGGGGCACGGCCTTGGCTTCACCGGCGCGGGTAAAGCCGCTCATGCCGACGGTCATGCCGTCCTCGATCAGGGCGGCAGCATCGGCGGCGCTCATGACCTTGTTCAACAGCGAAGGCAAGCGGATACGATCACGGTACATGGATTGTTATCTCGGGCAACGGAGGCAAGGTGGGCAGTCTAGTGATTTCAAAGGCGTTCGTCCCGCTACCATGGTCGAATGCCAGGTCGCGATTTAGAGCCTTTGGTCGGGTTTTTCCCGCTAATAAAAAACCCCAGCCTACGGGAGGCCGGGGTTTTGGGTATTGCGCTGGAGCAGTGTTTATTCGACGGCCTTGACCATGTCTTCGATGACCTTCTTGGCATCGCCGAAGACCATCATGGTCTTGTCCAGGTAGAACAGTTCGTTATCCAGGCCGGCATAACCACTGGCCATCGAGCGCTTGTTGACGATGATCGTCTTGGCCTTGAAGGCTTCGAGAATCGGCATGCCGGCAATCGGCGACTTTGGATCGTTCTTGGCGGCCGGGTTGACCACGTCGTTGGCGCCGAGCACCAGCACCACGTCGGCCTGGCCGAACTCGGAGTTGATGTCTTCCATCTCGAACACCTGGTCGTAAGGCACTTCGGCCTCGGCCAGTAGCACGTTCATGTGGCCAGGCATGCGCCCGGCGACCGGGTGGATCGCATACTTCACGGTAACGCCGCGATGGGTCAGCTTCTCGGTCAGCTCCTTGAGTGCATGCTGTGCCCGCGCGACCGCCAGGCCATAGCCCGGCACGATGATCACGGTGTCGGCGTTGGTCAGCAGGAAGGTGGCATCGTCGGCCGAGCCGGATTTCACCGGGCGCGCTTCTTTGGAGCCAGCCGGCCCTGCGGCATCCGGGGTATTGCCGAAGCCGCCGAGCAGCACATTAAAGAACGAGCGATTCATCGCCTTGCACATGATGTACGAGAGGATCGCACCGCTCGAACCTACCAGGGAGCCGGCAATGATCAGCATCGAGTTGTTCAGCGAGAAGCCGATACCCGCCGCCGCCCAGCCGGAATAGCTGTTGAGCATCGAGACGACCACCGGCATGTCGGCGCCGCCAATCGGGATGATGATCAGCACGCCCAGCACGAAGGCCAGGGCCAGCATCAGGGCGAAGGCACTGAGGTTGCCGGTGAACATAAACACCAGGCCCAGGCCCAGGGTGGCCAGGCCCAGCACCAGGTTCAACTTGTGCTGGCCGCCAAACTGTACCGGTGCGCCCTGGAACAGGCGGAACTTGTACTTGCCCGACAGCTTGCCGAAGGCGATGACCGAACCGGAGAAGGTAATGGCACCAATGGCTGCACCGAGGAACAGCTCCAGGCGGTTACCCGCAGGAATCGCGTCACCCAGTTGCTTGACGATCCCCAGGGATTGCGGCTCGACCACCGCCGCGATGGCGATAAACACCGCCGCCAGGCCGATCATGCTGTGCATGAAGGCGACCAGCTCCGGCATCTTGGTCATTTCTACGCGCTTGGCCATGATCGAGCCGGCGGTGCCGCCGATCAGCAGGCCGACAATCACGTAGCCGATGCCGGCAGTGGCCAGCTCCGCGCCCAGCTTATAGATGAGGCCCACGGTGGTGAGCACCGCCAGCGCCATGCCGAGCATGCCGAACAGGTTGCCGCGTCGGGACGTGGTTGGGTGCGACAGGCCTTTGAGGGCCTGGATGAAGCAGATCGACGCGATCAGGTAGAGCGTCGTCACGAGGTTCATGCTCATTACTTCTGCACCTCTTCTTTAGCCTTGGGCGCTTTCTTCTTGAACATCTCAAGCATCCTACGGGTAACCAGGAAACCGCCGAACACGTTCACGGCGGCCAGGGCCACGGCCAGGGTGCCCATGGTCTTGCCCAGCGGCGTGACGGTGAGTGCGGCCGCGAGCATGGCGCCAACGATCACAATCGCCGAGATCGCGTTGGTCACGGCCATCAGCGGCGTATGCAGCGCGGGGGTGACGTTCCAGACCACGTGGTAACCGACATAAATCGCCAGCACGAAGATGATCAGGTTGTAGATACCGGGGGAGATAAGCTCTTCCATCGTCTGAATCCCTGCTTAGGCGTTTTTGCGGATGACTTGGCCGTCGCGGCACATCAGGCACGCGGCGACGATGTCGTCTTCGAGGTTGATTTCAAACTGCCCTTCCTTGGTGAAGACCAGCTTCAGGAAGTCCAGCAGGTTGCGCGCATACAGGGCCGAAGCATCGGCAGCGACCGCGCCGGCAAGGTTGGTCGGGCCGCAAATGGTCACGCCGTTTTCTACCACCACCTGGTCGGCGACGGTCAGAGGGCAGTTGCCCCCCTGGGCGGCGGCCAGGTCGATCACCACGGAGCCTGGCTTCATCTGGGCGACGGTTTCGGCGCTCAGCAACGTCGGGGCCTTGCGGCCCGGGATCAGGGCGGTGGTGATGACGATATCGGCTTGCTTGGCGCGCTCATGCACGGCCAGGGCCTGGCGCTGCATCCAACTGGTGGGCATCGGGCGTGCATAGCCGCCGACACCGACGGCGCATTCGCGCTCTTCATCGGTCTCGTAGGGCACGTCGACAAACTTGGCGCCGAGGGATTCGATCTGCTCCTTCACGGCCGGGCGTACGTCGGACGCTTCGATGACCGCACCCAGGCGTTTCGCCGTGGCAATGGCCTGCAGGCCGGCCACGCCAGCACCGAGGATCAGCACGCGAGCGGCTTTCACGGTACCTGCGGCCGTCATCAGCATTGGCATGAAGCGCGGGTAGTGATGAGCCGCCAGCAACACCGCCTTGTAGCCGGCAATGTTGGCTTGGGACGACAGCACATCCAGGCTCTGCGCACGGGAGGTGCGCGGCGCGGCCTCCAGGGCGAAGGCCGTGATGCCATGTTCGGCCAGCCGGGTGATGGTTTCGTTACTGAACGGATTGAGCATGCCCACCAACACGGTGCCGCTTTTAATCAGCGTCAGTTCGCTGTCGCTGGGGGCGACCACCTTGAGAATCAGCTCAGCGCCAAACGCGTCGCCGGCACTGCCAATGGTTGCGCCTGCCGTTTCATAGGCACTGTCGACGACGCTGGCTTTGATGCCAGCACCGCTTTGTACAGTGACCTTATGGCCCTGGCCGATCAGCTTCTTGATGGTTTCCGGGGTTGCAGCAACCCGCGTTTCACCGGTCTGGGTTTCGAGAGGAACACCAATGTGCACGTCAAATCTCCTGCATGATCTTTTTGCTTTTGATTTTTGTAAAAAGGCCAGTGCACCGCGAGTGGCGCAACTGGGGCGGCCGATCAGCACGACCCCGCTGAAATGACAGCAGGGCGCGGCATTTTGCAGGCGAACTTTACGGCCTTCAAGGGATTATGACGGGTGACGAAAAATTAACTACAAGTCACCCTGTGACTGATTGTCGCAATACGCTGGAATAACCTCTTTAAATACAGGTGTTTAAAGGCTTCTAGCGGGAAAATACGATTTGCGTAAATTTCGACATGAGTCGCCGGTCATTGGTCGTTAATAAGCGCTGTAGAGCTTGCAGTCATTGGCTTTCAGGCCATTTTTCAGTTGATCGGTACAGTCTGTCTAAAGGCGACATATATTTATATCTGTAGTGTTATTAATTATTTGACTACAGGGTCAGTAATTCGCCGGCCCGCCAGGAATCATTGGCTGTAGCGCTGTGCCTGATCAATCAACCAGTCTCGAAAGGCGTGCAGTGAAGCAGATTCGACCTTTCGCTCGGGAATCATCAGGTAATAGGCCTTGCTGCTGGTCAGCGCCTGCTGGTTGGCAATCACCAGCTGTTTCTCGCCCAGTTCCCGCTGAATAAGGAACGGTGGGATCAGCGCAATCCCCATGTCATGCATGGCCGCTTGGGACAACATGGAGAATAGCTCGTAGCGCGGGCCTGTCATGTCCCGGGGGATATTCAGCTGTTGGGCGTCGAACCATTGGCGCCAGGCGTAGGGCCGCGTGGTTTGCTGCAGCAGTGGCAGCTCGGCGATTTGCCCTGCGCTGAAGTGCGTATGGTTCCCCAGCAGGCGCGGGCTGCAGACGGGGACCGGGTTTTCGCCCATCAGCCGGTGGGATTCGGTGCCGGACCAGTCGGCATCGCCGAAATACACCGCGGCATCGAACTCGGTATCGGCAAACAGGAACGGGCGGGTACGGTTGGTCAGGTTCACCGTGACTTCGGGGTGTTGCTGCTGGAAGTCCTTGAGGCGCGGGATCAGCCACTGCGTACCGAATGTGGGCACTACCGCCAGTTCGATCACATTGGCGCCCTGCTGGCCCATCACTGACAGGGTGTCGCGTTCCACGGCATCCAATTGCATCGCGACCCGCCGGCTATAGGAAAGCCCGGCCTCCGTGAGCTTTACCCCGCGTCGCGAGCGCCGAAACAGCTCGACACTTAAAAACTCCTCAAGGCTGGCGATCTGTCGGCAGATCGCGCCCTGGGTGATAGAAAGTTCTTGCGCGGCCTTGGTAAAGCTCTCGTGGCGGGCGGCAGCTTCAAAACTGACCAGGGCCGTGGTGCTGGGGATTTTCCTACGCATGTACCGTACCCTCACTAATAAAAGGCGGTTTTGCCCTTCTTGATCATCACGGAGTGAGAAATTAGCACAAGGCTATGCAAAAACCTCGTTTGCCCTCTTCGCTGACCCGGCCTAGGCTGCATGCACGACTTTTGATTTACTTCGCGAGGACTCACTCATGGGCGGTAAGGCAAGCTTCAACTGGATCGATCCACTGCTGCTGGATCAACAGCTCACTGAAGAAGAGCGCATGGTGCGCGACAGTGCCGAGCAATTTGCCCAGGACAAGTTGGCGCCGCGTGTGCTTGAAGCCTTCCGTCATGAAAAGACCGATCCTGCGATTTTCCGTGAAATGGGCGAGACCGGCCTGCTGGGCGCCATGATCCCTGAGCAGTACGGTGGCAGTGGCTTGAACTATGTCAGCTACGGCTTGATTGCCCGTGAAGTGGAGCGTGTCGACTCCGGCTACCGCTCGATGATGAGCGTGCAGTCTTCCCTGGTGATGGTGCCGATCAATGAGTTCGGCACCGAAGCGCAAAAACAGAAGTACCTGCCCAAGCTGGCCTCGGGTGAGTGGATTGGTTGTTTCGGTCTGACCGAGCCCAACCACGGTTCGGACCCGGGCGCGATGATTACCCGTGCGCGCAAGGTGGATGGCGGCTATAGCCTGACCGGCAGCAAAATGTGGATCACCAACAGCCCGATTGCCGATGTGTTTGTGGTCTGGGGCAAGGACGATGCGGGCGACATCCGTGGTTTTGTCCTGGAGAAGGGCTGGAAAGGCCTGAGTGCACCGGCGATTCACGGCAAGGTCGGCTTGCGTGCTTCGATTACCGGCGAAATCGTCATGGATAACGTGTTCGTTCCCGAAGAGAACATCTTCCCCGATGTGCGCGGCTTGAAAGGCCCGTTCACCTGCCTGAACTCGGCCCGCTACGGTATCTCCTGGGGCGCCTTGGGGGCCGCGGAGTTCTGCTGGCACACGGCGCGCCAGTACACCCTCGATCGCCAGCAGTTCGGGCGCCCACTGGCTGCCACACAGTTGATCCAGAAAAAGCTCGCCGATATGCAGACCGAAATCACCCTCGCCCTACAAGGTTGCCTGCGCCTGGGCCGGATGAAAGATGAAGGGACGGCGGCGGTGGAGATCACGTCGATCATGAAGCGCAATTCCTGCGGCAAGTCCCTGGATATCGCGCGCATGGCCCGCGACATGCTCGGTGGCAATGGTATCTCCGACGAGTTCGGGATTGCCCGGCACCTGGTCAACCTGGAAGTGGTGAATACCTACGAAGGCACGCATGACGTCCATGCGCTCATCCTTGGGCGCGCTCAGACCGGTATCCAGGCGTTCTATTAATAGGAGTGTGACCATGGGCGCGCTATCGCATCTGCGGGTACTGGATTTGTCACGGGTGCTGGCGGGGCCCTGGGCCGGACAGATTCTTGCCGACCTCGGCGCTGAGGTGATCAAGGTCGAGCGGCCTTGCAGTGGCGACGATACTCGCGCCTGGGGGCCGCCCTTCCTTAAGGATGCTTATGGTCAGAACACCAGTGAAGCGTCCTACTACTTATCGGCCAATCGTAATAAAGAGTCGGTGACTATCGACTTCACCCGGCCGGAGGGGCAGAAGCTGGTCCGCGACCTGGCGGCGAAGTCGGATATCTTGATCGAGAACTTCAAGGTCGGCGGCTTGGCCGCGTATGGCCTGGACTATGAATCGCTCAGGGAGATCAACCCAGAGCTGATTTATTGCTCTATCACCGGGTTTGGCCAGACGGGGCCGTATGCGGCGCGGGCTGGCTATGACTTCATGATCCAGGGATTGGGCGGGTTGATGAGCCTGACGGGGCGCCCCGAGGGGGATGAGGGTGAAGGTCCGGTCAAGGTGGGTGTAGCGCTGACCGATATTTTGACCGGGCTTTACTCCACGGTGGCGATTCTGGCGGCTATGGCGCACCGCGATCATGATGGTGGTGGCCAGCATATCGATATGGCGTTGCTGGATGTCCAGGTGGCCTGTCTGGCCAATCAGGCGATGAATTACCTGACGACTGGGGTATCCCCCAAGCGGTTGGGTAATGCGCATCCGAATATCGTGCCCTATCAGGACTTTCCTACGGCTGACGGCGATTTCATCCTGACCGTGGGCAATGACAGTCAGTTTCGCAAGTTTGCCCAGGTCGCTGGGCAGCCGCAGTGGGCCGATGATCCGCGGTTTGCCACTAATAAGCTGCGGGTGGCCAATCGGGCGGTGCTTATTCCATTGATTCGCCAGGCCACGGTGTTCAAGACCACTGCTGAGTGGGTGGCCCAGCTGGAGCAGGTGGGTGTGCCCTGTGGGCCGATCAATGACCTGGCGCAGGTGTTTGCCGATCCTCAGGTGCAGGCGCGTGGTCTGGCGATAGAGTTGCCTCACCCGCTGGCGGGTAAGGTGCCTCAGGTGGGGAGCCCTATGCGGTTGTCCAAGACGCCGGTGGAGTATCGCAGTGCGCCTCCTCTCCTGGGCGAGCATACGGCCCAGGTTCTTAGCCAGGTGCTGGGGCTGGGGGCGGGCCATGTAGCCGCTTTAAAGGAGGCGGGGGTCATTTGAGGTGTTTCTTCTATATAGAAGGGGTTTTTATATAGAAGAGCTGGTTGTTTTTTAATCGATCGTAAGTAATTGATAGAAAAGCAAAATTAAGGGTTGACGGCAGATCCTGGAAGTCTATAATTCGCCCCACTTCCGGCGCAGTCGAAACGGAAAACTCCTTGGTAAACAAAGAGTTACACAGAATTCGACAGCGAGTTGCTTCAGTTCATCGAAGCCCAGAAGGAGTTGGTAGAGCAATGTTGTTTGGCTCTATTAGCGTTTCGATCCTCTCGGTCGAAAGCGGAGAAAAAGAGGTGTTGACAGCAGCGTGTAACGCTGTAGAATTCGCCTCCCGCTAACGAGAGATCGGAAGCGCAAGTGGTTGAAGTTGTTGAGGAAAACCTCGAAAGCTTCTGAAAATAATCACTTGACAGCAAATGAGGCTGCTGTAGAATGCGCGCCTCGGTTGAGACGAAAGATCTTAACCAACCGCTCTTTAACAACTGAATCAAGCAATTCGTGTGGGTGCTTGTGGAGTCAGACTGATAGTCAACAAGATTATCAGCGTCACAAGTTACTCCGCGAGAAATCAAAGATGTAACCAACGATTGCTGAGCCAAGTTTAGGGTTTCTTAAAAACCCAAAGATGTTTGAACT
>NZ_LKBY01000108.1:0-61490 GCF_002699915.1 Pseudomonas sp. ICMP 8385 | reverse complement strand
CTCGGCGTCGGCGAAGGTCATCTGCTTCATCGGGAAACTCGGTGGGTGGGGTCGCGGTATTTTGCCAAATCAGAAAGTCTTTTTCAGAGTTTCCCTAATGCGGTCGAATGACTCGACCAGTAGGAGAGCGTTCGGGAGAATTTCTTTTGACTTGATACGTTCAACGAATTTTGCGAGTTGACCAGATTTGAGGTTTTTGCCTTTGAAAGCCGACACGCCCAAATCTTCGTATCGCTCGACTTGTCGAGCTTGGGGGTATTGCTCGAAAAAGCGATTGAGCTGTTCAAGCTGACGAACCTCGCCAAAGCCCAGCGCTTGGACTTTCGATGAAAAACGTATGTAGCTGTATACGTTGATTGTGTCATCGTCTCTGAACACATCAGAGAAGGCTCTGGGCAGTGAATTTCTGATAGTCATATCGTCTCAAACCCTTGTAGATGCTGGATTGTAGCATTTTCTACAAAAAGCCCGCCTCATCGCGGTGATCGGCATGCTGGAGCTGACCCTCAAGCGGGCCGACCACGGGCATCTGGATCGTCCGGCCATCGAAGTGGCCTACAACTCGGCCAGGGACTTGCTGGAGTTGATTGGCGATATCCTCGACATCGCGCGCATCGAATCCGGCCGCTTGAGCCTGGCGCCAGAGCGCGTCAACTTGCGGGAACTGGTCGAGTCGGTGGTGCGGGTGTTCGATGGCCTGGCACGCCAGAAGAATCTCAACCTGTTGCTGGAGTTCAATCCCGGCGGCGAAGAACGTGACGTGCAGATCGACCCCCTGCGCTTCAAACAGGTCTTGTCCAACCTGGTGAGCAATGCCATCAAGTTCACCGAGCAGGGCGAGGTGAAGATCAAGGTAGACCTCCAGGCCACCAGCCAGCCACAGCAGATCCAGATGAGGCTGGTGGTCGAGGACACCGGTATCGGTATCAGCCGGGACGATCAGCAACGCCTGTTCGAGCCTTTTTCCCAGGCCGACAACTCCGGGCACCTGGCCAGGAACGGCGCCGGACTGGGGCTGGTGATCTGTCGCAGCCTGTGCGAGATGATGGGCGGGCAACTGGCCCTGAGCAGCGTGCCCAGTGTCGGCACCCAGGTGTTTGTCTCGTTGCAGATGACCAGCCTGCCACCGGCCTACCCACTGATCGAGCTCAAGCCCGCGACCCAGGATGCGGCGGCGTTGCTGAATGTGCTGGTGGTGGACGACCATCCCGCCAACCGGCTGCTCATGTGCCAGCAACTGGGCTTCCTCGGGCATCGATTCACTGCGGTCCAACATGGCGCGGCGGGCTTCCAGGCCTGGCGCCAGGAGCACTTCGACCTGATCATCGCCGACTGCAATATGCCGGTCATGAACGGCTATGAACTGGCCCGCTCGATCCGGGAGCACGAGCAACGGGAGAACAAAACGCCCTGTATCATCCTGGGCTTCACCGCCAATGCCCAGCCAGAAGAAAAGCAGCGCTGCCGGGATGCGGGCATGAATGACTGCCTGTTCAAGCCCATCAGCCTGACAACACTGGAACGCCACCTGGGAGAGATCACCCCGCTGTCGCCAGCGCGGGTCTTTGATCTCGATAGCCTGAACGCCCTCACCGGTGGCGATCCGCTGTTAAGCCAGCGTCTGTTGGAAGAACTGTTGAGCAGTAGCCGGCGTGATCGCGAGGAACTCATGACCTTGCTCGCACAAGGTGCTTACCAGGACCTGATCGACCAGGCCCACAAGATCAAGGGCGCCGCCAGGATCGTCCAGGCGTGCACACTGGCCGAACGATGCGAGGTGTTGGAACAGGCTGGGGAGGATGCCGACCCGGGGCAACTCGACATTTGGGTCAAGGCCATCGAACAAGCCATGTTCGACCTAGAACAAGTGCTGCAGGAGCAGTTGGACAATCTCGCGCCATCGTAGGAACGGGCTGGCCGGCGATGGTCGTTAACGAAGACATGGGGGGACCTGCCCCCCCAGCCATCGCCGGCAAACCAGCGCCCTCAGCAGTCAGTCAACCGCAGGAAAATCGCGGCCAGCCGCTCGATCCCCTGTTGATCCTCGCCACTGAAACGCGCCAGTCTCGGGCTGTCCAGATCCAGCACCCCAATCAACCGCCCCTGCTTGATCAAGGGCACTACCAGCTCGCTATTGGAAGCACTGTCGCAAGCAATATGCCCGGCAAACGCATGCACATCGTCCACCCGCTGGGTTTGCCGCGAAGCCGCCGCCGCACCACACACCCCTCGGCCAAACGCAATCCGCACACAGGCGATCTGCCCTTGGAAAGGCCCCAGCACCAGTTCTTCATCACGGTTGAGATAAAAGCCCGCCCAGTTCAAGTCATCGAGCTGGTTGAACAGGAATGCCGAAAACTGCGCTGCGTTGGCGATAAAGTCGCGTTCATCGGCCAGCAGCGACTCCAGTTGCGCACAGAGCATGGCGTACCCATCGAGACCGCTGCCCGCCTGTTGCAAATCGATCATGGCTGACGCTCCAGCAATTTAAGCCCCACCCAGTAGCGGGCGAATTGGTAGGCGCACCGGCCGTTGCGATTACCCCGGCCCGTGGCCCAGCGCACCGCCAGGATGTCCAGTGCTTCATCGCGCTGCCACGGCAAACCCGCCTTGTTCGCCAGCTCGCCGATCCAGTGCTCCACCACATCCAGGAAATGCTCCTGGGTGAACGGGTAGAACGACAGCCACAAGCCAAAACGGTCGGACAAGGCAATCTTGTCTTCCACCGCTTCACTGGGGTGCAGCTCACCCTCCACGCGCTTCCAGTTGTCGTTGTCGCTCTGGTTTTCCGGCACCAGGTGACGACGGTTGGACGTGGCATACAGCAGCACGTTTTCCGGGGCCTGCTCCAGCGAACCGTCCAGTACGCTCTTGAGCACACGGTAATCGCCTTCGCCAGCCTCGAACGACAGGTCGTCGCAGAACAGGATAAAACGCTGCGGCAGCTTGAGCAGTTGCTCGACCACACGCGGCAGGTCGGCCAGGTGGTCACGTTCGATTTCGATCAGGCGCAAGCCGGCCTTGGCATGCTGGGCCAGCAACGCACGGACCATGGACGACTTGCCTGTGCCACGCGAGCCCCAGAGCAACGCATGGTTGGCGGGCAGGCCGTCGAGAAACTGCTGGGTATTGCGCGCCAACTGTTCGCGCTGCTTGTCGACCCCAATCAGGTCGGACAGGCGCATATCCAGGCTGACGTCCAGTGGCAGCAGAAAACCGCTACGCCCCTCGCGCTGCCAGCGGGCCGCCAGGCAGTGGTTCCAGTCAACAGCCACGCGAGGCGCTGGCAACAACGGTTCCAGACGAGCAAGCACGGCATCGGCCCGCTCCAGAAAGGCATTCAATCGAGAATCCATGACTATTCCTGTGGCAAGTTCTTGTAAAAAATGGCGTATTGGCAACCCTCACGCAGTCACCAGACGGCTGCACCTGAAAAAACGATTCATACCGGGCAAGGCTGGCGCTGAGGATGTTCAGCTATGCTTGCCGGGCGAAGGGAAACGTAAAGTGGCTCAGCACTCAATGGATATCAAGTTCGCCCACCGCTTGTCTTATAAACAAGCCAGACTGACTGTGCTGGTCGGTTTCGTCTTGGGAACCTTGCTCAGCCTGATCCAGATCGGCATTGATTATGCCAGCGAAGACGCGTCCATCAATCGCGAAATACGCTCCCTGCTTGAAATCAGCCACAACCCTGCTTCACGTATCGCCTACAACATCGACGCCGAACTGGCCCAGGAACTGACCCTGGGCCTGTTGCACTCCCCCGCCATCACGCGGGCACAGTTGATCGACAACAATGACCTGGTGCTGGCTGACGTCGGCCGCCCGCGCAAGGAGAGCCGCTACCGCCCGGTCAGCGACTTTTTGTTCGGCGCCAACCGCCAGTTTGAAGACCGCCTGTACCTCACGCACATGCCTGGGGAATCCCTCGGTGTGTTGCGCCTTGACGTCGATACCTACGCATTTGGCAGCCGCTTCCTGCGCCGCGCAGAGATCACCCTGCTCAATGGCTTCGCGCGCAGCCTGATCCTGACCGCAATCCTGCTGGGCCTGTTCTACGCGATGCTGACCCAGCCCCTGGTGCGGATCATCCGCGAACTGAGCACCCGCCCCCCCGGTAACGCGCCCCAGGCCCGCCTGGATTGCCCAGCGGGGCACGAACACGATGAGATCGGCGTGCTGGTCAACGTCGCCAACCAGCAGTTCGAGAATATGGAGACCGAAATCCGGCAGCGGCGCCACGCCGAGGACCGCCTGACCGAGTACCTTGGCCAACTGGAAGATATTGTTTCGGCGCGTACCACCGAACTCAAGGCAATCAACCAGCGGTTAAGCCAGTCCAACGAAGAACTGGAAGCGTCGAAAATGACCGCCCTGGGCATGGCCCAGGCGCGGGCGGCTTTCCTTGCCAATATGAGCCATGAAATCCGCACCCCGCTCAACGGCCTGCTCGGCATGATCGCCCTGTGCCTGGACAGCGCCCTGAATACCGAGCAGCGCCAGCAATTGTCGATTGCCCATGACTCCGGCAAGGTCCTGGTAGAACTGCTCAACGATATTCTCGACCTGTCCAAGTTCGATGCCGGGCAACTGGAACTGGAGAACATCCCCTTCGACCTCGGCGCCCTGGTGGAGGACACCGCCAACCTGCTGTCGCAGAACGCCGCGCCCAGCGTCGAATTGACCTGCCTGATCGACCCGCAGTTTCCCGCCCAGGTCGTGGGCGATCCGACCCGGGTGCGGCAGATTGTCAGTAACCTGCTGTCCAATGCCTTGAAGTTCACCCGTTTTGGCCGCGTCGATGTACGCCTCAGCGCGCAACCCGATGGCGTGCGCATCGAAGTGTGCGACACCGGCATCGGCATTGCCCAGGAGGCCCAGGCGCGGATCTTCAAACCCTTCACCCAGGCCGGCGCCGGCATTACCCGCCAGTTTGGCGGCACCGGCCTGGGGTTGGCGCTGACCCACAATCTTTGCGAAGCCATGCGCGGCCGGCTGACCATCAGTTCAGAGACCGGCTTCGGCAGCCAGTTCTGCGCCGAACTGCCACTGCCCGCCCACACCCCGGCGCCTCGGCTGGGGCCCTTGACCGGTGACGTGGTGGTGATCAGCGGGGCCAGCAGCGGCCTGGCCGAACTGCTGCACACCCTGCTGCCGCACTGGGGGCTGACGCCGCGCTGCTACACCCTCGACGAGGACTTGACGGGCCTGGCAGCGGATATCCTGATCACCGACTGCCCCGAATGCCTGTTTCGCCTGCGCCCGACCGTCAACGCGCCGATCCTGCTGGTCACCGCCTACGGCAACTTCATGCCCAGCGAAGAAGTGGCCGCCTTGGCGCCCCTGCAACAGCAGGCACGCCCCCTGAGTCGCGCCGCGCTGTATCAGGTGCTGCACCGCACCCTGCGCGCCGACAGCGAACTCGTCCTCGACCTTGCCCAACTGGAGGCCAGCCCGGTGGCCCATCGGGCGCACATCCTGCTGGTGGAGGACAACCTGGTCAATCAACTGGTGGCCAAGGGCATGCTCAGCAAGCTCGGCTGCGAGGTGGTGGTCGCAGCCCATGGCGGCGAGGCGCTCAAGCAATTGGAAGAGCAACGTTTCGATCTGGTGCTGATGGACTGCAACATGCCGGTCATGGATGGCTACGAGGCGAGCCGACAGATCCGCCGCAGCGGGCGCTGGCCGCAGCTGCCGATTGTCGCGCTGACCGCCAATGCCCTGGCCGAGGAGCGCGAACGGTGCCGGGCCGCCGGCATGAACGACTACCTGGCCAAGCCCTTTCGCCGCGAGGAACTCAACGCCCTGCTCGACCTGTGGGTGCCGACTACGACAACCCTCTGACCTGCTGGAGCAACGGGTCATCCAGGGCCAGGGAGACGCCAGGCACGTCGGTCATTTGAGCAGCGCTTCGATCTCTTGGGTCAGTTCCCCGGGTTTGGTGGTCGGGGCAAAACGCTTGACCACCTGAGCGTCACGACCGATCAGGAACTTGGTGAAGTTCCACTTGATGCCCCTGGAGCCCAGCAGGCCCGGCGCGCGCTGTTTCAATTGCACAAACAGCGGGTGGGCTTCGCTCCCATTGACATCCACCTTCTTGAACAGGGGAAAACTGACACCGAAATTCAGCTCGCAAAACTCGGAAATGGCCCCCTCGTCACCCGGTTCCTGCTTGCCGAACTGGTTGCACGGGAAGCCCAGTACCACCAGGCCCTGGTCCCGGTATTGCTGCCAGAGCTGCTCAAGGCCTTTGTACTGTGGGGTGAAACCACATTTGCTGGCGGTATTGACCACCAGGATCGCCTTGCCGGCGAAGTCCGCCAGAGTCTTTTGCTCGCCCTTGATGGTGGTGCAGGGGATGGCCAGCAGGTTATCGCTCATTAGAGACGCCTCAAGAAGTAGAGAAGAAAAACATAGCGAGCAATTCAATTGCACACCATTTAATCAGCCAGCCTGATAACCCAACATCACCCCCCTGCAGGCGCGGGCTTGCCCGCGAAAAACGCCCAGACGCCACGTTTATCCAGGCAGCCCGCCTCGTCGGTTTCAGCGCGGGACCAAGTCCAGGCACACCGAGTTGATGCAGTAACGCAAGCCCGTAGGCGGCGGACCATCCGGGAACACATGCCCCAAGTGCGCATCGCACTTGGCACAGGTGACTTCGGTGCGAACCATCCCGTGGCTGACATCACGAATCTCGATCATCGCGCTGTCCGCAATCGGCTCATAAAAACTGGGCCAGCCACAACCGGCATCGAATTTGGTCTTCGAGTCGAACAATGGCTCATTGCAGCAAATGCAGTGATACACACCGTCGGTCGTAGTGGCGTTGTACTTGCCGGAAAACGGCCGCTCGGTGCCCTTGAGGCGGCACACTTGATACTGCGCCGGGTCGAGCATTTCCCGCCATTGATCCAGGGTCTTCTCCAACTTTTCCATCAATACACCTCGACAACTGAAAAAGCCTGATCTGTGTCTTTTCCATGGATCAGGCGGCACGTATGATTGCGCCTCTTCAAAGCACCAGTCTGGCACCCACGTTATCGGCATTCAAACGTATTTATGGGTCAGGCCACACGCAGGATTCCCAGCACGGTAGTCTTCACACCGTCTGGATCGTTCATTTTCGGGATCACATCGCCATGCAGGTCAGCAAATCGAACAAGCTCGCCAACGTCTGCTACGACATTCGCGGCCCGGTGCTCAAGCACGCCAAACGCCTGGAAGAGGAAGGCCATCGCATCCTCAAGCTGAATATCGGCAACCCGGCGCCCTTTGGTTTCGAGGCGCCGGACGAAATCCTCCAGGACGTGATCCGCAACCTGCCCACCGCCCAGGGCTACAGTGACTCCAAGGGTTTGTTCAGCGCGCGCAAGGCGGTGATGCAGTACTACCAGCAAAAGCAGGTGGAAGGGATCGGTATCGAGGATATCTACCTGGGCAACGGCGTCTCCGAGCTGATCGTGATGGCCATGCAGGCCCTGCTCAACAATGGCGACGAAGTGCTGGTGCCGGCGCCTGACTACCCGCTGTGGACCGCCGCCGTGACCCTGGCGGGCGGCCACCCGGTGCACTACCTGTGCGACGAACAAGCCAACTGGTGGCCGGACCTGGCCGATATCAAGGCCAAGATCACGCCCAACACCAAGGCGCTGGTGATCATCAACCCGAACAACCCGACGGGCGCGGTGTATTCCAGGGAAGTGTTGCAGGGCATGCTGGAACTGGCGCGCCAGCACAACCTGGTGGTGTTCTCCGACGAGATCTACGACAAGATCCTCTATGACGACGCCGTGCACATCTGCACCGCCTCCCTGGCCCCGGACCTGCTGTGCCTGACCTTCAACGGCCTGTCCAAGTCCTACCGGGTGGCGGGTTTCCGTTCCGGCTGGGTGGCCATCTCCGGGCCCAAGCACAATGCCCAGAGCTACATCGAAGGCATCGACATGCTGGCCAATATGCGCCTGTGCGCCAACGTCCCCAGCCAGCATGCGATCCAGACTGCGCTGGGTGGCTACCAGAGCATCAACGACCTGTTGTTGCCCGCCGGCCGCCTGCTGGAACAGCGCAACCGCACTTGGGAGCTGCTCAACGACATTCCCGGCGTCAGTTGTGTCAAACCCATGGGCGCCTTGTATGCCTTCCCACGGATCGACCCGAAAGTCTGCCCGATCCACAACGACGAGAAGTTCGTCCTCGACCTGCTGCTGTCGGAAAAGCTGCTGGTGGTCCAGGGCACTGCGTTCAACTGGCCGTGGCCTGATCACTTCCGCGTGGTGACCCTGCCGCGGGTGGATGACCTGGACATGGCCATCGGGCGTATTGGCAACTTCCTGAAGTCCTATCGCCAGTAGCCTGGCTTTCGCTGTACAACCTGCAACAGGTCGTACAGCGATTATCTGGCAACACATCTCTGCCGAGAAACGCCTGCTGCACCCACCCTCTTCGCCTCGACCCTGTACTTTCCAGCAATCACGGGGTCCAAAGGCTTGCGGACGGCAATTTCTAGCGGCATAAAGGCTCGGAAAATCCCTGCAAGGCTCTACATTCGCGCTGTAGGACACAGTTTGAAATAGTCGCCCGGTTGAATAGCCCACTGCCGCACCTTATATACCCCGCAGTACGCGACATATTAAGCATGAGGAGAATTCTACAACCATGATGCGCATCCTGCTGTTCTTGGCCACTAACCTGGCGGTCGTGCTGATTGCCAGCATCACCCTGAGCCTTTTCGGCTTCAACGGGTTCATGGCGGCCAACGGGGTTGATCTGAACCTCAATCAGCTGCTGGTTTTCTGTGCCGTCTTTGGTTTTGCCGGCTCGATCTTCTCGCTGTTCATCTCCAAGTGGATGGCGAAGATGAGCACCAGCACCCAGATCATCACCCAGCCGCGCACCCGGCATGAGCAATGGCTGTTGCAGACCGTCGAGCAACTGTCTCGCGAAGCCGGGATCAAGATGCCCGAAGTCGGGATCTTCCCGGCCTACGAGGCTAACGCCTTTGCCACTGGCTGGAACAAGAACGATGCTCTTGTTGCCGTCAGCCAGGGTTTGCTGGAGCGTTTCTCGCCCGACGAAGTGAAGGCCGTGCTGGCCCACGAGATCGGCCACGTCGCCAACGGTGACATGGTGACCCTGGCACTGGTCCAGGGCGTGGTGAACACCTTCGTGATGTTCTTTGCACGGATCATCGGCAACTTTGTCGACAAGGTGATCTTCAAGAACGAAGGTGGCCAGGGTATCGCCTACTACGTGGCGACGATCTTTGCCGAACTGGTACTGGGCTTCCTCGCCAGCTCCATCGTGATGTGGTTCTCGCGCAAACGCGAGTTCCGCGCCGACGAAGCCGGTGCCCAACTGGCCGGTACTGCCGCGATGATCGGCGCCCTGCAACGCCTGCGCTCCGAACAGGGCCTGCCGGTGCATATGCCTGACACCCTGAATGCCTTCGGCATCAACGGTGGCGTCAAGCAAGGCCTGGCACGGATGTTCATGAGCCACCCGCCACTGGAAGAGCGGATCGACGCACTGCGCCGTCGCGGCTGACAGGCAACGCAAAAAAGGGGCGATTGAATCGCCCCTTTTTTGTGGGCGCGTGTTTTACAGCCGCGCCAACTGGTAAACCTGCTCTTCCAGCCGTGTGATACCCGCCTGGGCGAACCTGGGGCTCTCGGCCAGGATATCCCGCTGTTCCCGGATCTCCAGGCGCCAGCGTCCGCCCAGCAGCCTGCGGACTTCAGCGTCGCCAATTGCAAACGGCGGGCCTGCCTTTTGGGACTGCTCATAATCCAGGCTGATCAACAGACCACTTTCCACCTGCGGCGCAATCGCCTGCAGATGCGCGACATAGCGCTCGCGCATCGGCAGTGGCAAGGCAATCAGCGCCGCCCGATCGTACAGCGCGGTGCACCCTGCCACATCCTCACCACTCAACTCGAAGAAATCGCCGCACCACAACTCGAGAGTGCCGGCCTGATAGACCTTGAAGCTGCCCCGCTGGCTGACGTGCGCCGCCAGGCTTTGCTCCTGGAAAAACTCTTCCACGGCCTTTTCCGACAGCTCTACCCCCAGGACCTGGTGCCCCTGCTGCGCCAACCACAGCAGGTCCAGGCTTTTGCCACACAGCGGCACCAGCACCCTGGCCTCACTGGCCAACCCGAGGCCCGGCCAGTGTCGCTGCAAATAGGGGTTGACCTCCGGCAGGTGGAAGCCGATCTGATTGTGTGCCCAGCGGTCATGCCAAAAGGTGGAGTCCATGACTAATCCTAAAAATTCGATCAAATAACGCTAAAACTTATATTAGATTTAGATTAATGATCTGATTGAAGATGGTCCCATCTTAACCTTGAGGACCCCGCCCATGCTCCCCAGCCTGTTTATTTCCCACGGCTCGCCCATGCTTGCCTTGCAACCCGGCGCCAGCGGGCCAGCCCTCCAGCGCCTGGCCGCCGACTTGCCACGCCCCAAGGCAATCGTGGTGATGTCCGCGCACTGGGAAAGCCGCGAGCTGCTGGTCAGCGCCAGCCCTGCGCCCGAGACCTGGCACGACTTCGGCGGTTTCCCCCGCGAGCTGTTTGCCGTGCAGTATCCGGCCCCCGGTGATCCGGCACTGGCCCAGCAGATCGTCGAACAGCTCATAGCCGATGGCCTGCAAGCCCGCCTCGACCACCAGCGCCCGTTCGACCATGGCACCTGGGTGCCGCTGTCGCTGATGTACCCGGCGGCGGATATACCGGTGGTGCAGGTCTCCCTGCCCAGCCATCTGGGCCCCGCCCTGCAAACCCGAGTCGGCCAGGCGCTACGCAGCCTGCGCGAACAAGGTGTGTTGTTGATCGGCTCGGGCAGCATCACCCATAACCTCGGTGAGTTGGACTGGCGGGCCGGCCCGGAAAGCATCGAGCCCTGGGCGCGTGAGTTCCGTGATTGGATCGTCGACAAACTCGGCACCCAGGATGAAGCCGCCTTGCACGACTACCGCCGCCAGGCACCCCATGCGGTGCGCAGCCATCCCAGTGATGAACACTTGTTGCCGCTGTACTTCGCCCGTGGTGCGGGTGGGCAGTTCAGCGTGGCTCACCAAGGGTTCACCCTGGGTGCCCTGGGGATGGATATCTATCGATTTGATTAGCAGGCCCCGCTAGATCCAGAGACGGGTGAAAACCCAGGCAAAAAAAATCCCCGAACCAGTCGGGGATTTTTTATGTTCGATCAATCAACCCAAGGGTCGATCAATCTTCGCGATAGCGACGCAGCTTGAGCTGCTTGCCCGCAACGCGAGTGTCCTTCAGCTTGGCCAGCAACTTCTCCAGGCCATCTTCCGGCAGCTCCACCAGGGAGAAGCTGTCACGCACCTGGATGCGACCGATCGCTTCACGTGCCAGGCCACCCTCGTTGAGGATAGCGCCCAGCAGGTTCTTAGCGGCGATGCCATCACGCGCGCCCAGCGCGGTACGGCAGCGAGCACGACCTTCAGCCAATGGAACCGGAGCACGACGCTCACGATCACCACGGTCTGGACGGTCACCGGTACGCTCTGGACGATCACCGCGCGGAGCGTTGTTCGGCACCAGTGGGCGTTCTTTTTCGATCGCGGCCAGGGTCAGGGCCTGACCGTTGGTAGCCTTGCGCAGCAGGGCTGCAGCCAGGGCACGCGGGGTGCAACCGATATCGGCGGTCAGGCGGTCCAGCAGGTCGCCGTGGGTCGATTCAGCATCAGCCACCAGCGGCGACAGGCTGTTGGTCAGTTTCTTGATGCGGGCATCGAGAACAGCCTGGGCATCCGGCAGGCGAACTTCGGCTACTTTCTGACCGGTTACACGCTCGATCACTTGCAGCATGCGGCGCTCACGTGGAGTCACCAGCAGCAGTGCACGACCTTCGCGACCGGCACGGCCAGTACGGCCGATACGGTGAACGTAGGACTCCGGGTCGTACGGCATGTCAACGTTGAACACGTGGGTGATACGCGGAACGTCCAGGCCACGGGCAGCAACGTCGGTCGCCACAACGATGTCCAGGCGGCCATCCTTGAGGGAGTCGATCACGCGCTCACGTTGGTTCTGGGCAATGTCACCGTTCAGCGCAGCGGCTTTGTAGCCTTTGGCTTCCAGGGCACTGGCCAGGTCCAGGGTCGCTTGCTTGGTGCGCACGAACATGATCAGGGCGTCGAAGTCTTCGACTTCCAGCAGGCTCAATACAGCCGAGGTCTTCTGGTCAGCGTGAACCAACAGGTGAGCCTGTTCGATCGCGGTAACGGTCTGGGTCTTGGTCTGGATCTTCACGTGTTGCGGATCGCGCAGATGGCGTTCGGCAATGGCACGGATCGACTGTGGCAGGGTGGCCGAGAACAGCACGGTCTGACGGGTCGGTGGCAGTGCCTTGAAGATGACTTCCAGGTCATCCATAAAGCCCAGCTTCAACATTTCGTCAGCTTCGTCCAGAACCAGGTGGTTCACGGTCGACAGTACTTTTTCGTCACGGCGCAGGTGGTCGCACAGACGGCCCGGGGTGGCGACAACGATCTGTGCGCCATTACGGATTGCTTTCAGTTGTGGGCCCATAGGCGCGCCGCCGTAAACGGCCACAACGGTAACGCCCGGCATTTGCTTGGCGTAGGTTTCAAAAGCGGTTGCTACTTGCAGCGCCAACTCACGGGTTGGCGCCAGGATCAGGGCTTGCGGCTCGCGCTTGGCAGGATCGATGCAGTGCAGGATAGGCAGGGCGAACGCGGCGGTTTTACCGGTACCGGTTTGCGCCTGGCCGATCATGTCCTGGCCGGCCATGATGATCGGGATCGATTGCTGCTGAATAGCCGAAGGTTCTTCGTAGCCGGTCGCGATGACGGCAGCAAGAATGTTCGGGTTAAGATTAAAAGCGGCGAAGCCGCCGGTTTCCTGGGTCATGGGTCTGCCTCTAAGTGCATCCGCAAAGACCCATGCTCCAAAGCTGCGCATGCCGTGTTGAGACTCAAGAGTCGCCCTGGCTGCTTTGTCGGCGGGGATTTGCGAAAACGAATGAATGAAAAAGATTCGTCAAGGGAGAGTCCGCTGTGCGGACGTGCAGCCGAAGCTGACTTCGGGGAATTGCGCTACCTAAACGCGGCCCGGTTAAAGGCCGGCGCGCACTATACCGGAAATCCTTGAAAAAGGGAGCTTTTTTTATCGGAAAAGTCCACTCCACTGCTCTGCGTCACTGGCTTTGCGCATCTTCGCAGGAACGTCTATTTTTCAAAGGCCCGGCCCTGTTGGTTATTGCGCTTAAACGCTTCACCTTTTGCAGCGGACCCTTCGGTCCGAAACTGCCTGTCGCGTCCGAGGATCCCCCCATGAAACACACCAGCAGCAGCCGCGTCAGCCGTGAACTACAAGGGCATGTCCTGTTGCTGGGGCTCGATCGGGTCGCCAAGCGCAACGCCTTTGACCTCGACCTGCTCAACGAACTGAGCCTGGCCTATGGCGAATTCGATCGCAATGAAAACGCGCGGGTGGCCGTGGTGTTCGGACATGGCGAGCACTTTACCGCCGGACTGGACCTGATCAACGTCGCCCACACCATGGCGCAAGGCTGGCAAGCCCCACTGGGAGGCTGCGATCCATGGGGAGTGTTCGCCGGGCCCAGGGTCAGCAAGCCGGTGATCGTGGCCGCACAAGGTTATTGCCTGACCATCGGTATCGAGTTGATGCTCGCGGCGGACATCAACCTGTGCGCCAGCAATACGCGCTTTGCGCAGATGGAAGTCCAGCGTGGGATCTTTCCTTTTGGTGGCGCCACCTTGCGCCTGCACCAGATTGCCGGCTGGGGCAACGCCATGCGCTGGCTGCTGACGGGCGATGAGTTCGATGCCCATGAAGCCCTGCGCCTGGGGTTGGTGCAGGAGGTCATGGCCAGCGAAGACCTGCTGCCCCGGGCGCTGACCCTGGCCAACCGGATTGCCAGCCAGGCGCCGCTGGGGGTGCAGGCTACGTTGATGTCGGCACGCCAGGCGCGAAATGAGGGCGAAACCGCCGCAGCCGCCGGGTTGCCGGCGCTGGTCGAAAAACTGCTTAACAGCGAGGATGCCAAGGAAGGAGTGCGGGCGATGCTGGAGAAACGGCCAGGGGTATTCAAGGGGGTGTGAGCAGGCAGTGATGGCCTCATCGCGGCGATGCGGCCAGTATAGGCACCTACGTCGCCGGCCGAACCGCCTTGATCAGCGCCTGCAACGAATACCCCAGGCGTGGCGCCAGCGCCTCGGCCCGTGCAGAAACCGCCGCCAGGTCCAGCGTCTGGTCCAGGTCCGCCGGCACGATCAGGATCACATTGCCCTCCTTCACCGGCAGCTCCCAGTAATGCCGGTGGTACAACCCGCGCAACAGCGCAGCGCCCAGGGGCTTGCCATCATCGGTGGCCCACTGATTGATCACCAACCAACCACCGGGGTTGAGCTTCTTCTGGCAGTTTTCCAGGAAGCTCCAGGCCAGGTGGCCAACCCCTGGCCCGACATCGGTATACAAGTCGACGAAAATCAGGTCCGCCGGCTCCGCTGTCGCCAGCAACTCCAGGGCATCGCCCACGCGGATGTACAGCCGTGGATCATCATCCAGCCCCAGGTATTCGATGGCCAGGCGCGGCACGTCCGGGCGCAATTCAATCGCCTCGACATCCTCCAGCGGCAGGAACCTGAGGCAGGCCTGGGTCAGCGTCCCGGCGCCCAGGCCAAGGAACAGCGCACTCTCGGGCTGCTCGTGACACAAGGCGCCAATCAACATGGCACGGGTGTAGTCATACTCCAGCCAGCTCGGATCGGCAGTGAACACGCAGCTCTGCTCGATGGCATCGCCAAACTCGAGAAAGCGGTAATCGGCCACTTCCAGCACACGGATCATGCCGAAGTCATCATGGACCTCAGCCAACAGGCGCTCGACGCGCTCCTCAGTCATTGCATCTCCTAATGGGCCCGGGCACGGGTTCAAGCCGCCTGGTCCCAAGCGGCAAAGGCGCGATTGTCGGCCAAGCGGCGCCAGCAGGTCACGCACTAATTACTGATAACATGCACGTTCCCGACATTCATTCGAGTTCACGATGAGCCAACCCTGGAGCCCCGACAGCTGGCGCGCCCTGCCGATCCAGCAACAACCCCGCTACCCCGACGCCGCGCACTTGCTGCAGGTCGAGCAGAGCCTGGCCAGTTACCCGCCGCTGGTGTTCGCCGGCGAAGCCCGGGAATTGCGCCGCCAGTTTGCCGAGGTGACCCAGGGTCGCGCGTTCCTGCTGCAGGGTGGCGACTGCGCCGAGAGCTTTGCCGAGTTCTCCGCTGCAAAAATCCGCGACACCTTCAAAGTGCTGCTGCAGATGGCCATTGTCATGACCTTCGCCGCCGGCTGCCCGGTGGTCAAGGTCGGGCGCATGGCCGGCCAGTTCGCCAAGCCGCGCTCGGCCAACGATGAAACCATCGACGGCATCACCCTGCCCGCCTACCGTGGCGATATCGTCAACGGTATTGGCTTCGACGAGAAAAGCCGCGTCCCGGACCCCGACCGCCTGCTGCAGTCCTATCACCAGTCCACCGCCACCCTGAACCTGCTGCGCGCCTTCGCCCAGGGCGGTTTTGCCGATCTGCACCAGGTGCACAAGTGGAACCTGGACTTTATCGCCAACTCCGCCCTGGCCGACAAGTACAGCCAACTGGCAGACCGCATCGACGAGACCCTGGCCTTTATGCGCGCCTGCGGCATGGACAGCTCGCCACAACTGCGCGAGACCAGCTTCTTCACCGCCCACGAAGCGCTGCTGCTCAACTACGAGCAAGCCTTTGTGCGCCGTGACAGCCTGACCAACGATTACTACGACTGTTCGGCCCATATGCTGTGGATCGGCGACCGCACGCGCCAACTCGATGGCGCGCACGTCGAGTTCCTGCGCGGGGTGAACAACCCGATCGGGGTCAAGGTCGGCCCGAGCATGAACCCCGAAGATCTGCTTCGCCTGATCGACATTCTCAACCCGGACAACGATCCTGGGCGCCTGAACCTGATCGCACGCATGGGCGCCAACAAGGTCGGCGACCACCTGCCCAACCTGATTCGCGCCGTGCAGCGCGAAGGCAAGCAGGTGTTGTGGAGCTGCGACCCGATGCATGGCAACACCATCAAGGCCAGCAGCGGCTACAAGACCCGGGACTTCGCGCAGATCCTCAGCGAAGTGAAGGAATTCTTCCAGGCCCATGAAGCCGAAGGCACTTATGCCGGTGGGATTCATATCGAAATGACCGGGCAGAATGTCACCGAGTGCATTGGTGGCGCACGACCGATTACCGAGGATGGCTTGTCAGACCGCTACCACACCCATTGCGACCCGCGGATGAATGCCGATCAGTCGCTGGAATTGGCGTTCCTGATTGCCGAGACGTTGAAGCAGGTCAAACGCTAGAGCGGTGGTGGCCTGATCCACCGCAATCGCGGGCAAGCCCGACTCCCACCACGGTCAATGTGGGAGCCGGGCTTGCCCGCGATTGCGCCCTAGCTGCCCACCTCCATTGCCAGCATCGCCCCCCGCAACCGGGCTGCACTGTGCCGCTGACAATTGATTTGCACCTGCTCCAACCCCAGCCAATTCGCCATCTGCCGCAGGTTCAACGCCAGCGCCAACATCCCTGCCTCGTCCAACCCCGGCTCTTCCTCATGCACGGCATGCACTGCCAACCGCGCCTTGGCCCGCTCGGCCCGCAAATCCACCCGCGCGGCGATCCGTTCGTTGTGCAGGAACGGCAGCACGTAATAGCCATACACCCGCTTGTCCTGCGGGGTGTAGATCTCCAGCCGATAGCGGAAGTCGAACAGGCGCTCGGTACGCCCACGCTCCCAGATCAATGAATCGAAGGGCGACAGCAACGCACTGGCCGCCACCTTGCGCGGGACCGTTGGCTCGGGCAGGCAATACGCCGGCTGTTTCCAACCCTCGACCTGGCAGGCCTGCAATTGCCCATCCTCGACCAACTCGGCGAGGCGCCCACGACTCTCTGCCGGGGTCAGGCGAAAATAATCGCGCAGGTCCTTTTCCGTCGCGATGCCCAACGCCGTCGCGGCCTGCAGCAGCAGGCCGCGCTGGGCACTGTGCTCGCTCAAGGGCGCCTGTTGCAGAATCGCTGCCGGGATGACCCGCTCCGGCAGGTCGTACAGCCGCTCGAAACCACGGCGCCCGGCCACCGTCACCAGCCCTGCGGCAAACAGCCATTCCAGGGCCTGCTTTTCATCACTCCAGTCCCACCACGGCCCGGCGCGCTCTTCACGGGTCGACAGGCTGCCCGCCCCCAACGCACCCTGCTGTTCGACGATGGCCAGCACGCGGCGGATGGTCGCCTGTTGCTCGCGCCCAAAACGCGCCATCTGCTGATAGATCCCCTGCCCCTCGGATGCGCGCTGCATGCGCCAGCGCAGCAGCGGATACAGCGTCATCGGTAGCAGCGAGGCCTCATGCCCCCAATACTCGAACAACGTACGTTTACGCCCCAGGCTCCAGGCCGCCTGTTCCAGCAGCAACGGCGAGTAATGACCCAGGCGGGAAAACAGCGGCAGGTAGTGGGAGCGCACCACGGCATTGACCGAATCGATCTGCAACACACCCAGACGCTCGATCAGACGATTGACCTGGGCTGCCTTGATCTGTGCGGGCGGCTGGCGCCCGGAAAAGCCTTGGGCTGCCAGCGTCAGGCGGCGGGCTTGCCTAAGGGAAAAGCTCAGTTCTGCGGGCATGGGCATCTCCTGATTGCGCCCGCGAACTGTAGCGCGAGGATCGTCATTTACCCAACGGGTCATTCCACACAGACCGGTGACGTTCATGCTCGACATCCGCCCGGGTCAAGCCAATATCCTTGAGTGAGTCATCACTCATTTCTGCCAGGACCTGACGCTCGCGCTGCACGGCGTACCAACGGCAAACCCTTTGAAACACCCCGGCCAACGGGCGCTTCACCAACAACACATAACCTCTTTGACCCTTCATCATCTCGCCCTCCAGTGGGGATGACTAAAGTCTGGGCCCAGGGCTATGATCAATCCAACGAATGTTTCTTATGCAACACATCTCAGAGATTGATCAATTGACTCACTACCCGAGCATCGACACCGACGTGCTGCGCACCTTCGTCGCCATCGCCGACCAGGGTGGTTTCACCCGCGCCGGCGAGAAGGTCAACCGCACCCAATCGGCGGTCAGTATGCAAATGAAGCGTCTGGAGGAGGACGTGTTGCAGCGCAAGTTGTTCGAGCGTGATGGCCGGCAGGTCAGGCTTACGCCGGAGGGCCAGGTGTTGCTGGGGTATGCGCGGCGCATCCTGAAGCTGCACAGCGAGGTGTTCAATACCTTGCGCGAGCCGCACATGGTCGGCCTGGTGCGCATCGGCACCCCGGACGACTACGTAATGCGCTACCTGCCCGGCATTCTCAAGCGGTTTTCCAAGGCCTACCCGCTGATCCAGATCGAGATGCACTGCGAAGGCACGCCGGTGCTGATGCAGCGACGCGACCTGGCACTCACGGTGATCAGCCGCGAACCGGGCAATGAAATCGGCGAACTGCTGCGCAACGAACGCATGGTCTGGGTGGCATCGCCCTGCTTTTGCGTGGATGAGCACGAGACCCTGCCCCTGGCAATCTCCGGCCTGGACAGCTTTTGCACACAATGGGCCCGCGCCTCGCTGGAGGCCGTGGGGCGTGAGTATCGCCTGGCCTATCACAGCTCCAACGGCGCGGCGATCCAGGCCGTGGTCGGTGCCGGGCTGGCAGTGACGGTGATGATGGAAAGCCTGGTCACCGAAGACTTGCGGATCCTGGGCAGTGACGAAGGTTTCGGCCCACTGCACACGGTCAACTTGCGCCTGCTGCGCAACCCGAACATGACCTCGCCCATCACCGAATGCCTGGCCGAATATATCCTCGACGGTTTCAGACTTTAAAGGTCAGCATCACCGCGCACATCACCAGGAAACCGCAGAACAAACCGCGCAACAGGCGCTCCGGCAAGGCGTGGGCGATTTTTACCCCCCAACTGATGCTCAGCAGCCCGCCGACCGCCAGGGGCACGCCGATCAGCCAATCCACCTCGTGGTGCCAGGCATAGGTCACCAGGGTCACGCCGGTACTGGGCAAGGCCAGTGCCAGGGACAGGCCCTGGGCAACCACCTGGGTGGTGCCGAACACACTGGTCAACACGGGCGTGGCTACCACCGCGCCGCCAACACCGAACAGGCCCCCCATGGATCCCGACGCCGCGCCCAATACCCCCAGCCACGGCCAGGAATAGCGCATCTGTGCTGAAGGCGGTGTATGGCGGGTGAACATGCGTAACAGGTTGTACCCCGACAGGGCCACCAAAAACACAATAAAGCCAATGCGCATCATGCCGGCATCGATGCCTACCGCCCAGATCGACCCCAGCCAGGCAAAACAAAAACCCATGACGCCCAGTGGCAAGGCATGTCGCAGTTCTATGCTATTGCGCTGGTGGTAACGCCATAACGCCAGCATCACGTTGGGGACCACCATCACCAGCGCAGTGCCTTGGGCAATTTGCTGATCCAGGCCAAACAGCACGCCCAGCACCGGAATCGCGATCAACCCGCCCCCAATGCCAAACAGCCCGCCGACAGTGCCCAGGGCTACGCCCAGCATTACATACATCGCTATATCCACCACAACCACACCCCTGCGCCGTCTCAAGCCCTGCATGCTACGCACTGCGCCCTGGCAGGGAAACGCATAGCAACGCACAATGGCTATGCCAAATCCGCACAAGCGAATAATCCCCATGAACCCCACAACCCTGACCGATCAACTGGGCCTGTTCCTCGATGTGCTGGAAGCCGGCAGCTTTTCGGCAGCGGCGCGGCGCCATCCGCTGACGCCCTCTGCCGTGGCGCGGCGCATTGACAGCCTGGAAAGCGCCCTGGGCAGCCAGTTGTTCCTGCGCAGCACCCACGCGGTGCTGCCCACCCCGGCCGGGCTGGCGTTTGCCGAGCGTGCGCGGCGGATTATCCGGGAGTTGCAATTGGCACGGGCCGAGGCCGTGTCCCTGAGCCATGCGCCCGAGGGCCTGATTCGGGTGGATGCCCCCGCCGCGTTTGGCCGGCGACACCTGGCGCCGGCCATCGCGGATTTCCTGACGGTCTACCCGGGCCTGGACGTGCACCTGCATCTGATCGACAGCTTTGTCGATATGCAGGGCGAACATCTGGGCAAGGTGGACCTGGTGCTGCGGGCCGGACATATAGTCGATACTCGGCTGGTCGCCACGCCATTGGCCAGTATTGTGCGAATCGCCTGTGCCAGCCCAACCTATCTGAAAAACCGTGGCACGCCGACCCATCCCAGCCAGCTCAACGAACACGACGGCCTGGACTGGGAAGGCCTGGCACCGATGTTCGCCTGGCGCTTTGAACTGGATGGTCGCAAGAACACCTACCGCCCACAGCGCATCCGCATGAGCGCCAATAATGCCGAAGCCCTGCTGTCCGGCGCCCTGGCCGGGCTGGGCATCGCGGACCTGCCTACCTGGCTGGCCAGTGAATACCTGGTCCGCGGCGAACTGGTGCCGCTGTTCTGCGAAAACGGCCTGCCCACTGCTGAAACCGCCGGCATCTACGCCCTGCGCCTGGAACAACAGGCCAATGCCCGCAGCCGCCTGTTGCTGGAATACCTCAAGAGCCGTTTCAGCCCCGTCCCACCGTGGGATCTGGCGTTGCAAAGTGGCTGGGGCTGACAGCCGCCAGCAAATTATCTGGCGCATCAAAGGTTTGCCCGCTAGATTCCAGCTCAAATACGCTTTAAGGCACCGCCATGACTGACACCTGCGACTCCCTGCTCCTCGACAACCAACTGTGCTTTGCCCTGCACTCCACCTCGTTGTTGATGACCAAGGTCTACAAACCCTTGCTGCAAGCCCTTGGCCTGACTTACCCGCAGTACCTGGCCATGATGGTGCTGTGGGAAGACGATGGTTTGACCGTAGGGGAAATCAGTAACCGCCTGCTCACCGACCCGGGCTCGCTGACCCCACTGCTCAAGCGCCTGGAAGCCGAAGGCCTGTTGAGCCGCACACGCAGCCGGGTCGATGAGCGTGTGGTGGTGGTGGCGTTGACCGACGCAGGCCGGGCACTGCGGGACAAGGCCATGGATGTCCCCCCCTGCATCCTCAGCGCCAGCGGGTTGCAGAGGGAGCAACTGCGCAAGCTGCAAGCAGACTTGCTGGAACTGCGCAGGAATTTGCAGGGTAGCGTCTAGCCACCTGTCGGAACCGGCTTGCCGGCCCCGACAGGTCATCGCGATCACTTCAAAAATTTATATTGCGCACTAAACATTTGCGCGATACATTCATTTCGCAACTTACTTAGCGCGCAAATTTTTAGCGCAAAAATACAGCGAGGAACCCCCCATGCAAACCCTCTATACCGCAGTAGCCACCGCCACCGGCGGCCGTGATGGCCGTGCCGTTTCCAGCGACAATATCCTCGACGTCAAACTCGCCACCCCAAAAGAACTGGGCGGCGCCGGCGGCCAGGCCACCAACCCGGAACAACTGTTCGCCGCTGGCTACTCAGCCTGCTTTATCGGCGCCCTGAAATTCGTCGCCAGCCAGAGCAAACGCAAAATCCCCGATGATGCCTCGATCACCGCCCACGTCGGCATCGGCCAGATTCCCGGTGGTTTTGGCCTGGACATCGACCTGCACGTGTCCCTGCCCGGCCTGGCCGAGGATGAGGCGCAAAGCCTGGTAGACGCTGCACATCAGGTCTGCCCGTACTCCAACGCTACCCGTGGCAATGTCGATGTGCGCTTGCATGTCACGGTGTGACCGGTAAACAGGCATAAAAAAACCCGACTCTTGGTCGGGTTTTTTATCAGTAACGCAAGACTTACTTAGTAACCTTGGCGCGACCTTTGTACGAACCACCTTCACGGGTGTCGATCTCGATCAGGTCGTCGATCTCGATGAAATCAGCCACTTGCAGTTCGGTACCGTTAGCCAGCTTGGCAGGCTTCATCACTTTGCCCGAAGTGTCACCGCGAGCGGAACCTTCGGTGTAGGCAACTTTACGCACGATGGTGGTCGGCAGCTCTACGGACACCAGGCGCTCTTCAAAGAAAATGGCTTCGCAGACGTCTTCCATACCTTCTTCGATGAACGGCAGAACAGCTTCGATATCTTCAGCGTTCAGCTCGTACATGGTGTAGTCGGTAGTGTCCATGAACGTGTAGGTGTCGCCGCTGATGAACGACAGGGTCGCTTCCTTGCGGTCGAGGATCACGTCATCCAGTTTGTCATCGGCGCTGTAGACGATCTCGGTCTTGTAACCGGTCAGCAGGTTCTTCAGCTTGGTCTTCATGATTGCGCTGTTACGACCAGACTTGGTGAACTCAGCTTTCTGAACCAGCCAAGGGTCGTTTTCGAGACGGATCACTGTACCGGGTTTCAGTTCTTTACCAGTTTTCATTACGAATATCCGAAATTTGGATGGGATTTACAAAAATCAAGGTCGCGTATCATATCCAATTTTCATAAAACTGTACCAGCGCCGTCGCAAGATCGGCCTGCAAGGCCTGTTCCAGACACCATTGCTCGGCATGTGCGGTCAGTTCCGGCCAATGCTCAAGCACGGTTTTCCAGCCTGAGGCCATGTCGCTGTCCGTGTTCCAGGCTTGCCATAGGGCGATCAGCGCAGCTTTCGCGGGGGCCGACAGGTCCTGGGTGTACAGATCAAGGAACGCATCGAGCTTGTCCAGGTGGATGTCTTCATCCTGGCGGTAGATATGCCATAACAACGGGCGCCCGGCCCATTGTGCGCGCACAAAGGAATCTTCGCCGCGCACGGCATTGAAGTCACAGCACCACAGCAGGCGGTCGTACTGCTCCTGGCGCACGAACGGCAGCACCTGCACCGTCAGCGCGCCGCGCAGGTGCACCTGCCCCACGCCTAGCGCCTCGCCCCCCAGCCAGCACTGTACATCGCCAAGGATGCGCCCTTCCGGCACCAGCAGATGGGTGGCCTGGCCATCGGCCGCCAATACGTCCAGCCAACTGGCCAGGCCGGCATTTTCATAGGCGAACAGCGAGATCAACCGCGCGCCCGCCGCAGGAACAACACCCAGCGCTTGTAGGAATTGTTGCTGGGCCTGGGGATCACGCTGAAAAGCCTGACGCCGCTCAATCAACCCCGCCTCACGCAGCAAGCCCCCGGTGCCGGGGCGAAATCCCGGAAAGAAGAAGTACTTTTGCACGCCCTTGAACTTGACCGACGGCAGGCCGTGACATCCGACCACCCATTCCTCGGCACTCAGATAATCCAGGTTCATCCATAACGGCGTACGCTCGCGGGCCGCCATGGCCTCCATATAGGCCGCTGGCAGTTGGCAGGCAAAGGCTGCGATCACCACGTCCGCCGCTGCCGTGGCTGGCCAATCCGCCGGCCACTGGCGCACATCCACGCCCTCCTGCCACTGCTGCGCCAATTGCACGTCCACCTCGGGGCACATGCGCTCGAACGCCCGCAGGTCATCGACCCACAACCGCACGGCACAGCGCTGTTCTGCCACCAATTGCCGGGCCAGGCGCCAGGTCACGCCGATGTCGCCATAGTTATCGACAACGCTGCAAAAAATATCCCAGCGGGCTTTCATTCCGGGCTCCATCAGTCAAAGGCTCGATTGTCCGCATAAATGCCGCCAGGCAGAAGGGCTGATCGCGATTATTCTGCACGCTGGCTATGCGACAATCCCCCACTCGCCGCAACCGCCCGCCAGGAGGCCGCCATGTCCGCTCGCCCGTTGTCGCTGTTCAAACTCAGTATTGCCGTGGCCCTGGGCCTGTGGCTGGGCTTTGTCGCCATCGCGCTGACGGCCTGGCTGGCCTCGCGCTACCTGCCTGGACAACCCGTGGCCGCCGTCACCCAGGCCGTCCAGCAGTTGGGCAGGCCGCCTGCCGTGACACCGGAGCCGCCGAACCGCATGTTTGAGCAATACCAACAGAACCTGCACAAGCAGGCACAACAGCAGGCGCTGGATCAGGCCCGGGACAACCCGCGCAACCTGTCCAACCCCAAATGCCAGTTCTGGCTCCAGCAAGACCAGAACGCCCCCAGCGACAAGAGCCGGGCCAATGTCCTGCAATTTTGTGATTGAGCCGCAAGCCCCCATGAATAAACACGCCGTCCTCCAGTTGATCCTGGAAAAACTCGCCGCCGACCTGGATGTGGCGCAACGCGCCGCGCAAACCGCCTACGAAACCGCGACCCACGAAGAAAACATCGCCGAGAACAAATACGACACCCTGGGCCTGGAAGCGTCTTACCTCGCCGCCGGGCAAGCCAAGCGCGTCGAGCAAATCAAGCAGTCACTGGTGCTGTGCCAGAACCTCAACCTGCGGCCCTACGATGAACAACGGGGGATCGAGGTGGGCGCCCTGCTTGGCCTGGAGGATAACGACGCTCGCCAGCAATGGCTGTTCCTGGCGCCGGATGCGGCAGGCTTGAAAGTCTATGTGGTGGGGCAGTTGGTGACCGTCATCACCCCTCGCTCGCCGCTGGGCAAAAGCCTGCTGGGCAAGTTCGAGGGCGATGAGGTGGAGATTCTGGTGGCGGGCACCCGGCAGCAATTCGTGGTGACCGAGGCCCGCTGAGCCGATCAGTGAACCGGCAGTTCAACACCGTCGAACAGGGCTTCCAGTTCCTGCTTGTTATGGCACTGGATCGCCTTGGCCATGACTTCACGGGTCAGGTGCGGGGCGAACTTCTCGATGAAGTCGCACATGAAACCACGCAGGAAGGTGCCACGACGGAAGCCGATCTTGGTCACGCTGGACTCAAACAGTTCGCTGGCATCGAGTACCACCAGGTCGCTGTCGAGCTTGGTATCGACGGCCATCTTGGCCACGATGCCAACGCCCAGGCCCAGGCGCACGTAAGTCTTGATCACGTCGGCGTCAGCCGCCGTGAACACTACTTTGGGCGTGAGGCCGCGATGGCTGAAGGCCTCATCGAGCTTGGAACGGCCAGTAAAACCGAACACGTAGGTGACAATCGGGTATTCCGCCAAGGCTTCCAGGGTCAGCTTCGGCAGCTTGGCCAGTGGGTGGCCCTGGGGGACCACGACGCAGCGGTTCCAGCGATAGCACGGCATCATCACCAGGTCGCCGAACAGCTCCAGGGCTTCGGTGGCGATGGCGAAGTCGACGGTGCCATCAGCCGCCATTTCGGCGATCTGCATCGGCGAACCCTGGTGCATGTGCAAGGCCACGTCCGGGTACTGCTTGATAAAGGAGCTGATGACCGGCGGCAGGGCATAACGGGCCTGGGTGTGGGTGGTGGCAATCGACAGGGTGCCCTTTTTCTCGTTGGAAAATTCCTGGGCGATCTGCTTGATGCTTTCAACCTTGCGCAGGATCTCGCCGGCGGTGGTGATGATGCGCTCACCGGCCGGCGTGACGCGGGTCAGGTGCTTGCCGCTGCGGGCGAACACTTCGACGCCCAATTCGTCTTCGAGCAGGCGGATCTGCTTACTGATACCCGGTTGCGAGGTGTAGAGGCTTTGCGCCGTGGCGGAAACGTTGAGGTCGTGGTGCGCCACTTCCCAGATGTAGCGCAGTTGTTGAAGCTTCATATGTATCCCTCAAAGCAGATAGACGCCACGGATATCAGCGACGGTATATAACTATATTAAAGGTTTGATTGATAAATCTAGAACTTTTTATCGTTTACGCCCCATCACACATCTTCACTGCGCCGACGCTGCAGCAAAGGCACCAGATAGACCGGCACCCGCGACAACTGCAACACCCGCGCCGCCGTACGCCCCAATGGGGTCAGGATCCCCGCGCCCTGGCTATGACTCCCTACGATCAACAAATCCACCGAGAGTTTCTGCGCCTGGTCGAGAATCACCTGGGCGGGATCCCCCTGGATCACCCGCACCGAACGAATCGTCTGTAAATCCTGCTCGCCATCCGCCAGTTCTTCGCGAAGGCTGTCCAACACCCGCTGTTCGATACTCGCCATGACCGTGGTCAGCCCCTGGGCCTGCCATTCGCTCAAGGCCGGCTCGTCCAGGTAGGTTTGCAGCACCGAGTCGGCGAGCAGCCCGATCGGCTCCACGACATGGATCACATGCAGATCCGCCTTGAACGTGCGCGCCATCGCCAGTGCATGTTGCATCACGTAAGGCGCATACACACCCAGGTCTGAGGCATACAACATCGACCGAATCATAGAACCTCCTGGACTGCCAGGATGGCGGGGACTGTTTCAGCTTAGCAGCGCCTCCGCGACTGCGATGAACTTAGCGTTCGACCTGGACTTTCGGCTCATTGCTCACACCATGGGGCACATGCCCGGTGGCCACCACCTCCCTGGCTTTCTCGCAATGGCCGGCCTGGTCGTCAAAAAACACATCGGCAGCGAACGCTTCAAGGAACGCCGACTTTTCCAGGCCGCCGAGAAACAGCGACTCGTCCAGGCGGATGTCCCACTCGCGCAAGGTGCGGATCACCCGCTCATGGGACGGGGCCGAACGCGCCGTCACCAGCGCCGTGCGGATCGGGCATGACTCATCGGGGAACTCACGCTGCAACAGGTTGAGGGCCGCCAGGAATCCCTTGAACGGCCCACCCCGTAGCGGTTCGCGAGCCGCTTGCCGCTCGCTGGCCTGGAACGCTTCCAGGCCGCCGCTTTGGTAGACGCGCTCGGACTCGTCGGAAAACAGCACCGCGTCACCGTCGAAGGCAATCCGCAACTCAGCGCTGGAAGCCCGACGGGCGCCGCCGGACAAAATGGTCGCCGCCGCAAAACCGGCATCCAGCGCGCTACGCACATCTTCGGCGTGGGTCGAGAGAAACAGGTGGCAGCCAAACGCCGCCAGATAAGGGTGGGGGTTACGTCCACCGACAAAGGCAGCGCGGGAAATATCCAGGCCGTAGTGCTGGATCGAATTGAACACACGCAAGCCGGTATCGGCACTGTTGCGTGACACCAGCACCACCTCGACCCGCGCCCGGCCGAGGCTGGCATTGAGGGTCAGGAGTTTCTTGACCAGGGGGAAGGCATCCCCCGGCTCAAGGATTTCTTCCTCGTGATCGATCTGGTACTTGCGGTAGGCCTCGACGCCCTGGGCCAGGTAAACCTTATGGCTTTCGCCCAGGTCGAACAGGGCCCGCGAGGAAATCGCCAACACCAATTTGTCGCTCATGCTTTTGGCCATGCCTGTTCCTCAGTTGTTGCGCCGGTCGATAAAACCCAAGGCCTGATACAGCGCCTGCATCCGCGGCAATTCGCAGCCGGCGGCCCTGGCTGCGGCCAGCGGGCGGGCGTAGATCGCGGCCAGTTCCAGGGGGCGCCGGTGCAGATGATCGTGATACATGCTGGGCCAATAGTCCGTCAAACGTTCGGTCATGCTGAACATCTGCTCGGCATAACCGGGCGCGATCTGATGGCCGCACGCGTGGGCGCCCTGCACCACTTCGGCCATCAGGCCCTGGATCAATTCCCGGCTGGACTCGTCGGCCATCAACGCCGAGGTATTGGCTCCGAGCAGCACCGACAGACCGTTGTACGGCACATTCCACACCAGTTTATGCCAGCGCGCCTGGTCCAGGTCGGGCATGGCCTGGGCGTCGATCCCGGCGTGGCGGAACAGCCCGGCGCCCTCTTCGATAATCGCCTGGCGGCGTGCCGCATCATGGGTGGCACTGCCACTGTGATAGCCCAGGCTGACCCGGCCCATGGCCTGGTGCTCGACGATCCCCGGCCCGCAACGGTGTACGCAGATATAGCAAAGCCCGCCGAGCAGGTGCACCGATGGCGGCAGGTGCTCGCGCAGGGCCTCCTCGACACCCAGGCCATTTTGCAACAGCACCACCTTGGCATCGGGCGCCGCTGCCTGGGCAATGGTCGGCGCCAGCTCAACGTTACCGTTGGTCTTGGTGCCCACCAACAGCCAGTCGCAAGGCGGCATGTCGGCCGCATTGGCATAGGCCTGCACCGGGTGCAGGCGCAGGGCGCCATGCACCGCGCTATTGAGTTGCAAGCCGCGCTCGCTGACCGCCGCGAACTCACTGCGCAACAGGAAATGCACGTCAAAACCGGCGCGCGCCAGCATCAACCCGTAAAAACCACCAATGGCACCGGTGCCGATAATCCCGATGCGTGGCCCGGGTTCAACTGCACTCATCATGGCAACTCCTCTGGTTCTCGTTTGAGCGCTTCGTCTATACCTTCACGCAGGTCACCGGCATTCAGGCCCACCTGCAAGGCGCCGTGGAACTGCCCCTCGCACACCACAAACAACGCCGGCAAATGGAAGATCCCATAGCGCTGCACCGCGCCGCCATTGTGCCCGGCGTCAACCCAGCAGATCCGCGCAACCGGCAGCTCCCAGCCGGGCAACTGCTGGCGCGCCCAGCGGCAACTGGAACAGCCCACACTGGTAAATACCAGCAATGAAGCACCCGGTAACCCCAGCAACTGTTGGTCGATATCCAAATCCGTCAATTCAAACGCTTTCACTCGCTCCACACCACCCCCTTTAACCAGGCAACACACTATCAGGCCGCACGCCACCGCGCGCAATTGCCCATTGTCGAGCCGGCGTGTACGCGCTAAGGTTCGGCTCCCCGCTGCATTTAAATCATGCTGTGCTCCGCCGCACGGGGTTCGCTGGCGGCCGGCACCCGTGACCCTGACGAGTAACACGATGGCTGATTTACCGATCAACGACCTAAACGTCGAATCCAACGAGACCCTGATCACGCCCGATCAGCTCAAGCGCGAAATCCCTTTGAGCGACGCTGCCTTGCAGACCGTCACCAAGGGCCGCGAAGTCATTCGTGACATCCTCGACGGCACTGACCACCGCCTGTTCGTGGTGATCGGCCCTTGCTCGATCCACGACCTCAAGGCCGCCCACGAGTACGCCGAGCGCCTTAAAGTGCTGGCCGCGGAAGTGTCCGACACCCTGTACCTGGTGATGCGCGTGTATTTCGAGAAGCCACGGACCACCGTCGGCTGGAAAGGCTTGATCAACGATCCGTACCTGGACGACTCGTTCAAGATCCAGGACGGCTTGCACATCGGCCGCAAGCTGCTGCTGGACCTGGCTGAAATGGGCCTGCCCACGGCCACCGAAGCCCTGGACCCGATTTCCCCGCAGTACTTGCAAGACCTGATCAGCTGGTCGGCGATCGGGGCGCGTACCACCGAATCGCAGACCCACCGCGAAATGGCCTCCGGCCTGTCCTCGGCCGTGGGCTTCAAGAACGGCACCGACGGCGGCCTGACCGTGGCGATCAATGCCTTGCAGTCGGTTTCCAGCCCGCACCGTTTCCTGGGGATCAACCAGGAAGGTGGCGTGTCCATTGTCACCACCAAGGGCAACGCCTATGGCCATGTGGTACTGCGTGGCGGCAATGGCAAGCCCAACTATGATTCGGTCAGCGTGGCCCTGTGCGAACAGGCGCTGAGCAAGGCGAAGATCAAGCCCAACATCATGGTCGATTGCAGCCACGCCAATTCCAACAAGGACCCGGCCCTGCAACCACTGGTGATGGAGAACGTGGCCAACCAGATCCTGGAAGGCAACCAGTCGATTATCGGCCTGATGGTCGAGAGTCACCTGAACTGGGGTTGCCAGGCCATTCCAAAGGACCTGGCCGACCTGCAATACGGCGTGTCGATCACCGATGCCTGCATCGACTGGTCCGCCACCGAGACCACCCTGCGCAGCATGCACGCCAAGCTCAAGGACGTATTGCCCAAGCGCAAACGTACCTGACGCACACAAAAACGCCGGGCTGAGCCCGGCGTTTTTTTATGCCCGCCTGCTGGCTTTACAGCTTCGCGGCATGGCGCTGGTGACGCTCCATGTAGCGCTCCACGTAGGAGCAAGACGGGATCACCGTGTAGCCCATGCTCTCGGCGTATTGCAGCGCCTCTTCGGTCAACGCAGCGGCAATGCCGCGCCCACGCAAGGCATTGGGCACAAACGTGCGGTAGATATCCAGGGTCTGCTTCCCCAGGTCCATGTAGGTCAGATAGGCACGATGACCGTCCACATTGGTCTCGAACTGATGACCAGCCTGGTCATGGTGGATGGACAACGCCTCGCTCATCACTACTCCTTGCGGGTCTTGGTTTCTGACCCCTACCTTACCGATGTTTTTCCGGCGAAGGAACATCTACGCCACCCCGTGCCGGTCTCGACAACGAGAAAAGCCCTACAGCACTCACGCCCCGCACGCAGGAATAGTAGGCACCAATCCGGTCATTGCTCAAGGGACGCTCGTCCTCCATCGGGCTGGCGGACATAGAAAGGGCTGATCGAGCATCCCGTGGTCGATCGGCCTGAACATTGCCGGCAGTTGAAGCTTGAGACGAACAAGCGCTTTTAAAGTCACCTCTACATGCGCGAAAGATGCCCACATGCCTCAGGGAAATCTGAACAATAGTGTTCATGCCGATATATAAATTGACAGGCGCTTACAACGTTTAACACTTGCCAGCCGGCGCTTTCAGCCTGGATCCAATCTTTGGCCACACATCAAGAACTGGATATTTTTTATACAAACTCGCCAAAGATTAGCCAAAATAGATTCGGCACAAGAATTTTTTTTGCTTCTTGCGCTACGTCAGTTTACTTACTACAAGTAATGGGTAGTATGTACGCCGGCTATTAGCTCACTCTGAGATAGTAGCCATTAAATAGAAAGTCCTTGAAGGGGAACACGATGAACAACGTTCTGAAATTCTCTGCTCTGGCTCTGGCCGCAGTTCTGGCTACCGGTTGCAGCAGCGTCTCCAAAGAAACCGAAGCTCGTCTGACTGCAACTGAAGACGCAGCAGCTCGCTCCCAGGCTCGTGCAGACGAAGCCTACCGTAAAGCTGATGAAGCTCTGGCTGCTGCTCAAAAAGCACAACAGACTGCTGACGAAGCTAACGAGCGCGCTCTGCGCATGCTTGAAAAAGCTAGCCGCAAGTAATAATCCCTCGGGGTTGTTATCAAGCCGATCCATTTTTGGATCGGCTTTTTATTGCCCGTATCCCGGGCAATAAAAAGCCCGCCAGGCGCATGCCATGGCGGGCTTTGATGGGCAGCAGGCGTTACTGCTGCAGATCGACCGGCATACTGGTGACCATCGGCGCCGCGCCCGGCTCGCCAATCTGCGCCGGCAAGCCATCTTCGGCCGCGACAACATCGCGCACTTCGTCCCAGTTGACCCGCAGGTTGTTGGCCAGGTCTTCGCGCTTGAGCATCGCGTTGATGACGGCGGTGTGCTTGTCGACCACCGACGGCGTGCCATCGTCGTTCAAGGGCGCATGCGCCTCCAGATAGACCTTGCCGCCGCTGATGCCGAACTTGTAGGCATCATTGATGATCCGCACCGGCGTGCCCACCGGGACCATACTGGCCATCTCCAGCACGTTGTTGTTGAACATGCGGAAGCAACCGTGGCTGGTACGGGTACCGATGCCGAACTTCTTGTTGGAGCCATGAATCAGGTAGCCCGGCGTGCCCAGGGTGAACTTGAACGGGCCCAGGGGGTTGTCGGGACCGGCCGGCACCACATTGGGCAGCGGGTCGCCGTCCGCCGCGTGCTCAGCCTTGATCGACGCGGGCGGGGTCCAGGTCGGGTTGGGGGTCTTGGCAATGATGCTGGTACGGGCAATCGGCGAGCCCCAGCCTTCACGACCGATCCCCAGCGGGAAGGTGTACACCACATTCTGGCCCTTGGGGTAGTAGTACAGACGGTACTCGGCCAGGTTGATCACGATGCCTTCGCGGGGGCCCGGCGGCAGGATGAAACGGGTCGGCAGCACAATCTCGACCCCGGTTCCCGGCAGCCAGGCATCCACCCCGGGATTGGCCGCGACCATCTCCGAATAGCCCAGATCATAAGTCACCCCCAGGTCGGCAAAGGTGTCTTCGTACTTGGCCTTGATCACCTGGACCTGGCCGACAATGTCTTCACCCGGCGGCGGCAGGGGCAGTTGCAGGGCCGCAACAGGACCGGCCGCACACAAGGCGGCGAGAGACAGGCAACAGGTGACGACAGGCAGGCGCGACAACATCCGGGAAATCCTTCGCAGATCGACGGGGGTAAAATGGCGATTGTAGCGTGTAGCTGCCCTTAAAGCTCGAAGCGCAGTTCAGGCCAGATAGGCGGCGTGCCACGCTTTTGCGATTCAAGAATCGCCCGGCACAAGGGGCACAGGCGCTGGTCCTGGAAGATCGAGCGGTCCACCGATGACCAACGTGGCTGGGCCGGCAGCAAGGTGCCGCAGAGCGTGCGGTCGATGGTGCCGCCCAGTTCCAACTGGCGCGTGACCAGGTGCACCTTCACTTCCTGGCAGGCGAACAGATCCAACTGCTCGTCAGGCTCGATCAGTTGGTAGGCAAACAGGGACCAGGCAGGACGCGACGACATCGGGGGCTCCAAATCGGGGGCGCCACCTTAGCCGAAAGACCGCTGCTAGAAAAGCGTCATAACAGCGGTTTTAGCGTCGGCCAGACATTTTCCAGCAACTTGGCCTGGGCGCCGACGGCCGGGTGCAGTTGATCAGCCTGCATCATCTGCGGGTGCCCCCCCACGCCCTCAAGGAAAAACGGCACCAAAGCAACGTTTTTTTCCTTGGCCAACACACCATAGACTTCGGCAAACGCCGTGGTATATCGCGGGCCATAATTGGGCGGCAACTGCATCCCCAGCAGCAGCACTTTGGCACCGCCGGCCTTGGACTGGTCAATCATCGACGCAAGATTTTGTTGCAATTGCGCCGGGGGCTGGCCACGCAAGCCATCGTTGCCCCCCAACTCGATCACCACCACGTCGGGCTTATGCTCTGCAAGCGCCGCCGGCAGCCGCGCGAGGCCGCCAGCACTGGTGTCGCCACTGATGGAGGCGTTGACCACTTTATCGTCGAAACCCTCCTTCTTGAGCCGTTGCTCCAGCAGGGCCACCCACCCTTTGCGGGTATCCAGGCCGAAACCGGCACTGATACTATCGCCAACGATCAGGACAGTACCCGCCGCTGCGTTCTGGGCCATGCACATCAGGGCCAGGCCAGCACTCAAAAACCATATTCGCATCGGATTCTCCATGGGCGCATGCATTCTCACCGCGCAGAACCTTAGCAAAGTGGTTCCCAGCGCGGAAGGTGAACTGACCATCCTGCACGAACTGAGCCTGGAACTGAACAAGGGCGATAGCCTGGCTATCGTCGGCAGTTCCGGTTCCGGAAAATCCACGCTCCTTGGCCTGCTGGCCGGGCTCGACCTGCCCAGCAGCGGTGAAGTCACCCTCGCCGGCCAGGCCCTGAGTGTGCTGGACGAAGATCAACGGGCACGCATCCGCGCCGAACACGTCGGTTTTGTGTTCCAGTCATTCCAATTGCTCGACAGCCTCAATGCCCTGGAAAACGTCATGCTGCCCCTGGAGCTGGACGGGCGCAAGGACGCCCGCGAACGTGCACGGCACTTGCTCGAGCGGGTCGGCCTGGGCCAGCGCCTGACCCACTCGCCACGCCAGCTTTCCGGCGGCGAGCAACAACGGGTGGCCATTGCCCGGGCGTTCGCCGCCGAGCCAGACGTGCTGTTTGCCGACGAACCCACCGGCAACCTCGACAGCCATACCGGCGAGCGCATCAGCGACCTGCTGTTTGAACTCAACAAGGAAAACGGCACCACCCTGGTGCTGGTGACCCACGACGAGCGCTTGGCCCATCGCTGCCGACGCCTGATCCGCCTTGAAGCCGGCCTGATGGTCGAGCCCCTGGAGCCTTGATGGCACGTTTGCCGCTGTTGCGCCTGTTCAGCCTTGCCCTGCGCCAATTGCTGCGCGATGCCCGTGCCGGTGAATTGCGTGTGTTGTTCTTCGCCCTGCTGGTGGCGGTGGCCGCCAGTACCGCCATCGGTTATTTCGGCGCGCGGCTCAACGGCGCGATGCTGTTGCGCGCCACCGAGTTCCTCGGCGCCGACCTGGTGCTGGAGGGCAGTTCCCCGGCCCGCCCCGAGCAAATCACCAGCGGCACGCAACTGGGCCTGGCCCACGCCAGGGTGGTGGAGTTTTCCAGCGTCATCGCCACCGACAACGGCATCCAGTTATCGAGTATCAAGGCCGTCAACGAGCAGTACCCGCTGCGCGGCCAGCTGAAAAGCGCGGCCGAACCGTTCGCCGCACAAACTCCCGGTGGCGGGCCGAAACCCGGCGAGGCCTGGGTCGAGGCCCGCCTGTTGACGGCACTGGACCTGAACGTCGGCGACAGCATCGACGTCGGCATGAAGACCCTGCGCCTGGCCCGCGTGCTCACCTATGAGCCGGACCGTGCCGGCAACCTCTATAGCCTCACCCCACGGGTGATGATCAACCTGGCCGACCTTGAGGCCACCGGCGTGGTCCAGCCGGGCAGCCGGGTCAGCTACCGTGAATTGTGGCGCGCACCGCCAGGCAGTACCGCCCTGCAAACCTACAGCGACCAGATCAAGCCAGGGCTGGCCGCCAACCAGCGCCTGCAGGACGCACGGGACGGTAACCAGCAGATCGGCGGTGCCCTGGGCAAGGCCGAACGCTACCTGAACATGGCCAGCCTAGTCGCGGTGTTGTTGTCTGGGGTGGCCGTGGCCCTCTCGGCGAACCGCTTTGCCAGCCGCCGCTTCGACGCCAGCGCGCTGCTGCGTTGCCTCGGCCTGTCGCGCCGGGAAACCATGCTGCTGTTCAGCCTGCAGTTGAGTGTGCTGGGGCTGCTGGCCAGCCTCGCCGGCGCGGCACTGGGCTGGCTGGCGCAACTGGGGCTGTTCTACCTGTTGCACGATCTGCTGCCGGCCGATGTGCCGCCGGGCGGCTTGCTGCCGGCTGTCGCGGGCATCGGGACCGGGCTGGTGGCCCTCGCCGGTTTTGCCCTGCCCCCTCTGGCGGCCCTGGGCCGCGTGCCGCCGCTGCGGGTTCTGCGTCGCGACTTGCTACCGATCCCCTCCAGCACCTGGATGGTATATGGCGCGGCACTGTTTGCCCTGGGCCTGATCATGTGGCGCCTGAGCCTGGACCTGGTGCTGACCTTCGCCCTGTTGGGCGGCGGGGTGATCGCCGCGCTGATCCTCGGTGGCCTGCTCCTGTTGCTGCTGAAAAGCCTGCGCCGCCTGCTGGCGCGCGCGGCCCTGCCCTGGCGCCTGGGGCTGGGCCAGTTGTTGCGCCACCCGTTGGCGGCGGCGGGCCAGTCCCTGGCGTTTGGCCTGATCCTGCTGTCGATGGGCTTGATCGCCCTGTTGCGTGGCGAACTGCTGGACACCTGGCAGAACCAGTTACCCAAGGATGCCCCCAACTATTTCGCCCTCAATATCCTGCCGGCCGACAAGGACGCCTTCGGTGCTCGCCTGCTTGAACTGCAGGCCCAGGCCGCGCCCTTGTATCCGGTGGTGCCGGGACGCCTGATCAGCATCAACGGCGAACCGGTACAGGACATTGTCAGCAAGGACTCCAGTGGCGATCGCGCAATCCAACGGGACCTGAGCCTGACCTGGGCGGCCAACCTGCCCCCAGGCAACACCCTGACATCGGGCAGTTGGTGGGCGGATCAGCCAAGCGACGGCGTGCCAGGTGTCTCGGTAGAAGCCAAGGTGGCCGAAAGCCTCAAGCTCAAGCTCAACGACCACCTGACCTTCACCGTTGGCGGGGAAAACCGCGAGGCCCGGGTCACCAGCCTGCGGGAGATCAACTGGGACAACTTCCAACCCAACTTTTTCATGATCTTCCAACCGGGCACCCTGAAGGACCTGCCGGCCACCTACCTGACCAGCTTCTATCTGGCTGCCGGCCATGACCAGCAGATTGTCGATCTGTCCCGAGCCTTCCCGGCCGTGACCATCCTGCAGGTCGAGGCGCTGCTGGCCCAACTGCGCAGTATCCTGGCCCAGGTCACGCTGGCCGTGGAATACGTGCTGCTGTTTGTCCTGGCGGCAGGCATGGCGGTGCTGTTTTCCGGGCTGCAGGCCACCCTGGACGAACGCATCCGCCAGGGCGCCCTGTTGCGCGCCCTGGGCGCGGAGCGCACGTTGCTGGTCAAGGCCCGGCGTATCGAGTTCGGGCTGCTGGGTGCGGTCAGCGGGCTACTGGCGGCGCTGGGCACCGAGTTGGTGACCCTGGTGCTGTATCGCTATGCCTTCGACCTGGTCTGGCACCCTCACCCCTGGCTGCTGGTGCTTCCGGTGATCGGCGCGGTGCTGATCGGCGGGGCCGGAGTATTCGGTACACGCCGGGCCTTGAATGCCAGCCCACTGACGGTACTGCGCGAAGGCTGAAAAAAAGCCCGCCCCCTTACGGGAGCGGGCCACACAGGCTTACTTGACGTACTCGATGCCGGTGATCCACCAACACACCTCGCCACCCGGCGTCTGCACAATGGCCTCATCGTCCACCTCTTTGCGCAGCAGGGCCCTGGCCATGGGGGAGTCGATGGAGATGTAGTCCATGCGCTCATAAATCTCGTCATAGCCCACGATCCGAAAACGCTTGGTCTCGCCCTGCTCGTTCTCGATATCCACCCAGGCCCCGAAGAACACCTTGCCCTCCTGCTCAGGCATGTATTCCACCACCCGCATATCTTCCAGGCGTTTACGCAGGTAGCGCACCCGGCGATCGATTTCACGCAGCAGCTTCTTGTTGTACTGGTAGTCGGCGTTCTCGCTGCGGTCTCCCAGCGAAGCTGCCCACGTCACCTTGCGCGTGGTATCAGGACGCTTTTCTCGCCACAGGTAATCAAGCTCTTTTTTCAGCGCCTCATGACCTTCTTTGGTAATCAGCTTGGTACTCAAAAGCGTCACATCCCCAGCAAGTATCCATTGGTTCAAAGCACCCGCGCATCAGCCTGCAATGCACTGGCGGCCTGACGGCAACCGGTCGGCCTTGATGATAAATGAACGCCAGAAAGTAGCCAGGCCTGATTCCCCCGGAGTCAATCGACCCCAAGCACTTTGCTGGTCGCCTCCTCGACCTTCTCCACAGGAAACAAGGTGCCGTCCAGGCGATACAGCAACGCCTTCAGATCGCCCCTGAAGCCCGACAACTGCCCCAGGCCGGTCGCCAATTGCTCCGCCTGTTGTTGGGATGCCCTGTCCTGCGCCTGGAGCCTGAACGACTCGTCTTCCAACTGCCGGGCCCAACCCTCCAGGCGACGTTGCTCTGCCTGCTGCAACTGTGCATCCCGGTCCAGGTGTTCCTCACGACCATTCAACGCTTCGGTTCGCTGCTGCAAGGCGACCTCCAGCGCGTTCAGCTGTTGACTGGACTGCTCCAGCGCGGTTTTTTCCCGTAGCAATTGGTCTTTTTGCTGCTCAAGCTCCTCCTGCTGTTGCTGCAATGCGCGCTTCTGTTGCGTCAACTCTTGCGCCACGCGGGCCAGATTGGTCAGTGTGGTATCCACTTCAACCAGGGACGACTGATTCGCCGCCACGACTGGCGAGGCAACTTCGGGCGGCGCAACAGGCGGCTGCACCGACACTGGCGCAGCAGCAGCCTGGGCCTCCTTCGGCGGGGGAGGCACTGGCTCAGCCGGCGTTACCGCCGACACCACGGCTGACGGCTCCTCGTGGGACGCTGGCGTCAAATCCTCAGCGGGACTTGCCGCACCGGGTGGCGACACCATTTTTGACGAGAAGCGAATAGACGGCACAATCAACTCGGTGCTCTCAATCGCAGGCAGGCCAATGACTGAAGTCCCGAGGGTGATCACCTTCATCACCAAGGTCTTCTTGATCATCAGTGAGTGGTGATCTTCCGGCCGGGCCGCCGGGAGCTTGCTGCCCTTCAGGTCAATGAAATGATAAGGCACTTGCGGCTCTGAGGCGTGGCCATCCTTGGCACCGGATGTGGTGGCCAGGGTGATGATCTGCTTGAGGACACTCATTGCCAGTTGCAGGTTCTCCTTGGACTCGATGCTTCCAAGAAAATACCGTTCGGACTTTTTGCGCAACGCGGCGATGTAGACCCGAGAGCTTCCGGGCTCTACCTCTTCGTCCAGGCTGTAGACAAGAAAGTTCGAAGCGATTTGCGGTACCGCAAAACAACAAAGCAGTGCACCGTTAACCGGGGAATCATGACCAGAGTGTTCAAGAACAAGAGTACGTAGAAGCATCATGAGTGTCGGACTCCATTACGGTAGTACTTCATATACACGCCATCATTCCATTCAAAACCAACAAAACCTCAAGAACAGCGCAATTGTTTCAGCGAGTGATTGAGCCACATGTAGGACTTACCTTATTCACGCGCCTCAGCGTTTCCAAGCGTCCCTATTGAACGTACCATTTTTTAACAAAGCCGCACCTGAAACACTTGATCAATACTTTTCACCGCAACCTTCGGCAATTCTCAACCTGAAGACACAGGCTTATTGAGCCCCCGCCTACTCAGCATGCCCCGGCAAACAACCAAGTAGAAAAGCCTATGATCGAAATAACAAATTTAACAAAAAAAACAAGACGGGCGACGGCCATCGATAACTTGACATTCAGCGCCCGCCCCCGGGAATGCCTGGGGTTGTTTGGACATGATGGCGCGGGTAAAAGTACGTTGCTCAAATTGCTCTGCGGCGCAACCCGGGCAACTTCCGGCACGATAAAAATATATGACATGGATATCTCGACCCACCCCATAAAGGCACAAACAATAATAGGCTACCAGCCAGAATTTGCACTCGGCCATGGCAACATGACAGTAAAGAGTTTTCTGGGTTTCATGGCCGAAGTTCGCGGGCTCCGTGGCCAGGAAAAGCGCAAGATGGTTGATCGAGCGATCGCCCGCCTGGAGCTTTGGCGAGTGCTTGACTCCCCTATCAGCGCCCTTCCTCCAGGGCACCAACGCAAAGTAGCGCTGGCCCAAGCCATCCTGCATGACCCCAAGCTGCTGTTACTCGACGAACCTACAGAGGGCCTGGACACCCTGCAAAAACAAAAGGTCGGGACGCTTATCCAGTCGTTGACCGAAGATATGACCGTCATTGTTGCCTCCCGCAACCCCGAAGAATTCTCCTCTATCTGCCAACGGGCCCTGGTCCTGGCCGAGGGCCGCCTGCTGGCGGATACCTCCGTATCCGAACTGCAACACAGCTCGCGCCATTACCAGGCAATCACCCTGGCCGCCGATACGCCCCTGGACCTGCTGGCCCTGGCCGTGCTTCCGGGGGTGGCCGGCATCGAAGAAGACCGGCATGCCGATGGCAGCGTGACGGTACTCGCGATGCCGGGGCAAATCATCTATCCACACGTCAATGCCCTGATCGCCAACCGGCGCTGGAAAATCAATGCCTTGAGCCTTGAGCCCGGGCGCCTGAGCGATGTCATCCACCATTTGAGCCAGGAGGCGCCCAATTGAAACGTCTACCCGTAATATTCAAGCGGCAACTCAGCAACTACTTGTCGAGCCCGGCCACTTATTTTGGCGTTTCTGTCTTCTTGATGACTAACACTGCGCTCGGTTTTAATATAGGAAGTTTCCTAGAAAAAAACCCTACAAACTTAAATGCTTTTTTTCAGTTCCACCCCTGGCTTTATCTTTTTTTCATTCCATTTATTTCCACACTGCTTTGGACAGATGAGTACAAAGACAATACCTTCCTCTTTACAAACACGCTGCCAGTGTCGGCCCTCGAACTGACACTGGGCAAGTTCCTGGCCGCCTGGGCCCTTTGCGCGTTAACGCTGTCCTTGAACTTCCCCCTGGTCATCGCCGTTAACTACCTGGCCATAGCGGACAATTCAACCATCCTGGCCCAATTCCTGGGAAGTTGGTTACTGGCGGGCGCTTATCTTTCGTTTGCCTGCCTTATCTGTGTGCTGGCCTATAATCGCCTGATTATTTTCGGCATCACACTCACATTATTATTGATCACCAGTATTATATCGTCTGTGCTGGATGTGCTGAGCCACCAGGCCCCCATCTGGATTATTGACAGCCTGGTTTCACTCAACCCACGGATACGTTTCAGCACAATAGATAGCGGTCTCCTGACATTGCACGACACGCTGTACTTCATCAGCATGATCATTGCTTTCCTTACCGCAACCACCCTTACTTTAAATTTCAGAAAAGGCTGACAAAGGAAATTCCCATGAGGAACCTTATTAATTTCGGTGTGACGTTGACCGTCATCGCCCTGCTTTTTCTCGCCTTCAATCTGGTATGGGCCCTGAAATTACCCAACTATCGACTGGACCTTTCAGAGAAAAAAATCCACACCCTCTCGCCTTCGACCGACGCCCTGCTCGCGACACTTGAAACCCCCATGGATTTATATTTTTTCAACACCAGCCATCCCCGTAAAAGTGCAGCCCTGAAAAGCCATGGCGACTACATTGCCTTGCTGCTCAAGGCCTACGAAAGCGCATCAAAGGGCAACATTACGCTGCACCTGATTGACCCTGACCCGTTTTCAGAAGACGAGTACAAGGCTGAGTTATTGGGCCTGGATAGCCAACAGGGGCTGTTTGGGCTCATCGGCACCCGTGCAGACCATGAGCCTCAGAAAATTGAACGCTTCGACCCCGCCCAGGCGGACTTCCTGGAATATGAGATCAGCCGCCTGATCCACCATGTCGCGCGCCAGGAACAACCGATCATCGGGCTGATCTCTGGGTTAGCCATGGACGGCAGCCGGGATGAACAGAACCGGGAAACCGCACCGTCATGGCAGTTACTCAAGAAAATCCGCAGTGATTTCAACCTGATGAGCCTGGGCCGCGACCTCTCGCGTATCCCTGGGCATGTCAAGACCTTGATGGTCGTCCAGCCTGCTCGACTGCCGGAGCAGACACTGTTTGCCATTGACCAGTTTGTCCTGGCGGGGGGCAAGTTGATGATGTTTCTCGATCCCTTGAACGGCCTGGACTCAACCGCCGACACCTCGGGCCAGCAGAACCTGCTGGCCGCCTGGGGCGTGCAAATGCCAGCCAATAAGGTAGTGGCGGACAGCCTCTATGCCACCCCGGTGGTTATGACGAGCGGCCAGCCCGCCGTGCGCCATCCCGGGGCGCTCACCCTACCCAGGGAAGCGATGGCCCGGCACGATATCAGCACCTGGGGCGTAGGCACCCTGACGCTGTTGAATACCGGTACGCTCCTGCCCCTGAAAAAAAGCCGCACCACATTCACCCCGCTGCTCCAGAGTTCCGGGCAAGCCAGCACGTTCGATGGGGCACGCTTCGCTCAACAGGAGACCTTTGAAGCCATGATCGGCGAGGCAACCACCCGCGGTCGGCCGAATGTAATCGCAGCCCGCATCGAAGGACCTGCCTATTCCGCCTTCCCTGACGGCTTCAATGGCCAGAAAGCTACGCTGCAGAAGGCCGCCAATATCCATGTGGTCGTGGTGGCCGACACGGATCTGCTCAGTGACCGTGTCTGGCTGGCGGCACACGGTGCCAACGGACAAAAAACGCCACGCTCGGACAATGCCAGGTTTGTCTTGAATACCCTGGATAACCTGACAGCGCCCGAGACCCTGAGCGCTATCAGCCCTCGTGCGAGCGACCAGCAACCCCCTGGGTTGCTCGACAGGCTACGCACCGAGGCCGCGCAATCCTACCGAAAAAAGGCGGCCCTCCTGGAGCAACGCCTGGACCAGACAGAAAAGGAATGGCGATCGCTGAACACGCCGCCCTCCATGCTGGGGAGCCAGGCCAACGCCTCGAATACGCTGTTACAGGCGCTCAATAAAGAGCGCCTGCGCTTACGCATGGAGCTTCACGTCCTGAGAAAAGAAGCCTACAAGAACGTCCGCCAACTGGAACTCACCGTGGTGTTGCTCACGGTCGTCATCGTTCCACTGATAGTGAGCCTGCTGGGCCTGGGGATCTTCATCTCGCGTCGACGTCGCCAACATCCACCTGCCGCTACGTTCTACTAAGGGTTGTGGGTTAACGCCGGGTAATCAAGCCCTGGCGCGCCACGCGGGTCAGGTGGCGGATAAACTCGCTGGCATCCTCGGCGTTCGGCGCCTGGATCACCGCCAGATCAAAGCTGTTGCTGGCAAAGCGGGCCAGGGACTCACCGTCTTCGACAAACTGGATCAGGAACGCCGAAGGACGGCCAGTACGCCGGGGCCAGCCATCCAGATAACGCAACAGCGTCGGCTGGTGCTTGCCGCCAAGGAGGATTTTCGGATTGCGCTGAGTCAGGCCCGCAGTGATCGGGGCCAGGCGTACAAGGGGTCGTAGTGCATTCATCGTGTCGTGTCTCTGCCTCAAAAGTCTGCGGGCAGGTGAGAGGCAACACCGAACCAGCGCTTTAGCGGTATTTCGAAACCTGGAGCAGGTTTCTGTCGGGACTGCAGCGAGTCCCGGTGGCGCCCCGCAATTAGCTGTTTAAATCGGCGCATGCAGCATCCTAGAGAAGCCAGTGGGGCAGTGTCAAGAATCCCGTACAACGAAAAAGGCCCGCACGGGGCGGGCCTTTGACATGCGTGCAACGTGATCAGTTAGCAATGGCGCGGTCGGCAGAAAGTTTGCCAGCACCTTCAAACAGCACAGCCACTGTGCCGCCCAGCAGTGCCAAGGCGAACTCATAGCCGTTGTTGGTCATGAACAAACCGTTGCTGATATGCACCGAGAAAATCGCCACCAGCGAGACAATGGTCAGGCCCAGCGCCGCCGGGCGTACCAGCAGGCCAATGATCAGCGCCAGGCCGGCGAAGAACTCAGTACCGCCCGACAACAATGCCATCAGGGTACCCGGGGCCAGGCCGATGCTCTCCATCCACTGCGCCGTGCCTGCCAGGCCACCGCCGCCAAACCAGCCAAAGAGTTTTTGCGAACCGTGGGCGGCAAAAATGATACCGACAAAAATCCGCAGGACCGTCAGGCCGTAGCCGGCACGGGTGGACAGAAGGTTTTTGATCATTGGGCTCATGTTGATAATCCTTTTCGATGTAGGGGTTGGTTGGCCGCTATATTAATCAGTTTAAGCAATGATAAAAGCCGAAAAACGCGCTAATTAATATCGATAAGTTAGATTATTTGCGTGAGACGATCTTTGACCCCACCGGCTCCAGGGAGTCCCGTTCCCGATCAAAGGCCAAGTAGTACTTGTTCACGCTATTAACATAGCTGACGCCGCCCATTCCGACCTGCTCCATGGCGATGCGCTCGACCTGGAAAAACCACTGGTTGGGGTTCAAGCCCCGGCGCCGTGCCTCGGCACGCATGCCCTGCACCCGTTCCGGCCCCATGTTGTAGGCCGCGAGGACGAACGCCATACGCTCGCGCTCGTTGAGTTTGGGGCTGGAGAAAAACTTGCGGCGGATCAGCGCCAGATAGCGCGCGCCCGCCTGCACATTGCTGTCCAGGGTCTGGATATTGTTGACCCCGACCCGCTGGGCCGCCGACGGGGTGATCTGCATCAGGCCCGTCGGCCCGCTGCCACTTTTCGCCGCGGGATTGAGGGACGACTCCTTGAAGGCCAGGGCCGCCAGGTTCAGCCAGTCCATGCCTTGTTCCCGGGCATGTTTTTGCAGCACGGGACGCAGTTTTTCCAGACGCTGGCGATCAGCCCGCGCCAACGGGTAACGCACCTGGGAGAGACGTCGGTAGATGCGCTGGAAGGCCACATCCTGATCTGACGGGCTCTTGTAGGTTTTCAGGAAGCGATCGATGCTCGCCCGCAGCATCGAGGCATCCTGGCGTACGAACCAGTACTCTTGGCCCGGCTCGCTGATCGCCACTTGCTTGTCAAAACGCAACTTGGGCAGGATCTTCGACCAGCGCTCGGCAATCGGCCGCTCGACAATGGTCAGATGAAAGATCCCGGCCTGGACCATCTCCAGCACATCTTCCACCGCCAGGCTGGGGTCCACCCATTCCACCTTGACCGGCGGCAGTTTGCGCAGCGCCAGCTTCTGGTTGACCTGGTTGACCGCCTCCCCCGCCGCACTGCCCGTGGTCAGGGCCAGGGTGCGCCCGGACAGTTGCTCCAGGCGGGTAAACCGCCGCTCGCCCTTGAGGCCCACCAGCCACAACGGCACATCGCTGGCAATCGGGTCACTGCTGCTGATCTTGTGGGCCGCCGTCACATCCAGCAATTCACCGGGCGCCACCAGGTCGCCTTCGCCACGGGCCAGCGCCCCCAGCAGTTGATCCTTGGCCTTGGGAATGATCTTGAGGTTGATTTCCTGGCCATCGCGGGCACGGCCATTGAGGTAGTGCTCAAAGGCGCGCAGGCGATGGTACTCAACGCCAATGGACTGGCCCTGGACTTCACCGGAACTGTTGCGGCTCTGGTTGACCAGCACCCGTAGCGTGCGGCTGCTACGGATTTGCGCCAGGTCGCGCACCTTGCCCGGCTTGGTCACTTCCACCGGCCCGTCCAGGCGCGCAACCGCCGCCGTGGGCAGCAGCAGCGTCAGGCACACCATAAGCAATGCCGAGGGTCGGATCATCCGCTCTCCGGGAAGAACAAGGCCCCATGCTTCGTAAGAAAACGCCGCATTGGGGGACAGAAACAGAGCGCCAGAGGCGCAGGCTTTGGGCGCAAGGGTGGCACAGTGGCAGGCTGTCAGCCAACCACGGTGTTACTTGCGACGTTCAAAGACAGCGATAACTCTTTGTAGTTCTTGGTTTTTCTTATAAATCTACAGCTCTGATAGACTTTCCGGCCGCAGGCGGAGATAGCACCATGCAACTCATTGATATCGGCGTCAACCTGAGCAACCCCAGTTTCGACGACAAACACCAGGCCGTGCTCGACCGCGCCTATGCCGCCGGCGTGGGCCAACTGGTCGTCACCGGCACCAGCGTGCACGGCAGCGAACAGGCCCTGCACCTGTGCCAGCGCTGGGATCAAGGCGCGCAACGGCTGTTCTCCACCGCCGGCATTCACCCCCATAGTGCCAGCGACTGGAGCGTCGACAGCGCCCGGCAGTTGAAGGATCTGCTCAGCCAGGACCGGGTGCGTGCCGTGGGTGAATGCGGGTTGGACTTCAACCGTGATTTCTCACCCCGCCCCCAGCAGGAAAAAGTCCTCGAAGCCCACCTGGCCTTGGCCGTTGAGTTGCAATTACCGGTGTTTCTCCACGAACGAGACGCCAACCAGCGCCTGCTGGAGATCCTGCGCGACTACCGGGATCACTTGCCCGCGGCCGTGGTGCATTGCTTCACCGGTGAACAGCAAGCGCTGTTCAGCTACCTCGATCTGGACCTGCATATCGGCATCACCGGCTGGATCTGTGACGAACGCCGTGGCACGCACCTGCACCCACTGGTCAGGGACATCCCCCGGGGCCGTCTGATGCTGGAAAGCGACGCGCCCTACCTGCTGCCGCGCACCCTGCGCCCCAAACCCAAGAACGGGCGCAATGAGCCGGCCTATCTGCCGGAAGTCTTGCGCGAAGTTGCCCTGCACCGCGAAGAAAGCCTGGAAGACCTGGCCCAGCACAGCACCGCCTGCGCCCGCGCGTTTTTCGGCTTGCCTGTGCCGGATTGACGCGGTGCATTGACCCATATCAACACCCATTTTCCCAATAGCGGCACAATAATGGCACCTTGCCAATACTGTTTCCGCTATCAGAGAAAACCTTCCATGGGTGCCTGGCTTAGCAATATCTCGCTGAAGTACAAATTCTGGGCCGTGAATGCGGTCGCGTTCATCACCACGCTGCTGCTGGTGCTGTATGCCGTGCAGCTTGAGCAACAGGCCCGCAGCCATGCCGCCCAAGCCTCGGCACAAGCCCAGGGCCGCTTGCTCAGTGCATGGCCGGCTGGGCAGGCGCTGCCCCAGGGCGAGCACTGGCTGGCGTTTGCCCAGGGCCAGGCTCCCGAGCTGGCAGACCAGGACCTGTCCGCCCTCAGCCAAGCCAATGGCTGGGTCGAGTTCAACCACATGCCGTTGTTCGGCGAAAACCCGCTGCTGGGCGCCGAAGTCATCTCCCGCGCCGACGGCCAGCAAGTCGCCGTGCTGGCCTATGCGCCGAGCCTGAGCCAGGTGTTTACCGAACGTTTCACCAACTATGCCGTGGCCGTGCTGATCCTGATGCTGGCGATGCTCTGCGCCTCGCAGTTGCTGATCCGCTTTTTGCTGGCCCAGCTCAACACCCTGAAAGACGTGATGCTGCACGTGGAGAAAACCGGCGACCTCTCGGCCCGCGTGCCCCTGGCGTGCAAGGACGAGGTCGGGCAGATGGCCAGTGCCTTCAACGCCATGCAGGCCGGCTACCAACGGGTGGTCAGTACCGTGGCGCGCACTGCCAAATTGTTGGACGACGGCGCCGCACGCCTGGCCAGCAGCATGAATGAGGTCCAGCACGGCATGCTCGGCCAGCAAAGCGAGACCGACCAGGCCGCCACCGCGATCAATGAAATGACCGCCACCGTGTATCACATTGCCCAGCATGCCGGCGCCACCCGCGACTTGTCCCAGACCGCCGACACCCTGGCCGGTGGCGGCCAGGAGGTGGTGACCCGGGTCCAGCGCTCGATTGCCGGGTTGTCCACCGGCGTGCAGCAAACCGCCGAGATGATCCAGAAGCTGGCCGAGGACAGTCAGAAGATCAATGGCGTGGTCGGCGTAATCCATAGCATTGCCGAACAAACCAACCTGCTGGCCCTCAACGCCGCCATCGAAGCCGCCCGCGCCGGGGAGATGGGCCGTGGCTTTGCGGTGGTGGCCGATGAAGTACGCAACCTGGCCAAGCGCGTGCAAAGCTCCACCGATGAGATCACGCGCATGGTCTCGGACCTGCAGGCCGGCACCCGGGATGCGGTGGACTTTATGCAGGAAAGCTCGTTCAAGGCCGATGACTGCGTGCAACAGGCCCAGGAAGCCGGCGCTTCCCTCGCGCAAATCACCAGCGCCGTGGCGCAGATGCGCGAGAGCAACACGCAGATTGCGGTTGCCGCCGAGCAGCAGAGCCATGTGGCCGAAGAAATGAACCGCGCGGTGGTGAGCATTCGCGACGTCACGGAAAACACCGTGCAACAGACCGTGGATTCGGCCACCACCAGCAATGAACTGGCGACCCTGGCCGGCGAGTTGAGCAAGGCCATCGGCCAACTGAAGTTGTAAAGTTCGCCTGTGGAGCCGCCAGCACCTGCCGCTGGTGGATCCCATCAAAATGCTATAACCCCCATAGCCAACCCCAATTCGCCGCCCCTGCCCGCCCGACCTAGACTCTGTTCATCGAGTATCAATGGACAGAGGATTTAACATCATGGGCAAACGTCACCCCAATCTCCCGGCCTGGCAATGGCGCGCCTACCCGCAGAACCATCAGCACCCGACCAACCTGGTATTGCACCTGATTGCCGTGCCGCTGTTCATCGTCGGGTTTCTGCTGATCGTGTCCGGCGTGTTCAGCCTGAGCCTGGCCAGTTTCGCCATCGGTGTCGTCGGCGTGGTGGCCAGCCTGGCGCTGCAACGCCATGGCCATAGCCTGGAAGCCCAGGCCAGCGAGCCGTTCAGCGATCGCCAGGATGCGGTGCAGCGCCTGGTGGTCGAGCAGTTCGTGACCTTCCCGCGCTTTGTCCTCAGTGGTGGCTGGTGGCAGGCCTGGCGTCAGCGCCACCGCCACTGAGGCGGGTTCAGGCGAAGACCACCACGGTCTGGCGGCTGATGGCGATCAACTGGCCGTCTGGCCCCCACAACATCGCAGCGGCATGGCCATAGCCGTCGCGGGCATGCTCGATCTCGACGTGGTACTGGCACCAATCCAGGGTCGTCAATTGTGCCAGGGGCTGGATGAATTCGATGGTCCAGGTCAGGGTGCTGCCCGGTGCCGGCCTCTTCAGGTGCGGGAGCAAGGCCGGTGGCCAGGCATCCACCAGCGCGAGGATATGGGCTTCGGTCAAGGGTTCTTCCTTTACATCCCCCCGCAAGCGCACCCAGCCGCCCATCTCCCGGGATTTGTTGCCGGTGAACGGCAAGCCACCAACGCTCCAGCGCATCGCCAGGTGGCGCATGAACTCAGGGGTCACACCTTTGATATAGGGCAGCTCCTGGCACTCGTCCCAATGCTTGAAGGTGGGCGCGGGCAGTGCCGGCACGTCGATCTCCGAGGGCCGCGAAGCACCGAAGCTGGCCTGTGCCAAGGTCATCACTTCGCCACCTTGCACCACCCGCCCCAGCAACTGGCTGACCGCCTTGCCTTCGCGCAGCACTTCAACGTGATAGCTGGCCGATACGTCCGGCGCCACTGGCCCGACAAACGTGACAGCCAACGAACGCAATGGGCGCTCAGCCGGCACCTGGGCGCGCAACGCTTCGTATTGCAGGGCGGCGACCAGGCCGCCAAACGTGGCGCGGCCCTGGGCCCATTCAGCCGGGATAGACACGTCCAATGGGTTGTTTCGGGCAGCGTCGAGCAAATCACAAAAGCGCATGGCGACCTCACATCAAGAAAACCGATCGTGCGATCTTAACCAGCGGGCCAGCACGACACAGCGCTTATTCCGGCCAAATACCCAGACAGATAAGCCGCAGCCTCAGAAACACTCCGCCGCCAGCTTGTCGAGTACCCGGTCCGCCTTGCCTTCGGCCTGGGCCATGGTGCGATGCCAGACCGCGACACAGGGCTGCAAGTCCGCCTGATGCTGGGCTTGCGCCAACCATTGCCAACAGTCATGCCAATCCCCCAGCGCGCCCTGGGCAGCCTTGAGCCGGGACAAGGCCTTGGCTGGCACCTGGCCCAGCTGCGGATAGGCCTCGGCCGCGTAGCGCACGCGCTTGATCAACAAGCGCAGGCGATGGCGGTCATGGTCGGGATCGTGCAACGCCACCTCAAGTGCCTGCCATTGCTTGGCCAGGCGCTTTGCGATGCGGGTGCGCAGGCCCTTGAGCAGCTTTTGCTGCTGGGACGCGCGGATAAATCGTGGAAAGGCGGCCATGACGCGCAGCAGTTGCGCCAACTCAGGGCTTTGCGCCACCTGTTGATAGGTCTGCGGCTGCAGGCGCAGACGCCGCGCCGCCGCGGCGTGATAGCCGTGCTGCTGCAGATACGCCGCCAGCACCTCGCGGTCGCGCAGCGGTGTGGTCAATTGGCCGACCGCACTGGCAGCCGCTTCCAGTTGCTCGACGCCGGGCAGCCCGCGCAAGGGCCGCAGCAGGCTGCGCAGGCGCCGTACGGTGGTGCGCAGGTCGTGCAGCGCCTCGTCATCGGTCACCGCCACCAGACGCGCCTGGCAACTCAACACTGCGACTTCCAGGCCGATGACCTGGGCGACTAACTGATCCACCAACGCCGACATGCTGCTTCCCCTGTTAAACAACGTCCATACGCCTGCGCAAAACAGGCGTCTGGAACCACCTTAACCACTCCAACAGCGTGTTGCGCTGACTCGGATCAACGCCCGGCGCGCGACTCACGAATATAGAAACGGGCTTTTTCGGCTTTACTGGCACAGCCCTCGAACGCTTCAAATTGCTGCTGGGTCTTGGCGCCGGTCAGCAGCGACAGGGCCTTGGAGTAACTGACCGTGCCGGCAAAACCTTCGGCCTTGGCCAAGTCCAACTCACGCCAGGCAGAATCCAACTGACTGCCGCAGCTATCGCGATAAGCCGTTTTACCAGCACAACCGGCCAGGGCCAGCACGATCACAGGCAAACACATCCAGGCTTTCATCAATGACACCTCAAGAAAAGAAAACAGTCGTGGGATGTAGACGTTACCTACATCGAAAAGTGCCTTATCACACAGCCTGAAATGCCCAGCGCCGATAGCCAAAGCATACCCGAGCAAATAGCTCGGCTTACGAAAATAATCACTCGGGTCCGTTAGGATTGAAGCAGCCCCCCGGTTGGGTGCATTGTGGACAGCTGTTTTGCGAAGGATTCGATCATGAAAAAACGTGTTGCATTGGTCCTGGGCTCCGGCGGAGCAAGGGGTTATGCCCATATCGGGGTGATTGAAGAAATCGAAAAACGCGGCTATGACATCGCCTGCATCGCCGGCTGCTCCATGGGCGCGGTGGTGGGCGGGATCTATGCGGCGGGCAAGCTTAAGGACTACCGGAACTGGATCGAAAGCCTGGACTATCTGGATGTGCTGCGCCTGGTGGATGTGAGCTTTCGCCTGGGCGCGATACGCGGCGAAAAAGTCTTCGGGCAGATCCGCAAGATCGTCGGCGAAATCAATATCGAAGACCTGCGCATCCCCTACACCGCCGTTGCCACCGACCTGACCAACCAGCAGGAAATCTGGTTCCAGGAAGGCTGCCTGCACCAGGCCATGCGCGCCTCGGCGGCGATCCCCAGCCTGTTCACCCCGGTGATGCAAGGCAATCGCATGCTGGTGGACGGCGGCCTGCTCAACCCGCTGCCGATCGTGCCGGTGGTGTCAAGCCATTGCGACCTGATCATTGCGGTCAACCTCAACGCCACCAACCAGAAACATTACAAGCTGCCGGTGATCCAGCGCCCCCCCGCGTTCAAGAGCCGCTTCGACAACCTGGTGCGTTCACTGGGCTCGCACCTGCCGTTTCGGCGCAAGCAGGCCGAACAATTATTGTTGCTGGAACAGGAAGCGCTGCAGGCCCAGGCCGCCGATATCAACCCCTGGCTCGAAGGCGCCGAACCAGAATCCCAGCAACCGGCCGCAGCCCCGGAAACGGCTGGCGCGCCCAGGTCCGCGACCGGTTCGTTCATCATCGATAACGTGGGCCCGGCCTCGCTGCTGGACCTGATCAACCAGAGTTTCGAGGTGATGCAAACGTCGTTGGCCCAATACAAGATCGCCGGCTACCCACCGGATGTGCTGATCAACGTGCCCAAGCGGGTGTGCCGGTTCTTTGAGTTCTACAAGGCGCCTGAGTTGATCGCGCTGGGGCGGGAGATTGCCAGTGATACGTTGGATCGGTATGAGAGTGAGCAGAGTTGAGATCTGCGGCGAGGCTTATGGCCCTATCGCGGGCAAGCCCGCTCCCACATTTAGATTTGTGAATACATTCAAAAGGTGGGAGCGGGCTTGCCCGCGATAGGGCAGGTACAGCCACCACAACCTCTCAACCCTCAGCCCCCAACAACCGATACCCCACCCCCGCCTCGGTCACGATAAAACGCGGCTGGGTCGGGTCATCCGCCAGTTTCTGGCGCAAGTGCCCCACCACAATCCGCAGGTAGTGACTGTCTTCGGTATGGGTCGGGCCCCAGATATCCTTGAGCAGCTGCTGCTGGGTGATCACCCGGCCAGGGTGGCGCGCCAGTTGCGCCAGCACCGCGTACTCCTTGCGGGTCAGGGCCACGTCGATACCGTCCAGCAGCACCCGCCGATAAGCCAGGTCGATCATCAGCGGGCCAAAGTTCAGCGCGGCTTGCTGGACCTCGCCGGTGGGCGCCTGGCGCAGTAGGGCGCGGACCCGGGCGAGAAACTCCTGGATGCCAAACGGCTTGGTCACGTAGTCATTGGCCCCACCGTCCAGCGCCTGGACCTTCTGCCCTTCGCTGGCACGTACCGACAGCACCAGCACCGGGGCGCTCGACCATTCGCGCAACTCGCGCAGTACCTGTTGGCCGTCCATGTCCGGCAGGCCCAGGTCCAGCACCAGCAGGTCCGGCTTGCTCACGGCCGCCTGGGCCAGGCCTTCGGCGCCGGTCCCGGCCTCGATGACCTTGTAGCCCTGGGAGGCCAGGCTGATACGCAAGAACTTGCGGATCTGCGGCTCGTCATCGATGACCAAAATCGTCGCAGTCTGGCTCATGGTGTTCCATCACAATCGCTGAAAAAGATAAGAGTAGCGCAGCGGGTCTCACGCTTCACTGTCCAGGCTCGGCTGCGTCTGCAACGGCAGGAACAACGTGATGCACGTGCCCCGCCCGTCAATGCCCTCGGCCACGCCGATATGCCCGCCATGGGCACCAACCATGCCCTGGCAGATGGCCAGGCCCAGCCCGGTGCCCTGCCCGCCACGGTCGCCGCGTGCGGCGGTGTAGAACATATCGAAAATCTTCGCCCGCTCCTCCTCGGGAATCCCCGGGCCTTCGTCGCTGACCGAGAAAAACAAATCCTTGCCCATCACACCGGCGCGCAGTTGCAAGCGGCCATGGGGCGGCGAGAAACGCGCAGCGTTTTCCAGCACATTGACCAACGCCTGCTCGATCAAAGCCGCATGCACATACAGCAGCGGCAACTCGGGCGGCACTTCGGTGCTCACCTGCAACGGCGCCAGCACCGCACGCAGACGGCCGAGGGAACTGCCGACGATATCGCCGGGCGACACCCAGTCCCGTGCCAGCTTTAATGCGCCATGGCCCAGGCGAGTCATGTCCAGCAGGTTCTGGATATAACGGTCCAGGCGCTCGGCTTCGTCACGGGTGCCTTCCAGCAGCTCGCGGCGATCTTCCAGGGGAATGGCTTCGCCCAGGGCCAGCAGGCTGTCGATGCTGCCGCGCATGGAGGTCAACGGCGTGCGCAAGTCATGGGACACCGAGGCCAGCAAGGCACTGCGCAGTTGTTCGGTCTCGCCGTGCAAACGGGCCGCCTCCAGGTGCTGCGCCAGCTGGGCACGGGCCAGTGCCTGGGCCAACGGCTGGCTCAAGGCCGTGAGCAGGCGTCGGCGTTGGCCACTGAGTTCCAGACCGGCCTTGGGGCTCACGCCGAGCAGGCCCAGCGGACCATTTTCGGCAGACAACGGCCACCACCACCACCGCCCAAACGGCAAGGTGCCAGTGCCCATGCCCGCCGGCTGGTCGTGCTGCCAGGCCCAGTCGGCGGCGGCGCGTTCGGCCTCGGTAAAGGTGATCGGCCCGCCAGTCTCGACCTTCCAGTCACTGGGCCCGTCGCGGTTGACCAGGCACAGCTGCAAGTCGCTCCAGCCCTCCAGATGGTGGGCCGCCGCGCTGATCACCGCCTGGCGGTCGGTGGCAGCGGTGAGTTTGCGCGACAGGTCGAGCAGTTCACTGGTTTCTTCCTGGGTATCGCGCAGGGCCTGCAATTGCCGGCGCTGGCGAGCGGCCAGGTTGCCGGTCAGTGCCGCCATCAGCAGGAAGAACAGCAGCGTCAGCACGTCCTCTTCACGTTGGATGGCAAACGAGAAATTCGGCGGAATAAACAAAAAGTCATAGGTCAGGAATGACAACGCCGCGCAGGCCAATGCCGGACCCAGGCTGCTGCGCACCGCCACCAGCAGCACCGCTGCGAGGAACACCAGGGAGATGTTGGGCAGCGGCAGCAGGCTCGACACCCCCCACGCCAAGGCACTGGCCAGCACGGTCGCCAGCAGCGCCAGGGCGTAGTCGAACCACACCAGGCCACGCACATCGGGCAACCGTGGGGCGGCCGGTGCTCCATCGCTGTCGAGGACGTTGATTTCCAGGCCCCGGGCATTGCGCAACAAGCGCGCCGCCAAGCCGCCGCCCAATAGCCTGCGCCACCAGCGCGGGCGCGACTGCCCCACCAGCACCAGGCTGGCACGGCGTTCGGCCGCGTGCTGGATCAGGGTCTTGGCCACCTCGCCGGCCCGCAGCAACACCACTTCACCGCCCAGGCGCTCGGCCAGTTGCTGGGCGTTTTGCAGGCGCAGCCGCGACTGCTCGTCGCGCACCCGGCCGTTGTCCACATGCACCAGGCTCCAGGGCAAATGCCGGCGCTGGGCCACACGACTGGCGTGGCGCACCAGGCGTTCGGCTTCGGCATCGCCATCGACCCCCACCAACAGACGCCCGCGCACCGTCGGCGCGGCCTGGCCCAGTTGCCGGTAGCCCTGGGCCAGATCGTCATCGACGTGCGCGGCGGCGGTCTGCATTGCCAGCTCGCGCAGGGCCATGAGGTTGGTCTGGGTAAAGAATGCATCGATGGCCGCGCGCGCCTGTTCCGGCACGTAGACCTTGCCGTCGCGCAAGCGCTCCAGCAGCTCGCGGGACGGCAGGTCGATCAACAGTAATTCATCGGCTTCCTGCAACACCCAGTCCGGCAGGGTTTCGCGCACCTGTACCCCAGTGATGCCGCGCACCTGGTCGTTGAGGCTTTCCAGGTGCTGGACGTTGACCGTGGTGAACACGTTGATGCCGGCGGAAAGCAGTTCCTGGATGTCCTGCCAGCGCTTTTCATGGCGACTGCCCGGGGCGTTGCTGTGGGCCAGTTCGTCCACCAGCACCAGCTTGGGCTTGATGGCGAGCAAGCCGTCGAGGTCCATCTCTTCGAGCATCACCCCACGGTAGTCCGAGCGCAGCAGCGGCTGCTGGGGCAAGCCACTGAGCAAGGCCTCGGTCTCGGCGCGGCCATGGGTCTCGACCACCCCGGCTATCACTTTGACGCCCTGGCGCAGCTGGGTATGGGCGGCCTGGAGCATGGCGTAGGTCTTGCCCACGCCAGGGGCGGCACCGAGGAATACTTTAAGCCGGCCACGGCCGTGCTTGGGTAGGTCGGCTAGCAGGGCATCGGCGCGGCCGGAGTCACTCATGGGGCAGTCTTCTTTCAGTTAGGGATGTTGGGAACAGGTTGGCGCCATCGCTCTACAACTTTTCCAGCGCCATGTTCAGCGCCAATACATTCACCACCGGCGGCCCCACCAACGGCTGCTCGATATGCTCGTCCAGCAAGCGCTCCAGGGTCGACACCGGCAGCTGACGTGCTGCTGCCACCCGCGCCAGTTGATAGGCAATTGCCTGCGGTGGCAAGTGTGGATCAAGACCGCTGCCAGAGGTCGTCAGCAGCGCCAGGGGCACCGGGCCCTGGCCGGGGCCCTGGATTTTAGCGGCGTCGTCAAACACTCGCGTGGCCAGCGCCGGGTTGCTCGGGCCGAGGTTGCTGGCACTGCTGGACACGGTGGCAAACGCACCGGCGGATGGTCGCGAGTGGAACCAGCGTTCACCGGTAAATTCCTGGGCAATCAGGCTGGAACCGCGCACCTTGCCTTGGTCGTCACGCACCAGGCTGCCATTGGCCTGGTCGGGAAAGGCCACCTGGGCGACACCGGTCACTACCAACGGATAGGCCACGCCCGTGATCAGGGTCATCAATACCAACAGGCTCAAGGCCGGACGGATCATGCTGGACATTTCATCTTCCTCAATTGATTCGTGACCTGTAGGAGCCTGCTCCTACAGGATTGGGTCAGACCAGGTGCAGCGCGGTCAGCAGCATGTCGATCGCCTTGATCCCGGCGAACGGCACCAAAAGCCCGCCCACGCCATAGATCAACAGGTTGCGCCGCAGCAACGCCGCCGCACTCGCCGCCTGCACCCGCACACCGCGCAGGGCCAGGGGGATGAGCACCACGATGATCAACGCGTTGAACACAATCGCCGACAGAATCGCGCTCTGCGGGCTGTTCAGGTGCATCACGTTAAGCACACCCAGTTGCGGGTAGATCGAGGCGAACAGCGCCGGCAGGATGGCAAAGTACTTGGCCACGTCGTTGGCAATGGAAAAGGTGGTCAGCGCCCCCCGGGTCACCAGCAACTCCTTGCCCACTTGCACCACATCCAGCAGCTTGGTCGGGTCGCTGTCGAGGTCGACCATGTTTGCCGCCTCGCGCGCCGCCTGGGTGCCGTCATTCATGGCCATGCCCACATCCGCCTGGGCCAGGGCCGGGGCGTCGTTGGCGCCGTCGCCACACATGGCCACCAGGCGCCCGTCATTCTGCTCGTGGCGGATGCGCGCCAGTTTCTTCTCCGGGGTGGCTTCCGCCAGCACATCATCCACGCCGGCTTCGGCGGCGATGGCGGCGGCGGTCAAGGGGTTGTCGCCGGTCACCATCACCGTGCGGATCCCCAGCTTGCGCAACTCGGCAAAACGCTCGCGAATGCCGGGCTTGACCACATCCTTGAGGTGGATCGCGCCGAGCAATTTACCGTCGACACACACCAGCAACGGGGTGCCGCCGCTCTGGGCGATCTTGTCGATTTCCCGGGACAGCGCCGGCAACAGGTCCTGGCGTTGCAGACCGATAAACGCCAGCAGCGAATCGACCGCGCCTTTACGGTAGACGCGACCTTGATAGTCCACACCGGACAGGCGCGTTTCGGCACTGAACGGCACGCCGGTCAGTGCTTGCACAGACGGCTCGGTGTACGGATGCAGGGCACGCAGGTATTCGACGATGGATTTGCCTTCTGCCGTCTCGTCGGCCAGGGAGGCCAGCAGCGCGCCTTCGGCCAATTCCTTGCCGTTGACCCCAGGCGCGGCATAAATGCCTGCACAGCGCCGGTTACCGAAGGTGATGGTGCCGGTCTTGTCCAGCAACAGCACATGCACGTCCCCCGCCGCTTCCACGGCGCGCCCGGACTTGGCGATCACATTGAGGCGTACCAGGCGGTCCATGCCGGCGATGCCGATGGCCGATAACAGGCCACCGATGGTGGTGGGGATCAGCGTGACCAGCAGCGCCACTAGGAACACCAGGGGCAGGCTGCCATTGGCGAAATAGGCGAAGGGCTGCAAGGTCACGACCACCAGCAGGAAGATCAGGGTCAGGCCGATCAGCAGGATATCCAACGCCACTTCGTTGGGGGTTTTCTGGCGCTTGGCGCCTTCCACCAGGGCGATCATGCGGTCCAGGGTCGACTCACCGGGGTTGGCGGTGATGCGGATCACCAGCCAGTCCGAGACCAGCCGGGTATTGCCGGTGACGGCCGAGCGGTCGCCGCCGGATTCGCGGATCACTGGTGCGGATTCACCGGTAATCGCCGCTTCATTGACCGCCGCAATACCCTCGATGACTTCGCCGTCTCCAGGGATCATTTCCCCGGCCGCAACCCGCACCACATCGCCTTTGCGCAGGCTGGTGGCGGGCACCACCTTGAAGCTGCCATCGGCCTCCTGGCGCCGCGCGCTCAGGCCCTCGCTGCCGGCCTTGAGGCTATCGGCGCGGGCCTTGCCACGGCCCTCGGCCAAGGCTTCGGCAAAATTGGCGAACAGCACGGTGAACCACAGCCACACGGCAATCTGCACCGCGACAAAGGTCGGCACGCTGCTGTCCGGCACCAGGCACAGCACGGTGGTGAGGATCGCGGTCAGCTCGACCACCAGCATCACCGGCGAACGCTTCAACTGGCGCGGGTCCAGCTTGACGAAGGCCTGGATCAGCGCCGGACGCCACAGGGCCGAGATCGCAGTCTTGGCCGACTCCTGGGTCTTGACCGCAGCGGTATTGTTTACAGGCATATTCATGTTCATACCCCTTAGAAGCCCATGCTCAGGTGTTCAGCGATAGGGCCCAGTGCCAGCGTCGGCAGGAACGTCAGGCCGCCCACCAGCAAAATGGTCACGGTCAGCAACGTCACGAACAACGGGCCGTGGGTCGGGAAACTGTTCTGGCCAAGCGGTGCGCTTTTCTTCATCGCCAGGCTGCCGGCCAGGGCCAGGACCGGGAGGATGTAGCCGAAACGCCCGATCAACATGCCCAGGCCCAGCATCAGGTTGTGAAACGGGGTATTGGCGCCCAGGCCACCAAAGGCCGAACCGTTGTTGGCACTGGCCGAGGTGTAGGCGTAGAGCAACTGGCTGAAGCCGTGGGGGCCGGGGTTGCTGATGGTGGCGGCAGTGGCCGGCACGCTGGCGGCAATCGCGCCCAGCACCAGCACGCCTACGGGCATCACCAGCAGGGTCACCACCAGCAGTTGCACTTCCCGGGCCTGGAGTTTCTTGCCGAGGTATTCCGGGGTACGGCCGATCATCAGGCCGGCGAGGAAAACCGCGATCAGCACGTTAAGCAACATCCCGTACATACCGGCACCGACGCCGCCGAAGATCACTTCGCCGACCATCATATTGACCAGCGCCACCATCCCGCTCAGGGGGTTGAGGCTGTCCTGCATGCCATTGACCGAACCGTTGGACGCCGCCGTGGTGGTCACCGACCACAACACCGTACCGGTGGTGCCAAAGCGTGTTTCCTTGCCTTCCAGCGGTGCAGTCTGCTCGACGGCCGGGTTGTCCAGGGTCGGGTTGGGCTGGTATTCGGACCACAGCGACACCGAGCCGCCAATCAGGAACAGCGCGAGCATGCAGCCGAGAATCGCCCGGCTCTGGCGCAGGTCCTTGACGTAGTGGCCAAAGGTGAACACCAATGCCACCGGAATCATGATGATCGCCGCCACTTCAAACAGGTTGGCCCAGGCGCTCGGGTCTTCAAATGGGTGCGCCGAGTTCACGCCGAAGAAGCCCCCGCCATTGGTGCCCAGTTGCTTGATCGCAATCTGGCTGGCGGCCGGGCCGAGTGGGATCACCTGATCGACGCCCTGCATCGTCAGCGCACTGACGTAGTGAGCAAAGGTTTGCGGCACGCCCTGCCAAACCAGCAACAACGCCAGCACCAGGCACAATGGCAGCAAGCCATAGAGGGTGGCGCGGGTCATATCCACCCAGAAATTGCCCAGGGTGCTGGCAGACTTGCGACCAATCCCACGGCAAAGGGCGACAAGTACCGCCAGGCCGGTGGCGGCACTGACAAAGTTCTGCACGGTCAGGCCCACCATCTGGCTCAGGTAGCTGAGGGTTGCTTCACCGCTGTAGGACTGCCAGTTGGTGTTGGTCATGAAACTGACCGCGGTGTTGAACGCCTGCGTCCACTCCTGACCCGGCAATTGCTGCGGGTTGAGCGGCAAGTAGTCCTGGAAGAGCAGGATCGCAAAGAGTAGTAAAAAACCGGCGAGGTTGAAGGCCAGCAGGGCCAACGTGTACTTTTGCCAACTGTGCTCTTGTTGCGCATCGACCCCGGCCACGCGATAACACACGCGCTCCACCGGCCCGAGCACCGGCGTCAGCCAGGTGCGCTGCCCTTCCATCACCTTGTAGTAGAACCGCCCCAGAAATGGCGCCGGAACCAGCACCACGGCGAAGAAGGCGATGATCAGCCAATAGTCATAACTGTGCATAGCCGCTCCTAGCCCCGGTCCGCGCGCAACAGCGCAACCAGCAGATAAATGAACAGCGCCACGGCCAGTAGCAGTGACACCCCGTCCAGAACACTCATGGAAGTTTCTCCGTCAAACGGCGACTGCCGCGTATGGGGGCATTGTCCGCAGGAGGGGCGTAAAGGAACGAGGGCGAGGGGGGGATGGGGGCGTAAAGATGGCGTAAAGAGTGGGTTACGCGGGAGTTATGGAGGGCTGGGAAAGCCTCATCGCGGGCAAATACCACCGTAAGTACAATTACCGTTGAGATCGAAGCACGCTGCGACAGGGCAAATAGCCATACCTAGCGCACCTGTTATACACTCCGCAAGGACTTTATAACTATTGGATAGATACGGCATGTCTCCCTCTGAAATCGCTCAAATTATCGTGACACGCCTCGACGAACTAGCACCAAAAATCAAAGAGGAATGGGCAAATCCTGTCGATACCCATACTCGGTATTTTGTAATCGACGAGCTTCTGCCTACGGAAACGGCACAAGCCATCTACGATGCCTTTCCACGCAATGCAGAAGGTTTTTTTGACCGCGCGTCCTTCCGAGAGCAGAAGAAAACACTGACTGACTTGTCGCAACATCCATCTATCCTGACTGCCGTTACCTACGCAATGCAAGATCCTACTGTAGTAGCAAAGGTTGCTGAATTGGTAGGTTTTCAGCAGATCGTTCCCGACCCTAGCCTCTATGCAGGTGGTCTATCAATGATGTTCCAAGGGGACTTTTTGAACCCTCACATTGATAACAGCCACGGCGCGAGCCGCGACCTTTATCGTCGCCTTAACCTACTCTATTACGTAGCGCCCGACTGGAAACTCGAGAACGGCGGAAATTTTGAGCTTTGGGATCACGAAGTCAAAAAACAAAAAACCATCGTTTCTAAATTCAATCGCTTTGTTGTAATGGAAACCAATAAAGACTCTTGGCATTCGGTCAGCAGCGTAGTGGCAGACTCCGTAAGGTGTTGCGTATCAAACTACTACTTTTCTGCGCAGTCCCCAGATGAAACCGACTACTTCCATGTCACTTCCTTCAGTGGTCGCCCCGAAGAGAAAGGTCGCCGACTAATTGGATTCTTCGATAATCGGCTACGCAATATGGTATCCAAACTGCTGCGTGTAGGGCGGGGCCGAAAACTCGTAAACAAACGAACTGACTAGTCCAAGAAGCGCTCTGCGAGCTTCTTAGAAAGTCTTACTTGAGTGGGTGACATCAGCACTGGATCTTTCTGCTCAGGTCACTATCCGCAGGTGCCGCCTGCCGCCGACCAAGAACTCTGGACGGTGCCAGGCATGGTGTTCGACGCCCTCCGCCCATGAAGAGTGGACCACCACAGACAAGCCGCAATCATTCATCAGTGGTGGTGGACGCGAGCCAAGTCTTGGTCTTTACAAGACAAACACCTAATCTGAACAGTATCAACCCTGACACAGACGAGCGTTCGCTTGTAGAATCCGGCCCGATATCAATTTGCCCCCGGTTGTGCCGGAGAAAGGGACGTCATGCAAACCAAAAATACAGGCTTCAGGTCTGACATAAACGGCCTGCGCGCCATTGCGGTAATCGCTGTAGTCCTCTATCACTTTGGTGTGAAGGGTTTTTCTGGTGGATTTGCCGGGGTCGATATTTTTTTCGTGATCTCCGGCTTTTTGATGACGGGCATTATTTTCCGTCAGACAGACAGCGGAAAATTTAGCCTCACTGGTTTCTACCTGGCACGAGCAAAACGGATTATCCCCGCCCTTGCGTTTCTTTGCCTGTCACTTCTGGTCGCGGGGTGGTTTGTACTTATCCCTAGTGAATACAAAGAACTTGGCAAGCACGCAGCCACCAGTATCGGCTTTCTTTCAAATTTCGCGTATTGGCGAGAGGCTGGATACTTCGACACAGCTTCACACGGGAAATGGCTTCTGCACACTTGGTCGCTGTCCGTTGAGTGGCAGTTTTATATCGTCTATCCGCTGATCATCCTTGCAACCCGCAAGCTGTTCGGGGCGAGCATGACCAAGATGCTATTGGTAATCGGTGCCTTAGTATCGTTTGCACTTTGCATGTATATGAGCAACAGATCACCCAGTGCCGCATTTTATCTGCTGCCTACCAGAGCCTGGGAAATGCTTGCAGGCGGCATTGTGTTTCTGTTTCCAATGCAGCTGAAAGATACCAATAAGAAGGTCGCAAGCACCTTCGGACTGGTCTTGATTGCGCTCAGTATCCTCATGCTTGATGCCAGTGACGTGTGGCCGGGATGGCTGGCACTGATTCCTATAGCGGGTACCGCATTGCTGATTCTCGCCGCCGATCAAACCTCGGTAGTGACTAACAACAAACTGTCTGCCTCCATCGGCAAAGCCTCTTACTCAATCTACCTCTGGCACTGGCCGCTGGTCGTGTTGCTCGGCTACTACGGAGTCTCTGACAGCGCAGCAGCAATAGCAGCAGGCATCGCGGCCTCCATCCTTTTGGGTTACGCATCACTCTATTTTGTAGAAACACCCTCTCAAAAGCTCAACATAAAAACGGCCCAGCGCCCTCACCTCGCAGGCTATGCCTTGGTCGTTCTAGGGAAACTCTGAAAAAGACTTTCTGATTTGGCAAAATACCGCGACCCCACCCACCGAGTTTCCCGATGAAGCAGATGACCTTCGCCGACGCCGAG
>NZ_LKBY01000107.1:0-61797 GCF_002699915.1 Pseudomonas sp. ICMP 8385 | reverse complement strand
CTCGTCGAATTGATTGTTTTTTGATCATTTGGCGAGTTTAAAAGTTGCGCTAGGTGGTATGCCGGGGAAATACATGGCTACTTCAGACCATCCTTAGCACGGATAAAAGTAATTCTTCCTTATGTATGAGTTTTCCTTCGGATAAAATCAGTTCGCTTCTAAGTTCCGCGTTGGGGCGGTCTATAGTTATCTTATGAAGATAGTTGGCTATAGATGCTAGATTGTAATTGGCATCTGCTCGTGTCTCGGGATTTATATTGTTTTTACTCCAGTCTCCCGTGTGTTTTTGATAGTCCTGACTGAACTCTTTGAAGTGGGGAATTTTATTTAAGTTTGAGAGTGTTTTTGAAACTAGTGGGTTGTCTCGCATGATGTCCTCGGCGCTTCGTTGATCTCCACGGGGGCGTCCCGTGGGGTGGGTTGGCCTTGTATGGATCTGCTGCTCACCTTTGAACTCCAGGCTGGAATAACCATGTTCGATAAACTTCGTGAGCAGCGCATGTTCGGAGTCCTTTCGGATGGATTGACCACGAAATGGAAGGCCGATTTGCTCACACCGCACAACTTGCTCGTTACCTAAATAACCACTGAGAAAACCATCATTGTGTTGGCCAGCCACTACGGCATGCGCATTTTTTGAGTCAATAAAGTTGAACAGACGTGCGGCGTTATAGGCCGCATCGGCGCGGGCGTCCGGGTTCTTGTTGGCGGTTGTCCAGTCGCCGGTGCGTTTGTAGATGCCTTGTTTATAGGCGTCGGGCAGGGGCCTGCTCTCTGGACCACCTCTGTAAATGCTCTGGCGCATCTCCAGGTTTTTAAGGGTAGGGTTGGCATTGATGATCTGTTCAGCCGTCCGGCGATCACCTGCCGGCCGGCCTGTCGCTGCGGTTGGGCGGGTTGCGCTGTCCGGACCTTTTAGGGCTGCCGGTTGCAGAGCGTCAGGCACGGAGCGTTCGGCACGTAGCTTTTGGATGTTGTGTGCTGATTGGAAAGGGGCCGTATTGATACGGTCGATTTGATTGGCTATGACCTGCTGGATAAGGCCGCTTGCGGTAAATGCTCTGATATCCATAAACGGATCCTTTTTATTGGATGTTTATCATTGTTTCTATTTAAGTGAAAAGTGCGAAGACGCCAGCCACTCTTGATTTAAGTGGTGGTGAGGGGTGGGTAGTTCCATATGTTCATGTTTCTGATATTAACCCGGCCGCAATGCAGTACTTGATTATAAAAATATACCGGTCTTTGGAAAGGGTTAAATATAGTGTTGGAATAGTCGATAAAGTTTGTACGAGTAAAGGCATCCAGATAAGGGGATCTGGACGTGGGCAGGGGGCTGGGCCCGGGCTTGCATTTACCGCAAGGCCGGGCTGCAGTGGTTACACGCTACTCGGCAATCTGCAACTTGCGCGACTCGCTATACACATAGCGCACTTTTTCATACTCGAACGGTGAGTTCATCTGGCCGTAGCGAAAGCTGGTCTGATAGCGCTTGTCTACTGCGCGCAGGGCCCAGATTTCCGGGTGGTTGGAGCTGACTTCGGCAACGTTGAGGAAGTTGATCTGGGATTCGGCGGTGTAGTCCACTAGCAGGCCGCCGGTGTCGCGCAGGTTGGACGGGCCGAGGATCGGCAGGACTAGGTAGGCGCCGCCGGGTACGCCGTAGAAGCCCAGGGTCTGGCCGAAGTCTTCGCTCTGGCGCGGCAGGCCCATGGCGGTGGCCGGGTCCCACAGCCCGGCGATGCCGAGAGTGGTGTTGACCAGCAGCCGGCCAGTGGTTTCCAGGGAGCGGTGGCCCTTGAGTTGCAGCAGGCTGTTCAGCAGGTTGGGCACATCGCCCAGGTTGTTGAAGAAGTTGCTGACGCCGGTGCGTAGGAAACTGGGGGTGACGTAGCGATAGCCGTCGACCACTGGCAGGAATACCCATTGGTCGAAGCGGTAGTTGAAGTGGTACACCCGGCGGTTCCACGACTCCAGCGGGTCATAGACGTTGAGGGCATTGAGGGTCGAGCGCTCGAATTCGCGTTGGTCCAGGCCGGGGTTGAACTTGAGCTTGCTCAGGGGCTCCTTGAAGCCATCCGGGTCGACCGCGGTCGGTGCGTGAGCCTTGCTGTTGTCCGCGTTGGCAACGCCTGCACAGAGTAAGGCGGCAAGAAGCAGGAGATGTTTAGCCACGGAAGAACTCCAGCATGGCGTCGGCGTTGACGCGGTAATTGAGGTTGCCGCAATGGCCGCCCAAGGGGTAGACGGTCAAGCGATCGCCGAAGGTCTTGCGCAGGAAACCGAGGTCGCCAGGGCCGAGGATCACATCGTCGGCGTTGTGCATCACCGCGATTTTCGGGCTGTCGCGCAGGTAGTCCTCAAGGGCGTACAGGCTGACCTGGTCGATCAGTTGCAACAGGCTGCCGCCGTCGGAGCGGGCGCGCCACATTGGGATCACTTGTTCGGTGAGGTAGCAGTCGAAATCACATTGCAGCGCACGCTTGAGAAACGGCGTGAGGCTGGTGCTTTCGGTGATCGGGTATTTGGGCGGAGTGATCAGGCCGCGGCGGTTGATCAGGTCCGAGGTGAAGGCGATATCGGCGGCCGAGAAGCGGAACGAGGTGCCGATCAGCATCGCCATCTGCTCGTTGGTCAGGTGCTCCTTGGAGTTCTGGAAGTCGTAGAGCAGGGCGTCGTTGAGGTCGATATAGCCTTTTTGCTGGAAGTAGCGGGTCAGCTTGTTCAGCACCAACTCATAGAACGTGGTGCTGTTATTGATGCCCTTGACCTCGGTCTGCACCAACTTATCGAGGTTGCTGATGGAGGTGTAGAGGTTGACCGGTGGGTTGAGCAGCAACACTTTCTTGAAGTTGAAGCTGCGCCGGGTTTCGTCCAGCTTGCTGACGAATGCCGCGTCCAGCGCGCCCAGGCTGTAGCCGGTGAGGTAGAAGTCGGTGACCGGCAACGTGGCGTTTTGCGCACGTACGGCCTGCATCACGCGGTACATGTCCTCGGCGTCTTCCTGGGTGATGCCGGGTGTGGCGAAGCGCGAGGCGGCGCTGATGAAGTCGTAGCTGGTGGGCGACGACAATTGGACGACATGGTAGCCGGCCTTGTAGTACAGCTTTTTCAGGTATTCGTTGAGGGTGCTGTCAAAGCGCGCACCGGTGCCGGAGATCAGGAAGATCAGCGGTGCGGCGCGGTCTTGTTTGGCAATGCGGTAGGTGAGCTTCTTCACCGGCCAGAAGTTGGCGGGCAGGCTGAACTCACGCTCCGGGCGCATGGTCAGGCTGTAGTCGGACTGGTTGATGTCATCGATGGATGGCAAATCCGGCCGCAGATCCGGGGGCGTCGTGGCGATGGTCGCTTCAAACGGGTTGGTCAAAGGGTAGCCATAGCTGGCCGGGTCGACATCAACCGCCAGTGCTGACGCACTCAGAAAAAGGCTACCCAACAGGGCAGCACAGCGCAAGGAACGGAGCATGACTAAATCCCTAAGAGGAAACGTGCTTAATGAAGTTCGCAGGCTATGACCACCGCGTTATCGCCGAAGTGCCAGCCATCGGCACTAAATATCGGAAAAAAACGTAGGAATCGAGGTAATAGTAGGCAGACGATACACTTTGGCACGCTTTGATGAACAGTTATCTATGCGCAACCCTTGCCAATGGCCCCGGGGAGATTAAGCTGGGCGCCGTTTTCGCCTATCGGAGTGCCCGTATGTCCCCTCGTTTGCCGCTGATCCTGCTGCTGTTGGCCTTGCCGTTATGGCTGGCCGCCAGTTATGGCGCCCGTTATGGGTTTATGGAAGATGGGCAGTGGGTGGGCCTCTGCGCTGGCGATGCCAGCCGCTGGGAGTGCCAGTTGCGGGCCAACCTGGGCCTGATGATTCACTTTCGGGTGTTGGGCTGGGCCGCGTTGGCCACATCGGTCCTGGCGTTTTTTGTACCAGGCCGTGCCGGTTGGGGCTTGGCGGTGCTGGGGTTGGCGTTCGGGATCCCGGCATTGGCGTTGTACAACACCAATTTTGCGGTGTTTGCGCTGGTGATTGCCGGGTTGCGGTTGGTCAGGGCGCCTCGGGCTGTCTGATAGGGCCAATCGCAGGCAAGCCTGCTCCCACATTTGAATGTATTCACAGATCAAAATGTGGGAGTGGGCTTGCCCGCGATAGCAATCTCAAGCCTTGCGCACCCGCAGGCAACGCCACAAGGCTGCAACTATCAACACACTGACCAGCGCCCAACCCAGCGCCTGCTGGTTCATCAAGCCTTCCTGGTACAGCTGCGGTGCAATGCCGGCGCCAATGATGAAGGTCAGCAGGGCGATTTCCCGCCGTGGCCCGCTGACCGGGCGCAGCAGGTAGACCAGCGCCGGCAGCAGCAGGGCGGCGCTGGGGAAGCTGCGGTAGCGTGGGTCGAACACCAGCGCCAGCATCATCACCGCCGCAGCGAACCCGGCCATTGCAATCAGCCAGCCGGCCCGCTGCTCCAGCCAGGCGAAGGCCCGGGCGCGCCAACCCTGGCGAGCGCTCAAGGCCAAGGCCCCATGGGCCAGCACCAGCAGGTTCAGGGCCAGCAGTAGCCCGGCCCAGATCCATTCATCGGTAAAGCGTGCCGTCACCCGGGTCAATTCGGCCCAACTGCCGATCGAGCCCGCCGCCACTGTGCCCAACAGCGGCAGCAACAACGCGGCGCGGGTGCTGCGCACACGCCCGCCGAGCACCAGGGTGCCCAGCAGGATCAGCCCGCCAACGCCCAGCCATACTGGCCAGTACGGCACGTTGGTGACCGGGCCGGCCAGGATGCCCTTGTCCTGGCGATCGGCATCAAACAGCCCCCAGTAGCCGCCGACCGCGCCTTCGCTGGCGCGTTTCCAGGGTTGGTCAAAGGCTTCGATCAGGTTGTAGTGCCAGCCGTTGGCCTCGGCCATGGCGACGAAGCCGCGAATGAACTTGGCTTCGTTGACCCGGCTGGGCACGGCGGTTTCCCGCTGGCGACCCTCGCTGGGCCAGCCGGTTTCACCAATCATCACGTCCTTGGGGGCAAAACGATTGCCGAAGGTCTGGCGGATATCGCCGACATGGCGCAGGGCCTGGTCGATCCCCGCCGGGTCATCTTCCCAGTAGGGCAATAAGTGAATGGTCAGGAAATCCACCGCCGGGGCCATTTCCGGGTGTTGCAGCCAGAACTCCCAGACATCGGCATAGGTGACCGGCTGCTGGATCTGGCTTTTGACCTTTTCGATCAACTTCACCAACTGGGTGGCGGTGATTTCCTTGCGCAGCAGGGCTTCATTGCCGACGATCACCGATGTGACCACGTCGGGGTTGGCATTGGCCGAGGCGATCAGCAGGTCGACTTCCTTGGCGGTGTCCACCGGGTTGCTGTTGACCCAGGCACCGATCATCAACTTCAGGCCGTGTTTGCGCGCCAGCTCGGGCAAGGCCTCAAGGCCGGCCTGGGAATAGGTGCGGATGCACTCAAAGCGTGTGGCCAGCAGGGCCAGGTCGGCGTCCATGCGCGCGGGGCGCAGTTTGAACGGCTGGTCGAACGGCGATTGGTCCTTGTCGAAGGGTGTGTAGGACGCGCATTGCAGCTTGTGGCTGGTGCTGGCCACATCCGGCAGCAGCATCGGTTGGCCGAGGCCGTACCAGTAGCCACCGAGCGCAAACAGGCCGAGCAACAGGGCGAATATATAAGGCAGGAAGGGGAAGCGGGCAGTCGTGGTCATGGTCACGCCGTCAGGGAGCAAAGCCGCGCATCTTACCTGTATTTGCCGGTTTTCAGGGCGACCGCATAATTTTGACATGCAAAGTCCGGGCGGAATTTTTACGGTTTTTCCGATGAAACGGCTTGCTGGCTTTGTGATGTCGTTTCTTGCTCAACCGAGGTCGTAGCCAGAGCAGGTCCGCAGGGGCGGCAGGTTGATGATCCAATGGCACCACAGAGCAACAGGTTGACGTCGCTCGGCATCCGTCGGGCGCAGCACTTTCGGGGATGCACTATGAAGATGCGACGACTTTTGGGCGCAGCTGCCACCTTGGTAGTTGCGATGAGCGCCACACTGGCCAGCGCCGACAGCAAGACCCTGAGCATCGGCTATGTGGACGGTTGGTCGGACAGCGTCGCCACCACCCATGTGGCCGCCGAAGTGATCAGGCAAAAGCTCGGTTATGAGGTGAAACTGCAGGCGGTCGCCACCGGGATCATGTGGCAGGGCGTGGCCACCGGCAAGCTCGACGCCATGCTCTCGGCCTGGCTGCCAGCGACCCATGGCGAGTATTGGACCAAGAACAAGGACAAGGTGGTCGACTACGGCCCCAACTTCAAGGAGGCGAAGATCGGCTTGATCGTGCCGGAGTACGTCAAGGCCAAGTCCATCGAGGACTTGAAGACCGACACCACCTTCAAGAACAAGATCGTGGGCATCGATGCCGGTTCAGGCGTGATGCTCAAGACGGACGAAGTCATCAAGCAATATGGCCTGGACTACAAGCTGCAAGCCAGCTCCGGGGCGGCGATGATCGCGGAATTGACCCGTGCCGAAGACAAGCAGGACTCCATCGCGGTGACTGGCTGGGTGCCACACTGGATGTTCGCCAAATGGAAACTGCGTTTCCTTGACGACCCCAAGGGCATTTATGGCGCCGCCGAGACCGTCAACAGCATTGGCAGCAAGGGCCTGGAAAAGAAAGCCCCGGAAGTGGCGGCGTTCCTGAAGAAATTCCAGTGGGCCTCCAAGGATGAAATCGGCGCAGTGATGCTGGCCATCCAGGAAGGCGCCAAGCCTGATGTGGCGGCCAAGGATTGGGTGGCCAAGCACCCTGAGCGTGTGGCTGAGTGGACTGCTCCATAACCTCCCCCAAAAAACTGTAGGAACGGGCTTTGTGTGGGAGCGGGCTTGCCCGCGATGGCGATTTTTCAGCCGATACATTCGGTGACTGATACGCTGCCATCGCGGGCAAGCCCGCTCCCACCTACAATTGTTTCTGTCGCGCCGTAAGCCCTCGCTACACCGGTTCTAAGACTAAGGTCGTCTGGAACCTCTCCCGCAGCCGCATACAGTGGATATGTTCCAATAATAAAAAAGCTGTGCTGCGAGGATAAAAACAATGAACGACAGCATTTACCTCTCGATTCAAAACAGCCCGCGCTTCAAGGAGCTGGTGAAAAAAAGGGAAAGGTTCGCCTGGATTCTCTCGGCGATCATGCTTGGGCTGTACTCTGGATTCATCCTGTTGATCGCCTATGGGCCCCAAGTCCTGGGGGCCAAGATCAGCCCTGAATCATCCATCACCTGGGGAATCCCGATCGGGATCGGGCTGATTGTCTCGGCCTTTGTGCTCACAGGCATCTACGTGCGACGCGCCAATGGCGAATTCGACGACCTGAACAATGCGATTCTCAAGGAGGCTGCGCAATGATCCGTCGTCTATTGGTTGTATTCGGCGCTTCGCTTTTTGCACCTGCCGTTTGGGCGGCGGACGCATTGACCGGTGAAGTGCACAAGCAACCGTTGAACATCGCGGCGATCGTGATGTTTGTCGCCTTCGTCGGTGCAACCTTGTGCATTACCTACTGGGCGTCCAAGCGTAACAACTCGGCGGCCGACTACTATGCCGCTGGCGGCAAGATCACCGGTTTCCAGAACGGCCTGGCGATTGCTGGCGACTACATGTCGGCGGCGTCCTTCCTGGGGATTTCCGCGCTGGTGTTCACCTCCGGCTACGACGGCCTGATCTACTCGATCGGCTTCCTGGTGGGCTGGCCGATCATTCTGTTCCTGATCGCCGAGCGCCTGCGTAACCTGGGCAAATACACCTTTGCCGACGTGGCGTCCTATCGCCTCGGGCAAACCCAGATCCGCAGCCTGTCGGCTTGTGGTTCGCTGGTGGTGGTGGCGTTCTACCTGATCGCGCAGATGGTCGGCGCGGGCAAGCTGATCCAACTGCTGTTCGGCCTTGATTACCATGTGGCGGTGATCCTGGTGGGGATCCTGATGTGCCTCTATGTGTTGTTCGGTGGCATGCTGGCGACCACCTGGGTACAGATCATCAAGGCAGTGCTGCTGCTGTCCGGTGCCTCGTTCATGGCGCTGATGGTGATGAAGCACGTCAACTTCGACTTCAATATGCTGTTCTCCGAGGCGGTCAAGGTTCACCCTAAAGGTGAGGCGATCATGAGCCCCGGCGGCCTGGTGAAAGACCCGATCTCGGCGTTCTCTCTCGGCCTGGCCCTGATGTTCGGTACCGCTGGCCTGCCACACATCCTGATGCGCTTCTTCACCGTGAGTGACGCGAAAGAAGCCCGCAAGAGTGTGCTGTATGCCACAGGCTTTATCGGCTACTTCTATATCCTGACCTTTATCATCGGCTTCGGCGCGATTCTGCTGGTCAGCACCAACCCGGCGTTCAAGGATGCGGCAGGCGCTCTGTTGGGCGGTAACAACATGGCGGCGGTGCACCTGGCCAACGCGGTGGGCGGCAGTATCTTCCTGGGCTTCATCTCGGCCGTGGCGTTTGCCACTATCCTGGCAGTGGTTGCCGGCTTGACCCTGGCGGGTGCTTCGGCGGTGTCCCATGACCTGTATGCCAGCGTGATCAAGAAAGGCAAGGCCAACGAGAAGGATGAGATTCGCGTGTCGAAGATCACCACCATCGCCCTGGCAGTCCTGGCGATTGGCTTGGGTATCCTGTTTGAAAGCCAGAACATTGCGTTCATGGTCGGCCTGGCGTTCTCCATTGCGGCCAGTTGTAACTTCCCGGTGCTGCTGCTTTCCATGTACTGGAAAAACCTCACCACCCGTGGCGCGATGATTGGCGGCTGGCTGGGCCTGGTCAGTGCCGTGGGCCTGATGGTCCTTGGCCCGACCATCTGGGTCTCGATCCTGCACCATGAAAAAGCGATCTTCCCGTACGAATACCCGGCGCTGTTCTCGATGATCATTGCGTTCGTGGGTATCTGGTTCTTCTCCATCACCGACAAATCGGCGGCGGCGGTGAAGGAGCGTGCGTTGTACTTCCCGCAGTTTGTGCGTTCGCAGACTGGCCTGGGGGCGAGCGGGGCGGTTAACCACTAAGCTTGTCGCTCAATAAGAAATGCCCCGGTCGACAGGCCGGGGCATTTTTTTGCCTGGGGTTTGATCGTTCCCACGCTCCGCGTGGGAATGCAGCCTCGGACGCTCCGCGTCCCTCAGCCAGGTGACGCGGAGCGTCACGGGAGGCGTTACCACGCGGAGCGTGGGAACGATCAGAATCTCCCACAGTTGGCCGCGTTCATCCTTTGAAATGCGGTCAACTGTGGGAGCGGGCTTGCTCGCGAAAGCGGCCTGTCAGGCAGCACAAACAAAAACGGCCTCCACTAAGGGAGGCCGTTCTCAATGCAGCTAAGCAGTTGAATGCTTACTTGCGGTCTTCCAGCTTGGTAATGTCACGCGACTCGTAGCCGGTGTACAGCTGGCGCGGGCGGCCAATCTTGTACGGGCTGGAGAGCATTTCCTTCCAGTGAGAGATCCAGCCCACGGTCCGCGCCAGGGCGAAGATCACGGTGAACATGCTGGTTGGAATGCCGATCGCCTTGAGGATGATCCCCGAGTAGAAGTCGACGTTCGGGTACAGCGAGCGTTCGATGAAGTACGGGTCGGTCAGCGCGATCTCTTCCAGGCGCATGGCCAGTTCGAGTTGCGGATCGTTGTTGATCCCCAGTTCCTTCAACACTTCGTCGCAGGTCTGCTTCATCACGGTGGCGCGTGGGTCGCGGTTCTTGTAGACCCGGTGACCGAAGCCCATCAGCTTGAACGGATCGTTCTTGTCCTTGGCCTTGGCGATGAACTTGTCGATGTTGGACACATCGCCGATTTCATCGAGCATAGTCAAGACGGCTTCGTTCGCACCGCCGTGGGCAGGGCCCCACAGTGCGGCGATGCCGGCGGCGATACAGGCGAACGGATTGGCGCCCGAGGAGCCTGCCAGGCGCACGGTGGACGTCGAGGCGTTCTGTTCGTGGTCGGCATGGAGGATGAAGATCCGATCCATGGCCTTGGCCAGCACCGGGCTGATCGGTTTGATCTCGCACGGGGTGTTGAACATCATGTGCAGGAAGTTTTCCGCGTACGTCAGGTCGTTGCGCGGGTACATCATGGGCTGGCCCATGGAGTACTTGTAAACCATGGCGGCCAGGGTGGGCATCTTGGCAACCAGGCGGATCGCGGAGATTTCGCGATGCTGCGGGTTATTGATGTCCAGGGAGTCGTGATAGAAGGCCGACAGGGCGCCGACGACGCCGCACATGACGGCCATCGGGTGGGCGTCGCGACGGAAGCCGTTGAAGAAGGTCTTCAACTGCTCGTGAACCATGGTGTGGTTCTTCACGGTGCTGACAAACTGGGCTTTTTGCTCGGCTGTTGGCAATTCGCCATTTAGCAGCAGGTAGCAGGTTTCCAGGTAGTCCGATTTCTCGGCCAGTTGTTCGATCGGGTAGCCGCGATGTAGCAAAATGCCATTATCGCCGTCGATATAGGTAATCTTCGACTCGCAAGAGGCGGTCGACATGAAACCTGGGTCGAAAGTAAAACGGCCCGTGGCCGTCAGGCCCCGTACGTCGATAACATCGGGACCAACGGTGCCGGTTAAAATGGGCAGCTCGACGGGGGCTGCGCCCTCGATGATCAACTGCGCTTTTTTGTCAGCCATGTGGCCTCCTATTTATGCTTCAAATCATCAGACAGACCCCCCACGCAGGGCCCGCACCACTATATTGATATAAATCCGAATGTCAATTTGCCTAAAGTCTTGCTCCAGAAGGCTTTAACCGTACTTTTTCCTCGAAATTGCCTGCCGTTTACGCCTTTTATCCCGTCAGCGCAATCAGCTATTAGGGTGAGGAGTGCGCGTTGTCATTAGTAGCCTAACTGTCTATACTCGGCCACCGACCGCCAAGGGCTTTTGGGCTTGCTTTCATTGGGGGTCGCACTCCCTGGGTGGTGCTTACCTGACCAGTGCACTCCCCAACAACTTTGCCCTGATTGTTAGGGGCTCTTCAGTGTGAAAAAAAGCCGTGAATAGCCAACGACCTGTAAACCTAGACCTAAGGACCATCAAACTCCCCATCACCGGCGTTACGTCGTTCCTGCACCGTGTTTCCGGCATCATCCTGTTCCTGGGCCTGGGCATCATGCTTTATGCATTGAGCAAATCCCTGGGTTCCGAGGAAGGATACGCCGAGGTGAAGGCATGCTTGACCAGCCCGCTGGCCAAGTTCGTAGCATGGGGCCTCCTGTCCGCTCTGCTGTATCACCTGGTAGCCGGTGTGCGCCACTTGATCATGGACATGGGCATCGGTGAGACGCTGGAAGGCGGCCGCCTGGGCTCGAAAATCATCATCGCCATTTCCGTGGTGCTGATCGTTCTGGCAGGAGTTTGGATATGGTAACCAGCGTTACGAACCTATCGCGTTCGGGCCTCTATGACTGGATGGCACAGCGAGTGTCTGCGGTCGTTCTCGCGGCTTATTTCATTTTCCTGATCGGGTACCTCGTTGCAAACCCTGGCATTGGCTACGCCCAATGGCACGGTCTGTTCTCCCACAACGGGATGCGTATCTTCAGTCTGCTCGCCCTTGTGGCCCTGGGCGCTCACGCCTGGGTCGGCATGTGGACCATCGCGACCGACTACCTGACGCCGATGGCGCTGGGCAAGTCCGCGACTGCAGTACGTTTCCTTTTCCAGGCAGTATGCGGCGTCGCGATGTTCGCTTACTTCGTCTGGGGTGTGCAGATTCTCTGGGGTATCTGATTCATGGCTAACATTCCAACGATTTCTTTTGACGCCATCATTATTGGTGGCGGCGGCGCCGGCATGCGCGCTGCACTGCAGCTGGCCCAGGGCGGTCACAAGACAGCCGTGATCACCAAGGTGTTCCCGACCCGTTCCCACACCGTCTCGGCCCAGGGCGGCATCACCTGCGCCATCGCGTCTGCCGACCCGAACGATGACTGGCGCTGGCACATGTACGATACCGTCAAGGGTTCCGACTATATCGGTGACCAGGACGCTATCGAATACATGTGTCAGGAAGGCCCGGCTGCGGTGTTCGAGCTGGACCACATGGGGCTGCCGTTCTCCCGCACCGAACAGGGTCGCATCTACCAGCGTCCATTCGGCGGCCAGTCCAAGGACTACGGTAAAGGCGGCCAGGCTGCCCGTACCTGCGCGGCATCCGACCGTACCGGTCACGCCCTGCTGCACACCCTGTATCAGGGCAACCTGAAAGCCGGCACCACGTTCCTGAACGAGTACTACGCTGTTGACCTGGTAAAAAACCAGGACGGCGCATTCGTCGGCGTGATCGCTATTTGCATCGAAACCGGTGAAACCACCTACATTCGCGCCAAGGCTACCGTGCTGGCGACGGGCGGTGCAGGTCGTATCTACGCGTCGACCACCAACGCCCTGATCAACACCGGTGACGGCGTTGGCATGGCCCTGCGTGCAGGCGTGCCGGTACAAGACATCGAAATGTGGCAGTTCCACCCAACCGGCATCGCCGGCGCCGGTGTACTGGTTACAGAAGGTTGCCGTGGTGAAGGCGGTTACCTGATCAACAAGCACGGCGAGCGTTTCATGGAGCGTTATGCTCCGAACGCCAAGGACCTTGCCGGTCGTGACGTGGTTGCCCGTTCGATGGTGAAAGAAATCATCGCCGGCAACGGTTGCGGCCCGAACGGCGACCACGTGATGTTGAAACTCGATCACCTGGGCGAGGAAGTGCTGCACAGCCGCCTGCCAGGTATTTGCGAGCTGTCCAAGACTTTCGCCCACGTTGACCCGGTGGTTGCTCCGGTTCCAGTAGTTCCAACTTGCCACTATATGATGGGCGGCGTGCCGACCAACATTCATGGCCAGGCGATCACCCAGAACGCCGAAGGCGTGGACGAGATCATTCATGGTCTGTTCGCCGTGGGCGAAGTGGCTTGCGTATCGGTTCACGGTGCCAACCGCCTGGGCGGCAACTCGCTGCTCGACCTGGTGGTATTCGGCCGCGCTGCCGGCCTGCACCTGGAAAAGGCGCTGACCGACGGTATCGAATACGATGATGCCACCGACGCCAACATCGAGGCGGCCCTGGCTCGCCTGAACGCGCTGAACGAGCGCACGGATGGCGAAGACGTGGCAACCCTGCGTCGCGAGCTGCAAAGCTGCATGCAGAACTACTTCGGTGTATTCCGTACTGGCGAATACATGCAGAAGGGCATTGCCCAGCTGGCCGACCTGCGCAAGCGGATTGCCAACGTCAAGATCAACGATAAGAGCCAGGCGTTCAACACCGCTCGTATCGAAGCCCTTGAGCTGCAAAACCTGCTGGAAGTGGCTGAAGCAACGGCGATTGCCGCCGAGGTTCGTAAGGAATCCCGTGGCGCTCACGCTCGTGAAGACTTTGAAGATCGCGATGACGAAAACTGGTTGTGCCACACCCTGTACTTCCCGGGTGACAAGCGCGTAACCAAGCGTGCCGTGAACTTCTCGCCGAAGACGGTTCCGACGTTTGAACCGAAGATTCGGACTTACTAAGGGTGGCTGCCATGTTGAAAGTCAGTGTTTATCGCTACAACCCTGATCAGGACGCCGCGCCGTTCATGCAGGAATTTGAGGTCGATACCGGTGGTAAAGACCTGATGGTGCTGGATGTGCTGGCCCTGATCAAAGAGCAGGACGAAGGTTTCTCCTATCGTCGCTCTTGCCGTGAAGGTGTCTGCGGCTCCGACGGCATGAACATCAACGGCAAAAACGGCCTGGCGTGTGTCACGCCGCTGTCTGCCGTGGTCAAGAAGGGCAAGCTCGTTGTCCGTCCGCTGCCAGGTTTGCCGGTTATCCGTGACCTGGTCGTCGATATGAGCATCTTCTACAAGCAATACGAGAAGGTTAAGCCATTCCTGCAGAACGACACGCCGGCTCCGGCCATCGAGCGTCTGCAGTCCCCGGAAGAGCGCGAGAAGCTCGACGGTCTGTACGAGTGCATCCTGTGCGCTTGCTGCTCGACCTCTTGCCCGTCCTTCTGGTGGAACCCGGACAAGTTCCTGGGTCCGGCTGCACTGCTGCAAGCCTATCGCTTCCTGGCAGACAGCCGTGACACCAAGACGTCCGAGCGTCTGGCCTCACTGGATGACCCGTTCAGCGTATTCCGCTGCCGCGGGATCATGAACTGCGTCAACGTATGTCCCAAAGGCCTGAACCCGACTAAGGCCATTGGTCATATCCGTAACATGCTGCTGCAAAGCGGCGTGTAAGACGTTGTAGTAAAAGCAGGACCGTTGTGCCCGTAAATGCTACGGCGCAGGCTTCAACCGGCGCCGTAGTTTTAACTTGAGCAGCGACTTACAAAGCCGCAGCTCTTATTTTGAAGAAATGAGACAAGCAGGGGCATTCGGGTTGGTACCCGAACTATCAGCGTGATCCTAAGTGGCTTGTTTTGGTCGCTGCACTTGGCCTTTTGCAAGCAAACTCGGTGTTTTCGCCGGTGGTGTCCCCAAATTGAGGGTGACCAAGCATGCAAGAAAGCGTGATGCAGCGCATGTGGAACAGCAGCACCTTAGACGGTGGTAATGCTGCCTATGTGGAAGAGCTCTATGAGCTCTACCTGCACGACCCTAACGCTGTGCCAGAAGAATGGCGCACCTATTTTCAGAAGTTGCCTTCAGATGGCAACGCTGCAACCGATGTATCGCATGCTGCAATTCGCGATCATTTCGTGCTGCTGGCAAAGAACCAGCGCCGCGCCCAACCGGTTTCCGCCGGGAGCGTGAGCAGTGAGCATGAGAAGAAGCAAGTTGAAGTACTGCGACTGATCCAGGCCTACCGTATGCGTGGCCACCAGGCAGCCCAGCTTGATCCGCTGGGGCTGTGGCAGCGCTCTGCACCTGCAGACCTGTCGATCAATCACTACGGCTTGACCAATGCCGATCTTGATACGACCTTCCGTGCCGGCGACCTGTTCATCGGCAAAGAGGAAGCGAGCCTACGCGAAATTCACGAAGCGTTGCAGCAGACATATTGCCGCACCATTGGCGCTGAGTTCACGCATATCACCGATTCCGAGCAGCGCCACTGGTTCCAGCATCGCCTGGAAGGCGTGCGTGGCCGTCCGGTGCTGTCCGCCGATGTGCGTGGCCACCTGCTTGAGCGCGTGACCGCTGCCGAGGGCCTCGAAAAATACCTGGGCACCAAATACCCGGGCACCAAGCGTTTCGGCCTGGAAGGCGGCGAGAGCCTGATTCCGATGCTCGACGAGTTGATCCAGCGTTCCGGTTCCTACGGCACCAAGGAAGTCGTGATCGGCATGGCTCACCGTGGCCGTCTGAACGTGTTGGTCAACACCTTCGGCAAGAACCCACGTGAACTGTTCGACGAGTTCGAGGGCAAGAAGAAGGTCGAGTTGGGTTCCGGTGACGTTAAATACCACCAGGGCTTCTCGTCCAACGTGATGACCACCGGCGGCGAAGTCCACCTGGCCATGGCATTCAACCCATCCCACCTGGAAATTGTTTCTCCAGTGGTCGAGGGGTCGGTACGTGCTCGCCAGGATCGTCGTAACGACGCCACCGGTGAGAAGGTACTGCCGATTTCCATCCACGGTGACGCGGCATTCGCCGGTCAAGGCGTGGTCCTGGAAACGTTCCAGATGTCGCAGACCCGCGGCTTCAAGACCGGCGGTACCGTCCACATCGTCATCAACAACCAGGTGGGTTTCACCATCAGCAACCCGCTGGACGCGCGCTCTACCGAGTACGCGACCGACGTTGCCAAGATGATCCAGGCGCCGATCCTCCATGTGAATGGGGATGACCCGGAAGCCGTACTGTTCGTGACCCAGCTGGCCATTGACTACCGCATGCAGTTCAAGCGCGATGTGGTGATTGACCTGGTCTGCTACCGCCGTCGCGGTCACAACGAAGCGGATGAGCCTAGCGGCACCCAGCCGTTGATGTACCAGCAGATCAGCAAGCAGCGCACCACCCGTGAGCTGTACGCCGAAAGCCTGACCAAGGCCGGCGTGCTGGACGAAGCGCGTGTTCAGGCGAAGATCGATGAATACCGCAACGCCCTGGACAACGGTCTGCATGTAGTAAAAAGCCTGGTCAAAGAGCCGAACAAAGAGCTGTTCGTGGACTGGCGTCCATACCTGGGCCATGCCTGGACTGCACGTCACGACACCTCGTTCGATCTGAAGACCCTGCAGGAACTGTCCGCCAAACTGCTGGAAATCCCGGATGGCTTCGTGGTCCAGCGCCAGGTTGCGAAGATCTACGAAGACCGTCAGAAGATGCAGGCCGGCGGCCTGCCGATCAACTGGGGTTATGCCGAAACCATGGCATACGCGACCCTGGCGTTTGAAGGTCACCCGATCCGCATGACCGGCCAGGACATCGGCCGTGGTACGTTCTCGCACCGTCACGCGGTCTTGCACAACCAGAAAGACGCCAGCACCTACGTACCGCTGCAACACCTGTACGAAGGCCAGCCGCGTTTCGACCTGTACGATTCGTTCCTGTCCGAGGAAGCCGTACTGGCGTTTGAATACGGTTACTCGACCACCACGCCAAACGCGCTGGTGATCTGGGAAGCCCAGTTCGGCGACTTCGCCAACGGTGCCCAGGTGGTGATCGACCAGTTCATCACCAGCGGCGAGCACAAGTGGGGCCGTCTGTGCGGTCTGACCATGTTGCTGCCACACGGTTATGAAGGTCAGGGGCCGGAGCACTCCTCGGCCCGTCTGGAGCGTTACCTGCAATTGTGCGCCGAGCACAATATCCAGGTGTGCGTGCCGACTACCCCGGCCCAGATCTACCACTTGCTGCGTCGCCAGGTGATCCGCCCGCTGCGCAAGCCGCTGGTCGTGCTGACACCGAAGTCGCTGTTGCGTCACAAACTGGCCATCTCGACCCTGGAAGACCTGGCCGACGGTTCGTTCCAGACCGTTATTTCGGAAATCGACACCCTGGACGCCGCCAAGGTCACTCGCCTGATCCTGTGCAGCGGCAAGGTTTACTACGACTTGCTGGAAAAACGTCGTGCCGAAGGCCGCGAAGACATCGCCATCGTGCGTATCGAGCAGCTTTACCCGTTCCCGGAAGACGACCTGATGGAGGCCATTGCGCCTTACACCAACCTCACCCATGTGGTGTGGTGTCAGGAAGAACCGATGAACCAGGGCGCGTGGTACAGCAGCCAGCATCACCTGCGTCGCAGCATCGGCAACCACAACAAGGCCCTGGGCCTGGAGTACGCCGGTCGTGATGCTTCTGCTGCACCTGCATGTGGTTATGCGTCGATGCACGCCGAGCAGCAGGAAAAACTGCTGCAAGATGCGTTCACTGTTTAACGTATTCGCGCTGACTGAAACCGAATTTTAAGGACCGCAGATAATGGCTATCGAAATCAAAACCCCGACATTCCCGGAATCGGTTGCTGATGGCACCGTTGCCACCTGGCACAAGAAACCAGGCGAGGCCGTCAAGCGTGACGAACTGATCGTCGACATCGAAACCGACAAAGTCGTTCTGGAAGTGCTGGCCACCGCTGACGGCGTAGTGGGCGAAATCATCAAGAACGAAGGCGATACTGTCCTGTCCGACGAAGTCCTGGGCACCATCGTTGAGGGCGGTGCTGCCGCTCCGGCCCCAGCTCCAGCGGCCCCTGCTGCTTCGGCTCCGGCTGCCACTCCGGCGGCTGATGCACAAGACCCGATCGCTGCCCCGGCTGCGCGTCAGTTGGCCGAGGAAAACGGCATCAACCTGGCTTCCATCAAGGGCACCGGCAAAGACGGCCGCGTGACCAAGGAAGACGTGGTTGCCGCTATTGAAGCCAAGAAAAACGCGCCGGCTGCCGCGCCTGCCAAGGCTGCTGCCCCGGCGGCCGCTGCGCCTGTGTTCGCCGCTGGCGACCGCACCGAGAAGCGCGTGCCGATGACCCGCGTGCGCGCCACCGTGGCCAAGCGCCTGGTTGAAGCACAGTCGAACATGGCCATGCTGACCACGTTCAACGAAGTAGACATGACTGAAGTCATGGCCCTGCGCTCGAAGTACAAGGACCTGTTCGAGAAGTCCCACAACGGCGTGCGCCTGGGCTTCATGTCGTTCTTCGTGAAAGCGGCCACCGAAGCGCTGAAACGCTTCCCGGCAGTCAACGCTTCCATCGACGGCAGCGACATCGTTTACCACGGCTACGCTGACATCGGTGTTGCCGTGTCCAGCGACCGTGGCCTGGTGGTGCCGGTCCTGCGTAACGCCGAGCTGATGAGCCTGGCTGAAATCGAAGGCGGTATCGCCGGATTCGGCAAGAAAGCCCGTGACGGCAAGCTGACCATCGACGAGATGACCGGTGGTACCTTCACCATCACCAACGGTGGTACCTTCGGTTCGATGATGTCGACCCCGATCGTCAACCCGCCACAGGCCGCGATCCTGGGCATGCACAACATCATCCAGCGTCCGATGGCCATCAACGGCCAGGTCGTGATCCGTCCGATGATGTACCTGGCACTGTCCTACGATCACCGCCTGATCGACGGTAAAGAAGCCGTTACGTTCCTGGTGACCATCAAGAATCTGCTGGAAGACCCGGCTCGCCTGCTCCTGGATATCTGATAGAAGCAGCTTCAAGTTGCGGGCTACAAGCTGTAGGAAAAATCAGCTTGGCTTGCAGCTTGGAGCTAAAAGCTTGTCGCAAATAGAGGATCTATTTTCATGACACAGAAATTTGACGTTGTAGTGATCGGTGCGGGCCCTGGCGGCTACGTGGCCGCCATCAAGGCCGCTCAACTGGGCCTCTCGACTGCTTGCATCGAAAAATACACCGACAAGGAAGGCAAACTGGCCCTGGGCGGTACCTGCCTGAACGTTGGTTGCATTCCTTCCAAGGCGCTGCTGGACAGCTCCTGGAAATTCCACGAAGCCCAGGACGGTTTTGCCATCCACGGCATCAACCACGCTGGCGTGACCATGGACGTGCCAGCCATGGTCGGCCGCAAGGCCAACATCGTCAAAGGCCTGACCTCTGGCGTTGCTACCCTGTTCAAGGCCAATGGCGTCACTTCCCTGCAAGGTCACGGCAAACTGCTGGCCGGCAAGAAAGTTGAAATCACCAAGCCAGACGGTTCGACCGAAATCATCGAAGCCGAGAACGTGATCCTGGCGCCAGGTTCGCGTCCAATCGACATTCCACCGGCTCCAGTCGACCAGAACGTGATCGTTGATTCGACCGGCGCCCTGGAATTCCAATCGGTACCCAAACGCCTGGGCGTGATCGGCGCTGGCGTGATCGGCCTGGAACTGGGTTCGGTCTGGTCCCGCCTGGGTTCGCAAGTGACCGTACTGGAAGCCCTGGACACGTTCCTGCTGGCTGCCGACACCGCCGTGTCCAAAGAAGCGCTGAAAACCCTGACCAAGCAAGGTCTGGATATCAAGCTGGGCGCCCGTGTGACCGGTTCTAAAGTCAACGGCGAAGAAGTGGTCGTGACCTACACCGACAAGGATGGCGAACAGACCATCACCTTCGACAAACTGATCGTTGCCGTTGGTCGCCGTCCAGTGACCACTGATCTGCTGGCAGCTGACAGCGGCGTGACCATCGACGAGCGTGGCTTTGTCCATGTTGACGATCACTGCGCCACCACCGTGCCTGGCGTCTACGCCATTGGTGACGTGGTTCGCGGCATGATGCTGGCGCACAAGGCGTCCGAAGAAGGCATCATGGTGGTTGAGCGCATCAAGGGTCACAAGACCCAGATGAACTACGACCTGATCCCTTCGGTTATCTACACCCACCCGGAAATTGCATGGGTTGGTAAGAACGAACAGCAGTTGAAAGCTGAAGGCGTTGACGTTAACGTCGGCACCTTCCCGTTTGCCGCTTCTGGCCGTGCCATGGCAGCGAACGACACTGGCGGTTTTGTCAAAGTCATCGCTGATGCCAAGACCGACCGCGTACTGGGTGTGCATGTGATTGGCCCAGGCGCAGCAGAGCTGGTTCAGCAGGGCGCTATCGGTATGGAATTCGGCACCAGCGCCGAAGACATCGGCATGATGGTCTTCTCCCATCCGACCCTGTCTGAAGCGCTGCACGAAGCCGCGTTGGCAGTGAATGGCCATGCCATCCACATTGCCAACAAGAAGAAGCGCTAAGCAAGATAATAAGAAACCACGGCGGTTGCCCGTCGTGAGCCTTGTGCGCAAGACTCACCGCGGAATATCCGCTGGACGCAGTCTTGCGCAGCTTTGCCTGTCCTAGGGCGGTGAAGTTGGGCAAGCAGCAGTCACAGGTGGCGCGGCACTCATAATGAGCGTAGCGCCGAATGCGCAGTACCTAACGAAGACGGTAAAAAGCATGAATCTTCACGAGTATCAGGGTAAGCAGCTGTTCGCTGAATACGGCCTGCCAGTTTCCAAGGGTTACGCAGTAGACACCCCGGAAGCAGCAGCAGAAGCTTGCGACAAAATCGGCGGCAGCGAGTGGGTTGTCAAAGCCCAGGTCCACGCTGGTGGTCGCGGTAAAGCGGGCGGCGTTAAGCTGGTTCGCAGCAAAGAAGACGCCAAGGCCTTCGCACAGCAGTGGCTGGGCAAGCGTCTGGTGACTTACCAGACTGACGCCAATGGCCAGCCAGTCACCAAGATCCTGGTTGAATCGTGCACTGATATCGCTAAAGAGCTGTACCTGGGCGCTGTCGTTGACCGTTCGAGCCGTCGCATCGTGTTCATGGCGTCCACCGAAGGTGGCGTGGACATCGAGAAGATCGCTCACGAAACCCCAGAAAAAATCCTGAAGGCCACGATCGATCCACTGGTTGGCGCTCAGCCATTCCAGGGTCGCGAGCTGGCTTTCCAGCTGGGTCTGGAAGGCAAGCAAGTTGCCCAGTTCGCCAAGATCTTCGTAGGTCTGGCCAAACTGTTCCAGGATCACGATCTGGCCCTGCTGGAAGTGAACCCGCTGGTGATCAAGGCTGACGGCGATCTGCATTGCCTCGACGCCAAGATCAACATCGACGCCAACGCCATGTACCGTCAGCCTAAGCTGAAGACTTTCCATGATCCGTCGCAAGACGATCCGCGCGAAGCGCACGCTGCCAAGTTCGAGCTGAACTACGTAGCCCTGGAAGGTAACATCGGTTGCATGGTCAACGGTGCTGGCCTGGCCATGGGTACCATGGACATCGTCAACCTGCATGGCGGCAAGCCAGCCAACTTCCTCGACGTAGGTGGTGGCGCTACCAAGGAACGCGTTACCGAAGCGTTCAAGATCATCCTGTCCGACTCCAACGTCGCTGCAGTACTGGTCAACATCTTCGGCGGCATCGTTCGTTGCGACATGATTGCCGAAGGCATCATCGGTGCAGTGAAAGAAGTCGGCGTGAAAATCCCGGTTGTTGTTCGCCTTGAAGGTAACAACGCTGAACTGGGCGCTAAAGTACTGGCAGAAAGCGGTTTGAACATCATCGCTGCTACCAGCCTGACCGACGCTGCTCAACAAGTTGTCAAAGCTGCGGAGGGCAAATAATGAGCGTCCTGATCAATAAAGACACCAAGGTTATCTGCCAGGGTATTACCGGTTCGCAAGGTAGCTTCCACACCCAGCAAGCCCTCGAATACGGCACCAAGATGGTTGGTGGCGTCACTCCGGGCAAAGGCGGCACCGAGCACCTGGGCCTGCCAGTGTTCAACACCGTGAAAGAAGCGGTTGCTCAAACTGGCGCCACCGCCAGCGTGATCTACGTTCCAGCTCCTTTCTGCAAGGATTCCATCCTGGAAGCGGCATTCGGCGGCATCAAGCTGATCGTGTGCATCACCGAAGGCATTCCTACCCTGGACATGCTGGACGCTAAAGTTAAGTGCGACGAGCTGGGTGTTACCCTGATCGGCCCTAACTGCCCAGGCGTGATCACTCCAGGCGAATGCAAGATCGGCATCATGCCCGGTCACATTCACTTGCCAGGCAAAGTCGGTATCGTTTCCCGTTCCGGCACCCTGACCTACGAAGCTGTGAAGCAGACTACTGACGCCGGTTTCGGTCAGTCGACTTGCGTCGGCATCGGCGGTGACCCGATCCCAGGCTCGAACTTCATCGACATCCTGAAACTGTTCCAGGAAGACCCGAAGACCGAAGCGATCGTGATGATCGGTGAGATCGGCGGTTCGGCTGAAGAAGAAGCGGCTGCCTACATCAAGGCACACGTGACCAAGCCGGTTGTTTCCTACATCGCTGGTGTGACTGCCCCTGCGGGCAAGCGCATGGGCCATGCTGGCGCAATCATCTCTGGCGGCAAGGGCACTGCAGACGAGAAGTTTGCTGCCCTGGAAGACGCAGGCGTGAAAACCGTGCGTTCGCTGGCAGACATCGGCAAGGCTTTGTCCGAGCTGACTGGCTGGGCGATCAAGTAAGCCTCGCGCTTAACTGACGCTTCACCACACAAAGGCCACCTTCGGGTGGCCTTTGTGCGTTCTGGGTATATCCATTTGTTGAAATTGACGCGGTCCATTGTGGGAGCTGGCTTGCCTGCGATTGCATCACCTTGGCTTGCCTGGATCACCGCGCCGTCCGCATCGCAGGCAAGCCAGCTCCCACAGTGGACTGCATTGCCAAGTTAAGTATGAAAACGCGACATCAACGTGTCGCTTATCGGACAGCGCGCCCCGCAACAGTGCGTTTGTCAGGCAAATTCGGTACTCTTGCGGCCTCTTTATGCGTCCGCCTCCCAAAAGGAAGCCGCGCGCTAGAACAGTCGGTGCCCATCAGCGCTGGCAGTATTTCCCTCATCCATAGGGAATCCCCCTCTAAATTCCGATTCAGTAGTGTGGTATTTCCTCAAATGAAAGTGTTGAAAGGCCAGGATATCCTGGCGCTGGGCTTTATGACGTTTGCCCTGTTCGTGGGCGCCGGCAACATCATCTTCCCGCCTATCGTTGGTTTGCAGTCCGGGCCGCATGTCTGGATGGCGGCGCTGGGCTTCCTGATCACTGCCGTCGGCCTGCCGGTGGTCACGGTCATCGCCCTGGCCAAGGTCGGCGGTGGCATGGATGCATTGAGCAGCCCTATCGGCAAGATCGCCGGTGGCATCCTGGCTGCGGCGTGCTACCTGGCCGTGGGGCCGCTGTTTGCCACGCCACGTACCGCGACGGTGTCGTTTGAAGTCGGCCTGGCGCCATTGACCGGCGAAAGCCCGCTGGCCCTGTTCCTCTACAGCTCGGTGTACTTCCTGCTGGTGTTCTTCATCTCCCTGTACCCAGGGCGCCTGTTGGATACCGTCGGGCGTTTTCTCGCGCCGCTGAAGATCATTGCGCTGGCGGTGCTGGGCATCGCGGCCTTTGCTCTGCCGGCGGGCGATATTGGCGTCGCCACACCGGAATACGTCGCCGCGCCATTCTCCCAAGGTTTTATCAATGGTTACCTGACCATGGATACCCTGGGCGCGCTGGTGTTTGGCATCGTGATCGTCAACGCCATCCGCTCCCGGGGTGTCGAGTCGCCACAGTTGATCACCCGCTACGCCATCATTGCCGGGCTGATTGCCGGCCTGGGCCTGGCATTGGTGTACATCAGCCTGTTCCGCCTCGGTTCGGGCAGCCATGAAGTGGCCGCCGGTGCAGCCAACGGCGCAGCGGTATTGCACGCCTATGTACAACACACCTTTGGCTCCCTGGGCAGCGGCTTCCTCGCGGTGCTGATCTCCCTGGCGTGCCTGGTCACCGCCGTGGGCCTGACCTGTGCCTGCGCCGAGTACTTCAGCCGGGTGTTGCCACTGTCCTACAAGACCCTGGTGGTGATCCTCGCCGCATTCTCGCTGCTGGTGTCCAACCTGGGCCTGACCAAGCTGATTGCGTTCTCGATCCCGGTGCTGACAGCCATCTACCCGCCGTGCATCGTGCTGGTGGCGCTGAGCTTCTGCAAAGACTTCTGGCATGAACATGGCCGTATCCTTGGCCCGGTGATGCTGGTGTCGTTTATCTTTGGCACCATCGACGCCCTCAAGGGCGCGGGCCTGGCGGGCTGGATGCCGGCGCAAATGGCGAACCTGCCGTTGAGCGAGCAAGGCCTGGCCTGGCTGGTGCCTTGCGTGATCACCCTGGTGGCCGCAGTCGTGGTTGACCGTATGCTGGGCAAGCGCAGCGAAGCCATCGCCTAAAGCGAACTGTTGTACGCTGACAACGAAATGCCCCGCCAGGTGCGGGGCATTTTTATGGGCGCTCGGCGGTGTCTTTTTTTGCGGGCTAACGTCGAAGGGGTTATGAGTTTTGCAGATCAGGAACACGGTCAGTGTGGGAGCTGGCTTGCCTGCGATAGCGGTAGATCAGTCGGCCTGATACTGACTGAAGGGACGCCATCGCAGGCAAGCCAGCTCCCACATCGTCCGAGTTAGCCAGCCCTATTGTTTAGAGGACCCGCATGTCGTTCGTCGAAGCCAACCTGATCCACTTGCTTGCCGCGCTGTGGTTCGTCATCTGCTGGGGCGGCTACACTCGCTACGCCAGCTGGAAAGCTCGGGACACGGCCTGCCTGGCCAGTGTGCTGCACCTGTATCGTGAAGACTGGATGCGCCGCATGCTGCTGCGCGACAACCGCATCGCCGATGCCAGTGTGATCGGTAACCTGGAGCGCAATGCGTCCTTCTTCGCCTCCAGCACCTTGATCATCCTCGCCGGTATCCTGACCGTGCTGGGGGCTTCGGAACGGGCGGTCTCGCTGCTGGCGGACATTCCCATGGTGCAGCAGGCGTCCCAGGGCATGTCGGAGATCAAGCTGTTGTGCCTGGCCCTGGTGTTTGTCTATGCCTTTTTTACCTTCAGTTGGTGCATGCGCCAGTACAACTTTGCGGCGATCCTGGTCGGCTCGGCGCCCATGGTCGGCGAGCGGCATGTCTCCGAGCAGGAGCGCAAGGCCTTTGCCTCCCGGGCCGCGCGGGTGATATCGATGGCCGCCAACCAGTTCAACTTCGGCCTGCGTTCCTATTACTTCGGCATGACCATGCTCGCCTGGTTTGTCAGCCCCTGGCTGTTCATGCTGATGAGCAGCGGGGTGGTGCTGGTGCTGTATCGCCGGGAGTTTCATTCCGATGTGCTGGAAGTCATGGTCTATACCCCGACCGAAGCGCCGTTGCCTGAGGCGAATAAAGAGCCAGCCGCCTGAGTCGATCGTTTATTGCCGCTTAGTCTGGCGACCTGCTGTTTGGCTATGCAAAAAATACCGCCCAAAGTAAAGCCCGCTAATAAGCGGGCTTTCTTTTGCAACATGGTTTTTAAACCGTGGTATCAAGAACCGGTTGCAGGTGTAGCAGGAGCATTTTCTTTAGCGGCTGCTGCGTCAGATTCAGCTTGGGCTTTGGCGGCTTCAGCGTTTTCTTTTGCAGCATCGTTCACTTTATCCTGAGCTTCGCTCATTTTTTCTTGAGCTTGTTCAGCGTGTTGGGTTGCATCCTGAGCTTTGTCCTCGGATTTTTTATCGCAGGCAGCGAGGCCAAGGGTGGCAGCCAACATCAAGGAAACGGCGAAAGTCTTGCGCATGGGGTGTTTCTCCTTATTGAAGATATCTACTGGCCTTTCGAGCATGGGGTGCAGGCATTAGTTCCTTTAATCTCACAGATATATAGGCTGTTTCGCTAAGGAACTTTCTTCCGGGGTACTTGTTCCACCGGATCACTACTAATAAGAGTCTTTATCCAATGACCGATAGCCCCCTTTTGGAGCGTGCCGCACGTTTTGTTTCGGCCCTGCGTCACTGCCAGGTCCTGGGTATTGAGGTGCATGATGCGAGCGCGGACGGCATGACCTTGCTTTTGCCGTACAGCCCGCAGATCGTCGGCGACCCGCACACCGGGATTATCCATGGCGGTGCCCTGACTTCCCTGATGGACACGGCCTGTGGCATGGCGACCTTGTGCGTCCTGCCGGAATTTGAAGTCTGCCCCACCCTGGATTTGCGCATTGACTACATGCACCCGGCCGAGCCGCACAAGGCCGTATTTGGCTTTGCCCAATGCTATCGGGTGACCACCGATGTGATTTTCACCCGTGGCTTTGCGTATCAGGATGACCCCCAGCAGCCGATTGCCCATGTGGTGGGCACGTTCATGCGCATGGGCAAGCACCTGAAGGGCACCAAGGGCCTGGGTAGCAGTATCAAGGGAGAACAGGCATGACCCACCAATTCAAGACGCGGATGCAGCAGGCCCATCACCGGGGCGACTATAAGGCGCTGCTGGAACTGATTCCCTATGCCCGACTGATCGGCGTTGAATGCACGCGCCTGGGGGATGAGTTGCTGTTTCGCATGCCCGCCAACAAGGACAATATTGGTAACCCGATATTGCCGGCCCTCCATGGCGGTGTGATTGCCGGCTTTATGGAGCTGTCGGCGGCCTTTCATTTATGGGTGGCCACGGGCACCCCGGGGGTTGCAAAGGGCCTGCCCAAGATTGTCGATTTTTCTCTGGACTACCTGCGGGCCGGGCAGTTTCGCGACACTTACGCCACCTGCCAGGTGTGGCGCCAGGGACGGCGGGTGGCCAATGTGGCGATCACCGCCTGGCAAAGCACCCCGGCCGAGCCCATTGCCACTGCTCGCGCGCATTTCAAGATTCAAGAGCAGGGCCACCCTTGAAATCCTGGTCTTAGCCCCCAACTTTGATGACAACCCGCTGCCAACCCTCTAGGGCGCGGCCACTGCCATCCAATTGGAGTTTGATGACCATGAGTGTGGAAACTCAAAAGGAAACCCTGGGCTTCCAGACCGAGGTGAAGCAACTGCTGCACCTCATGATCCATTCGCTGTATTCCAACAAGGAAATCTTCCTTCGCGAATTGATCTCGAACGCCTCTGACGCTGTCGACAAATTACGTTTTGAAGCCCTGTCCAAGCCTGAGTTGCTGGAAGGTGGCGCAGAACTGAAAATCCGTGTGAGCTTCGACAAGGACGCCAAGACCGTCACCCTCGAAGACAACGGCATCGGCATGAGCCGCGAAGAGGCGATTACCCATTTGGGCACCATCGCCAAATCCGGCACCGCCGATTTCATGAAGAACCTGTCGGGCGACCAGAAGAAGGACTCGCACCTGATCGGCCAGTTCGGCGTGGGCTTCTACTCGGCCTTTATCGTTGCCGACAAAGTGGAAGTGTTCAGCCGCCGCGCCGGTCTCGACGCCAGCGAAGGCGTGCACTGGGCTTCCAAAGGCGAGGGCGAATTTGAAATCGCCACCGTCGACAAGGCAGACCGCGGTACGCGCATCGTGCTGCACCTCAAGTCCGGTGAAGACGAATTCGCCGATGGCTGGCGCCTGCGCAACATCATCAAGAAGTACTCCGACCATATCGCGTTGCCCATCGAACTGCCGAAAGAACAAGCGGCGGCCGAAGGCGAGGAGGCTCCTGCCCAGGAATGGGAAGTGGTCAACCGCGCCAGCGCCCTGTGGACCCGTCCGCGTACCGAGGTCAAGGACGAGGAATACCAGGAGTTCTACAAGCACATCGCCCATGACTACGAAAACCCGCTGAGCTGGAGCCACAACAAGGTCGAAGGCAAGCTGGAATACAGCTCGCTGCTGTACGTCCCGGCCCGTGCTCCGTTCGACCTGTACCAGCGTGAAACGCCCAAAGGCCTGAAGCTGTATGTGCAGCGCGTATTCGTGATGGATCAGGCAGAGTCCTTCCTGCCCCTGTACCTGCGCTTTATCAAGGGTGTGGTCGACTCCAACGACCTGTCGCTGAACGTGTCGCGGGAAATCCTGCAGAAAGACCCGATCATCGATTCGATGAAGACGGCGCTGACCAAGCGTGTGTTGGACATGCTGGAAAAACTGGCGAAGAACGAGCCTGAGCAATACAAGGGCTTCTGGAAAAACTTCGGCCAGGTCATGAAAGAAGGCCCGGCAGAAGATTTCGCCAACAAGGAAAAAATCGCCGGCCTGCTGCGTTTTGCCTCGACTCAAGGCGAAGACGGCGAGCAGGTGGTGTCCCTGGCCGAGTACCTGGCACGCGCCAAGGAAGGCCAGGACAAGATTTACTACCTGACCGGCGAAACCTACGCCCAGGTCAAGAACAGCCCGCACCTGGAAGTCTTCCGCAAGAAAGGCATCGAAGTGCTGCTGCTCACCGACCGTATCGACGAGTGGCTGATGAGCTACCTCAACGAGTTCGACGGTAAATCCTTCGTCGACGTGGCCCGTGGTGACCTGGACCTGGGCAACCTGGATTCGGAAGAGGACAAAAAAGCCGCTGAAGAAGTGGCCAAGTCCAAAGAAGGCCTGGTTGAACGCATCAAGACCGCCCTGGGCGATGCCGTCAGCGAAGTACGGGTTTCCCACCGCCTGACCGATTCCCCGGCGATCCTGGCCATCGGCGAGCAAGACCTGGGCATGCAAATGCGCCAGATCCTCGAAGCCAGCGGGCAGAAGGTGCCGGACTCCAAGCCGATCTTCGAGTTCAACCCGGCTCACCCGTTGATCGAGAAACTCGACGGCGAGCAGAGCGAAGAGCGTTTTGGCGACCTGTCGCACATCCTCTTCGACCAGGCGGCCCTGGCCGCAGGGGACAGCTTGAAAGACCCGGCCGCCTACGTGCGCCGACTGAACAAGTTGTTGGTTGAACTGTCGGTTTAACAACGCTGCAAGAAAACCCCGCTTCGGCGGGGTTTTCGTTTGTGGATATCAACCGGAGAAAATGATGAACCAAGTCACCGTGCGTTCCGTGGTCTATCAGATTGATGGCCAGTCTTATGAAAGCCGCCTGGCCTTCGATGCCAGCCACAAGGGCCCGCTGCCGGGCTTGCTGATGGCACCGAACTGGATGGGGGTCAGCGCCAGCGCCGAAGAAATCGCCAAGACCGTGGTGGCCAAGGGCTATGTGGTGCTGATCGCTGATCTGTACGGGCAACAGGTGCGCCCATCCAATGGCGACGAAGCCGGGGCGGCGATGATGCCGTTGAAGAATGACCGTGGGTTGTTGAACACACGTATGCAGGCAGCCTTAGCGCAACTGCAAGGCCAGGCCCAAGCGGCTGTCGATACCTCGAAGCTGGCGACCTTTGGTTTCTGCTTTGGCGGTTGCTGCTCCCTGGAGCTGGCACGTACCGGTGCGCCGCTGAAGGCGGCGGTGTCGTTCCATGGCACCCTCGACACGCCCAACCCGGCGGACGCGAAGAACATCAAGGGTTCGGTACTGGTGCTGCATGGCGCTTCTGACCCATTGGTGCCCAGGGAGCAGTTGCCGGCCTTTGAGGACGAGATGAACGCGGCCGGGGTGGATTGGCAATTGCTGAGCTACGGTGGCGCGGTGCATTCGTTCACCGACCCCCATGCCAATGTGCCGGGCAAGATGATGTACGACGCCAAGACCGCAGGGCGGGCGTTCCAGGCGATGCACAATTTGTTGGATGAAGTGTTCAAGGGCTGAGTCTTCAGCGTCTGTCAGGGCCTCATCGCGGGCAAGCCCGCTCCCACATGTTGATTTGTGAACACCATAAATGTGGGAGTGGGCTTGCCCGCGATAGCTATTTCAGCGGCAACTCAATTCTCCCGCTTTCCCCCGGCACCGTCGGCCAATCTCCGGCCGCCCAGCGCTGGCGCGCCTGATCGATCAACGCCGGATCGCTGGCGACAAAGTTCCAGTTGATCCGCCGAGGCCCATCCAGCCGCGCGCCGCCGAAGACCACCAGGTGGCAATCGGTCTCGGCAAACAGCGCCATGCTCTGGCCCGCCGGCAACACCACCAGGCTATGGACTTCCAAGGTGTCGCCTTCCAACTGCGCATCACCGTCGAGTACATACACCGCCCGTTCCTCATGCTCATCAGGAATCAGCAGGGTAGTGGCCGTTTGCATATGCACCTCGGCATACAGCGTCGGTGACAGCACAGGCACCGGTGATTCCAGGCAAAAGCCACTGCCGGCGATCAGGCGGATCGTCACCCCGAGGTTGTCACTGACCGGCAGGCTGGCGGCGGGGTGATGGCTGTAATGCCCCGGCCCTTGCTCGTGTGCCTTGGGCGAGGCCAGCCACACCTGCAAGCCATGCAGCTCGAAACCCTTGGCCTTGAGCGCTTCGGGTGTGCGTTCGACGTGGGCAATGGCGCTGCCGGCGGTCATCCAGCTGACGTCACCGGCCTTGACCACCTGATCAGAGCCGAGGCTGTCCTTGTGCAGGAGTTCGCCTTCAAACAAGTAGGTGAGGGTGGACAAGCCAATATGCGGATGCTGGCGGATATTCATGCCGCTGCCAGGGGCGTAGCGGGTCTGGAGCATATGGTCGAAGAACACGAAAGGTCCGACGCTGCGGCATTCCCGCGAGGGCAGGGGGCGCAGGATAGGCTGGCCCTCGACATCTTCGGCACGTGGGTGAATTACGATCACGGTAGTCATGGTGCATCCCTGTCTGAGCGGGTTCGATGGGTTTGAGCATAACCCGCCCGGCAGGAAATCGGTGTTATTGGCTGAAGGCGCCTTCCGAAAGTCGGGTCTCGATGCTGATCTCGGCAGTGGTCATCAGCTTGTGTACCGGGCACTTGTCCGCTACACGATGCAGTTCTTCGCGCTGGGCATCAGTCAGTACGCCCTTGAGGGTCAGCTTGACGTTGAGCTTATACTTGCCTTTTTGCTCCTCGGTGCTGTCGTGGGTGACCTCCACGGTCACGCCGGTCAGGGGGATGTTCTTTTTCTGTGCATACAGCTTGACGGTCAGGGCTTTGCACGAGGCCAGCGCGGCGTCGAAGTAATCGTGGGGCGAGGGTGCCGAGTCGTCGCCGCCCAGGCTCTTGGGCAGGTCGGTAAACAGTTCATGCTGATTGATGTTGACGCTATGGCGAAAATTCTCGGTGTTCAGCGTATTGACGATAACAGGCATGGCAAGCCTCACTAGACTAGGTGGCAGGATGAAGGTCATGCAGTTATAGAGCATGCTGGCACTTGAGTGTTCCGCATTTTTTATCGGATGAACCCCGACAGGCCGTCGCAGGTCTACCGGACTTAATCCCTGTTGAGGTTTTATCGTGCCCTGGATCCGCCTGAGTCTTGCCCTGTTGCTCGCCGCCAGCAGCCTTACTGTACAGGCCCGCGACTATGCCTACAGCGACGCGCATCTGCATTACGTCGACTTCTTCCAGGAGACGGCCGGCATGGACAAGCTGCTCAAGGCCATGGCTGACAATCGCATTGAGCATGTGATGATTTCCGGCATCCCGGTTGCGAAGAAATGGCACGAAGACGAACCCAAGCGCCCACGCTATTACGCCGGAGATGACGCGGATGCCTACTGGTACAGCGCCACCGATGTGATCGTCGCCGCAGCCGTGAGCAAGCTGGCCCCCGAGCAGCGTCAGTATTTGCACCCGTTCCTCAGCGGCTTCAACCCCAACGACAAGAACTCCGAGATCCATATCCAGCGCATGCTCGACCTCTATCCGGGCCTGTGGCAGGGCATTGGCGAAGTCTTCACCCGCCACGATGACCTGACCGCGCTGACCTCCGGTGACACACCACGGGCCAATAACGAGGCCATGACGGGCATCTATCACCTGGCCGCCAAGAATGACCTGCCGGTGCTGGTGCACTCCAACATCACCTCCAAGCGCGAGCGTAACCCGCTGTACCTGGCGGAGATCGAAGAGCCGCTGCGCAATCACCCGCACACCCGGTTTATCTGGGCCCATGCCGGCACCAGCATGGAGATCCACCGGCACCAGACGCAGCTGGACTTCCTGTTGCCGACCGTGAGCCGCATGCTGGAGGCCTATCCCAACCTGTACATCGACCTGTCCTGGAGCGTGCTCACGCCGTACTTGCTGGACGAGGCGGGAAAGCCCCGGCCGGAATGGCTGGCGCTGGTAGAGCGCTTCCCGGAGCGCTTTATGCTGGGGTCTGATGTGGTAGGGCGGTTCAACAAGCTGGGTAAGGAAATGCGCAGCTTCAATCCCTTCCTTGATGCCTTGCCTGAAGACGTTGCGCGAAAAGTCGCACGGGACAATTTCCTCGCGATTTTGCCCAAGGCGCGTTGATCGGGTTTGTCATCGTCCCGTCATACCGGTGTCATAAGCTCGCGCCATCTCACTCAAGGAGCCCACTATGCACCTCACCCGTTTAAGCGCCCTGGCGGCAATGATGATGATCAGCGGCTTGGCTAGCGCCGAAGTCCGTATCGAAGGCCCGGTGGAGTTCGGCGTGTTTGAAGGCCCGACAGCCCAGTTGCAGTCGGGCGAGCGCGTATTGCGCCGCAGCAACGAACAGATCCAGGCCACTACTGTGGTGCCGGCCAGGCTGGGCACCAAGTTTGGCCTGCGTTACCAGTTGCTTGGCAAGGTCGCCGAAGATACGCCACTGACCTTGCTCTACTTCACCCCCGGCATCCGCACAGCCGATGGCCAGCGACATGACAAATTTGAAGTGACCCAGAAATTGGTGCCCGGTGCGCCCCAGGACGTGATGGCCTACGAGTTCACCGAAAGCTACGAAGTGGTGCCGGGCGAGTGGCGATTCATGGTGTTCCAGGGTGATCGCCTGCTGACACAGAAGAGCTTCACCGTGCGCTGAGCAGCGACAGCATGGGTCAGGCAGCATAAAGGCGTTTTGATATCGCGTTTTGGTATTACGCAATTTCTGTCAGACGCCGATACCTTTCAAGAGCAACCCGCTGCAGGTGGATGCAGCGCTTTTGGAAGGAACCCGAGTAATGAGTATCAGAAGTCTCAATATCGCTCCCCGTGCAGGCCTGGGTTTTGGAGTGTTGGCGTTGATGGTGTTTGTATTGGGTGGGTTCGCCTTGATGCAAATGGCCAATATGCGCGAGCAGTCGGACCAAGTGGAGACCAACTGGCTGCCCAGCGTAATGGCGGCCGGCGAAATGAATCAGGACCTGCTGCGGATACGGGCCCTGACGTTGCGCGTGTTGGTCAACCGCGACCCTCAGATGGTGGCGCAGAATGAGCAGAAAATCCTCGAGATCAAAAAACAGCTGCACGCCGCGCAGTTGCTGTATGAAGCCTTGATCATCCTGCCAGAAGACCAGGTGCTGTTCGACCGTTTCAAGGTGGAGCAGCAACAGTACCTGCAACGCCAGGAGCAGGTTATGGCGCTTTCCCGGCAGAATCAGCTGGAAGACGCGATCAAGGTGGTCAACGGCGAGATGAATCATCTGGCCGATACCCTGGCCGGCACCCTGGGCGAACTGGTCACCCTCAATAAGGTCAGCGCCAACCAGGCGGCCACATTGGCCCAGCAAGTGTTCAGTCAATCGCGAATCTGGGTGATCGCCATGATTGTCATGACGGCACTGATTACCGTCGGCCTGGCCCTGCTGTTGACCCGCAGCATTGTGCTGCCGCTGGCGCAGTCGGTGAGGGTCGCCCAGGGGGTGGCCAGTGGCGATTTGACCGGCGAGATTACCGTCAGCGGCAAGGACGAGCCCGCGCGTCTGCAACAGGCACTCAAGCGCATGCAGGAAAACCTGCGGGAGACGATCCAGCGTATCTCCCAATCCTCCAGCCAATTGGCCTCTGCTTCCGAGGAGCTCAGTTCGGTCACCGAAGACGCCACCCGCGGCCTGCACCAGCAAAGCCAGGAAATCGAGCAGGCCGCCACCGCAGTCAATCAGATGACAGCCGCCGTGGAGGAGGTGGCCAGTAATGCCGTGGCCACCTCACAGGCTTCGCGCGAATCCGATCGCATTGCCCAGCAGGGGCGCGAGCAGGTGCATCAGACGGTGCTGTCGATTGAGTCCCTGGCCGACGACGTGACCGCCAATGCCTCCCAGGTCGAGGACTTGGCGCAGAAGGTATACGGCATCAGTAAGGTGTTGGATGTGATCCGCTCGATTGCCGAACAAACCAACCTGCTGGCGCTCAATGCGGCCATCGAAGCTGCGCGGGCCGGCGAAGCCGGGCGTGGTTTTGCGGTGGTGGCCGATGAAGTGCGGGCCCTGGCCCATCGCACCCAGCAATCGACCGAGGAAATCGAGCAGATGATTGGCGGGATCCAGCAGGGTACTGATCAGGCGGTCAACTCGATGCAGCAAAGCAACAGCCGCGCACGGGCGACCTTGGGCATTGCCAAGTCGGCAGGCACTGCGCTGGAGGCAATTGCCTCGGCGTTTACCCTGATCAACGAGCGCAACCTGGTGATCGCCAGCGCCTCGGAGCAGCAGGCGGCGGTGGCGCGGGAGGTGGATCGCAACCTGATGAACATTCGTGAGCTGGCGATGCAGACGTCGGCGGGAGCTAATCAGACCAGCGCGGCGAGTCATGAGTTGTCGCGGTTGGCGGTGGATTTGAACACCATGGTGGCGCGGTTTTCGGTGTAAGACTTTAAACCGGGTGGGTCCCATCGCAGGCAAGCCAGCTCCCACATTGGATCGCATTCAAATGTGGGAGCGGGCTTGCCCGCGATGAAGGCGACTCGGTCTACTGGTAAACCCGGTCAAAAAAAACGCCCCGAACCAGTCGGGGCGTTTTCACATGATCAACCTGCGGGGCTTACTTGCCCTGCCAGCGTTTCAGCACCAAGGTGGCATTGGTGCCACCGAAGCCGAAGCTGTTGCTCATGACCGTGTTGATGGTCGCATCTTCACGGGTCTTGGTCAGGATCGGCATATCAGCCACTGCGGGGTCCAGCTCTTCGATGTTGGCGGAGCCGGCCATGAAGTTGCCTTCCATCATCAGCAGGCAGTAGATCGCTTCGTGAACGCCGGCGGCGCCCAGGGAGTGACCCGACAGGCTCTTGGTAGAGCTGATGGCCGGAGCCTTGTCGCCGAATACCGCGCGCACGCCTTCCATTTCCTTGGCATCGCCCACCGGAGTGGAGGTGCCATGGGTGTTCAGGTAATCGATAGGCGTATCCACGGTGGCCATGGCCATCTGCATGCAACGGATGGCACCTTCGCCGCTTGGCGCAACCATGTCGTAGCCGTCGGAAGTAGCGCCGTAGCCGACGATTTCCGCGTAGATCTTCGCGCCACGGGCCAGGGCGTGTTCCAGCTCCTCGACCACCACCATGCCGCCACCGCCGGCGATGACGAAACCGTCACGCTTGGCGTCGTAGGCACGGGAGGCTTTTTCCGGGGTTTCGTTGTACTGGGTGGACAGCGCGCCCATGGCGTCGAACAGGAACGATTGGCTCCAATGCTCTTCTTCACCGCCACCGGCAAACACGATGTCTTGCTTGCCCAACTGGATCTGCTCGACCGCGGTCCCAATGCAGTGGGCACTGGTGGCGCAGGCGGAGGAGATCGAGTAGTTCACGCCCTTGATCTGGAATGGCGTGGCCAGGCATGCGGAAACGGTGCTGCCCATGGTCCGCGTGACGCGGTACGGGCCAACGCGCTTGACGCCTTTCTCGCGCAGGATGTCCAGCGCTTCCATCTGGTTCAAGGTCGACGCGCCGCCGGAGCCGGCGATCAGGCCGGTGCGTACGTTGGACACCTGGTCGTCGCTCAGGCCGGAGTCGGCGATTGCGTCTTTCATGGCCAGGTAGGCATAAGCGGCGGCGTGGCCGACGAAGCGATAGATCTTGCGATCGATCAGCTCTTCGAGGGGGAGGTCGATGGAGCCGGAAACCTGGCTACGCAGACCCATTTCGGCATATTCCGGGTTGAAGCGGATGCCAGGGCGACTTGCACGCAGGTTAGCGGAGACGGTCTCTTTGTCATTGCCCAGGCACGAAACGATGCCCAGACCAGTGATAACGACGCGGCGCATGCGGATAACCCTTAAAAGTTGTCAGTGGAAGTGAACACGCCGACGCGAAGGCCTTCGGCGGTATAGATCTCGCGACCGTCGACGCTCACCGAACCATCGGCGATGGCCAGGTTCAGCTTGCCCTTGAGGACGCGCTTGATTTGAATGTTGTAGGTGACTTTCTTGGCGGTCGGCAGGACCTGGCCAAAGAACTTCACTTCGCCCGAACCCAGGGCACGACCGCGACCTGGCAGGCCTTGCCAGCCGAGGAAGAAGCCGACCAGTTGCCACATGGCATCAAGGCCCAGGCAGCCCGGCATCACCGGATCGCCTTCAAAATGGCAGGCGAAGAACCACAGGTCCGGGTTGATATCCAGCTCGGCGACCAATTCACCTTTGCCGTACTTGCCACCCGCTTCGCTGATATGGGTGATGCGATCCACCATCAGCATGTTCGGGGCGGGCAGTTGCGCGTTACCTGGGCCGAACAGCTCACCGCGACTGCAGCGCAGCAGGTCTTCCCGGGTAAAGGCGTTTTGTTTGGTCATGCGAGCTCCTCAATAATCCCATGCGGCAGGGCCGGGTAAATCTTCCCGACCGACTGAAGCGTGCTTGCCTCACGTCGGCAGCCTACAGGTAGACTATTGCGTTGTAGTGAAAGTCACAGCATCAAGGACATGAATGTACACTTGTGCACTGAAATTTTAAACCGGACTCATTTATAGGCCCGCTCGGGTGCCTAAGACTGCCGCACTTTCGTCTTTCACGCCAGTCGGAGTTGGCTGATGCTGCCCATCTAATGCACCCAGCGCTGTAGGATTTGCTGCAAATCCGTGCGTTTGAACGGCTTGGCCAGGTAATCGTTCATTCCGGCGGCCAGGCACGCCTCCCGATCGCCCTGTAGCGCATTGGCCGTGAGGGCAATGATCGGCAGATCGGCGCAGCCGGGTAACTGGCGGATCTGGCGGGTGGCTTCATAACCGTCGATCACCGGCAGCCGGCAATCCATCAGGATCGCCGTGAAAATCAGGCTTTCGGCACTGCGAATCGCCTCGGCACCGTCGGTGGCGATGCTCACCTCGAACCCCAGGCTGCGCAACATGGCTTCGACCACGGTGCGGTTGACCGGGTTGTCCTCCACCAGCAACACATTGCGGCCTTCACCGGCGCTGGCCTTGTGCAGGGTGTCCGGGGCGATCTGCGGTAGGCTCTGCTGGTAGATCGCCAGGGGGATTTCCAGGGTGAACACCGAGCCCAGGCCTTCTTCGCTGTGGGCGCGCAAGGTGCCCCCCATGCGTTCGGCCAGGGTGCGGGCAATCGGCAGGCCCAGGCCGGTGCCGCCGTAACGCCTGGAGATCGAGCTGTCCGCCTGTTGAAAGGCGTCGAACATCAGCTCCAGGCGCTCGGCCGAGATGCCAATCCCGGTGTCGCGCACGGTGCAGGTGAACCACAGCAGTTCATGGTCCAGGGTTTGCCAATGGGGCTCGATGCTGACCGTGCCCTGCTCGGTGAACTTCAGCGCATTGCCGATCAGGTTCACCAGGATCTGCCGGATCCGCGTCGGGTCGCCCTGTACGCGCAACGTGTCCATGCCCGCTGGGATCGACAGCTCCAGGACCAGCCCGCGCTGTATGGCACTGTGCTGGAAGGCCTGGGCGCTGCTGTTGATCAGGTCCACCAGGTTGAACGGAATATGTTCAAGCTCCAGGGCCGCGCGTTCGATCCGCGAGAAGTCGAGGATATCGTTGATGACCTTGAGCAGGTGTTCGGTGGATTCCGAGGCCAGTGCGGCGTACTCGGTCTGCTCTTCGGTCATGTCCGTGGTTTCGAGCAATTGCAGCATGCCTAGCACGCCATTCATCGGGGTGCGCAGTTCATGGCTCATCATCGCCAGGAAGTCAGACTTGGCATTGTTGGCGCGCTCGGCTTCCTCCCGTGTCTGGATCAACTGCGCCATGGCTTGCTGTTGTTCGCGGCTGGCGTGGTGCAGGCCTTCGGCCAGGTTGTTGATATGGCGGGACAGGTCGCCCAGTTCGGAGTCATCGACAATCGGCAGCGGGGTCTTGTAGTCACCCTGCTGGATCGCCTTGACGGCATGGCCCATGGCGCTGATCGGTTGCGACAGGCTGGCGGCCAGGCGTCGTGCCAGCAGGAAGGTAAAGAGCAGGGCAAACAGCGCCAGGATCCCGGCCTTGAAGAGGATTTCCTGTTGGCGCTGGCTGAAAGCGTCATTGGACATGCCGACGATCACCCGGCCCAGATAGTCGGCCCGTGGCGCCTTGGGCTGCGCGGTGCTGTCCTGGAAGAAGTCGTTGCCCAGCTGGATATGCTGCAGGCGGATCGGCGCCTGGAAGATTTTCACCGACAGCGAGCGGTCGTGTTTTTCCGACGGCTGCTCGACATACACCAGGATGTTTTCCGCGCTGTCCTGGATTTCCAGGAAGCGCACATGGGGCGTGGCCAGGGTTGCCCGCAGCAGGCTGTCGAGCACATCGTTGTTGCCGGAGATCACCCCGTACTCGGTGGCCGGGGCCAGTTGGTTGGCGATCAGTTGGCCGGTGTGGTCCAGTTCCTGGCGCAGGTCCTGGATCCGCACGAAGGTAAAGAAGCTGATCAGCAGCAACGTCAGCAACAGGGCCGGGCCCAGGGTGATGATCTGGGTGCGGGTATTGATATCCCAGCGGCGACGCAAGGTCATGGCTGTTTCTCCCCTTCGGCCAATCGGGTCGCGACGGCGCTCTCGTCCACCTGTTCGATCCCCAGCGAGCGCGCCACTTGTGGGTTGCCCACGACTTTGAAGTGTTCCGGGTACAGCGCGCGCGGCCAGCCGGCTGGCGGGTGATCGAGCAGGCGGTCAAGCACATCCAGCCAGTCGGCCTGGTCGCTGTAGGTGCTGGCCAGGCTGCCGGCCCGCACGAAGCCGGCGTTGGGCCCGATCAGCGGCAACTGCCTGGCGTAGCTGCTCAACAGCAGGTTTTTCACGGTCTTCGGGTTGTACAGCTGGGGATCATCCAGCCCCAGCAACACATCGCTGTTTTTGAACAGGCTCAGCAGAGGGCGGCTGTCATTGATGTTGCCCCAGTGCTGGGCGACGATTTCCAGGCCCAGGGCCGTCGCACGCTGGCGCAGCTCTGGCAGCAGGAATTGGCTGTCGCTGCCATAGAGCACGCCAATGCGCCGAGCCTGGGGCAGGATATTGGCGATCAGGCGCAACTGCCGGTCCAGGGGCGGGTCGCTCCACAGCAGGCTGATCTTGCCGGGCACATGGTTGCCCAGGCGCTCGCGGGCTTGCAGGCGGCTGATGCGCAACACCAGGGTGGCCGGGCCCTGGGTGTCCTGCAGGCGCCAGTCGAGGCTGGGCAGGTCCAGCAGGATCAAGCGGGTACTGGCCGGCAGTTGGCCGGGGGCCGGCATGTCTTGCAGGGCCTTGAAGCTGACGCTATCGGCAGGGCGCTGTTGTTGCAGGGCCTGGGTAAAGGCCTGCACACCGGGACCATCCTGGGCGGCGGTCAGCAGGATGTCGGTGCTCCACGCGGGCATGGCCAAGGCCAGGCTGGCGAGCAGCAGGCAGCGGCGCCAGAACCTGGTGGCAAAGAGGGCGGTCATCCTTGACTGGGCAGGGTTCATGTCAGAACTCTAGCTCCGCACTGAAGTAGAGCACATGGCGCTGGTCGTAGTAGTTGTCGGCGTGGGTGGTGGGCTGCTGGTCGAGGCGTTGTTGCAGCATGCCGGCCAGCTCCAGGTTGGCCTTGCCCAGGGCGAGGCGTTTGGCGACCCGCATATCGACCCGTTCAAAGCGATATTGGTTGAGTGCATCGTTGCCATAATAGAACAGCGCGCTGGACCAGCCATGCCCCCATTCGCGCATCCAGCCGGCCGAACCGCTGTTGCGCGCGGTTTGTTGCTGGTCCTGCGGGTTGCTGGCGTGGGCGTCCACGTAAGCATAGGTCAGGCGCAGGCGGTCGGCGGCACTCAGGTGCCAGTCCAGCTGGGTTTCGGCGCCGGTGAACCGCGAGCGGTTACTGTTGCTGGCGATGTACTGGTTATTGCGCAGGGGCTCGCTGATCATGCCGGTGATTTCGTCATAGAACAGCTTGACGTCGAGGTTCAGCCCGATATCCGCAAAAAAGCCGTTGTAGCCCAGCTCGCGGGAGCGCATCAACTCCTTGTCGAGGTCGCCCGGGCCACGGGTCTTGACGAAATACTGGCCGGTGTTCTGTCCGTATACGGGGGAACTGAGGTTAGTGACCTTATAGCTCCAATTGACGTTGTTCTCGAACATGTCCGGCGAGCGGATGGCTTCGGAGTACACCGCCCGCAGCCCGTGGCGCGGGTTGATCAGGTAGTTGACCGCGACCCTGGGCGTCAGCGAGTTGCCGCTCAGGTGAGTGTTTTCGTACATCGCCCCGCCCTGCAACAGCCAGTGCTCGCTGGCGCGCCATTCCAGATGGCCGAACAGGCGCCAAGTGATGTCGTCCAACTGGCCATCGAAGTAGGTGTCGGAGTCGGCGCGGTCGTAGCGGTAATTCATGCCGCTGACCAGGCGCAGGCTGTCGGACAGGCTCAGGGTGTCCTGCACTTCCAGGTCGTAGCGGCTTTCCTTGGTGCTTTGGTCGATGTTGCCGCAGACACTCTCCTTGCCGCCGTTATTCCATTGTTTCAGGACTTCTTCGGCCAGCGCCTGCTCGGCGGCGGAGCCTTGCGGAGGTCTGCCGCTTGCATAGTCCTGCATGTGCCGCGCCAGCTTTTCGGCGTAGTTGGGGTTCATTTGCCACAGTTGTGTCAGCTGCGGGCTGAACGAGACCTTGGCGTCACAGGCTTTCCAGACCTGGCGGCGGTCCCATTGCTGCGCCGAACCCTGGATATACAGGCTGTGCTCGGGGTTGAAGTCGAAGTTCCAGCGCAGGGACGCGGCGTAGTCCTTGGCCGTGACATCAGAATCCGTACCACCGTCGGTAATCCCGGCAAATACGGGCTTGTAGGTGTACGGCCGCTGGTTGGTCCCTTCCTTGGCATTGATCTGCCAGTCGATACTTTGCTGCGGGTTCAGCGTCTGGCTGGCCGCCAGGCTGAAGCGGCTGAGCCGGCGGCTGTCGCGGTAGTCGGCGCCGACCCGGTTGCTGTCGAAACCGTCATCCTGTTGCCCGGACAGCGACAGCCGCAGGTTGCCGGTGTCCCAGCCCAGGCCCTGGCTGGCATACCAATCGTTGATCCCGCGCTCGCCCCGGGTCATTTTCATCCGGGTGCCCTGGCTGTTGGCCGGCGAGCGGGTAAGGATATTGACCACCGCCATCAGCGCGTTGGCGCCGTAGCTGACGGTATTGGGCCCGCGGAACACCTCGATCCGCTCGATATCCTCCATGGCCACCGGAATATCGCTCCAATCCACCGTGGCCAGGCCGGCACGGTACACCGAGCGGCCATCGATCAGCACCTGCATGCGCCGCGCTTCGCTGGCATTGGTGCCGTGATAGTTGACGGCGGCCTGGTTGCCCGAGGTGTAGCCCACCATCATGCCCGGCACCAGGCGCAGCAGCTCGGCGATATCCCGCGCGCCGCTGGCCTTGATCAATTCGCTGTCGATCACTGTCATGCTGCCCGGCACGGCGGCGGCCGACTGCTTGAGCCGGGTCGCCGTCAGGACCTGGGGCAGCGGCTGGTTGTCGAGGAACAGATCGTCGGCCAGCAACGGCGTACTGACCAACAGCGCCAGGAACAGAGATGAACGAGGAGGAGGGCCCAAATACACGGCACGGCCTTGATAATTGCGGATAGCCGCCCATGTTAACTGAGGCGGGCGCTTTTGCCAGTCGGTGCTATCGCAATTACTGTGGTCTATTCAGGCATTTTCCGACAATTGCGGGAAATCACAGAAGGGCCTGGCCGCCGTCTGGCCGGCCCGTATAATGCCGCCATCGCCACTGCTATGGATTAACGGATTGCATATGACTCAACAGCGCCCTATTGCGGTCCTGGGAGGCGGAAGTTTTGGTACCGCCGTGGCTAATCTGCTGGCTGAAAACGGTCATCAGGTGCGCCAGTGGATGCGCGATCCCGAACAGGCCGAGGCCATCCGGGTCAACCGGGAAAACCCGCGTTACCTCAAGGGCATCAAGATTCATGCGGCGGTCACGCCGGTCACGGACCTGCTGGCCACTCTGGATGAGTGCGACCTGTGCTTTGTCGCGCTGCCCTCCAGCGCCTTGCGCTCGGTGCTGGCGCCCCATGCCGAGCGGCTGGCGGGCAAGATGCTGGTCAGCCTGACCAAAGGCATCGAGGCCCAGACCTTCAAGCTGATGAGCGAAATCCTCGAAGAAATCGCGCCCCAGGCCCGTATCGGTGTGCTCTCCGGGCCGAACCTGGCGCGGGAAGTGGCCGAACACGCCCTGACCGCGACCGTGGTCGCCAGTGAAGACGAGGCCCTGTGCGAACAGGTGCAGGCGGTGCTGCATGGCCGTACCTTCCGTGTCTATGCCAGTGCCGACCGCTTTGGCGTGGAGCTGGGCGGCGCGTTGAAAAACGTCTACGCCATCATCGCCGGCATGGCCGTGGCCCTGGGCATGGGGGAAAACACCAAAAGCATGCTGATCACCCGCGCCCTGGCGGAAATGACCCGCTTTGCGGTCAACCAGGGGGCCAACCCCATGACCTTCCTCGGCCTGGCCGGGGTGGGCGACCTGATCGTCACCTGTTCGTCGCCGAAAAGTCGCAACTACCAGGTGGGGTTTGCCCTGGGCCAGGGCCTGAGCCTGGAAGACGCCGTCACCCGCCTGGGGGAAGTGGCCGAAGGGGTCAATACCCTCAAAGTGCTGAAGGCCAAGGCCCAGGAAACTGGGGTCTATATGCCGCTGGTTGCCGGGCTGCACGCTATCCTGTTTGAAGGGCGCACCTTGAATCAGGTCATCGAGTTGCTGATGCGTGCCGAGCCCAAGACCGATGTCGACTTTATTTCCACCAGTGGTTTCAACTGAGGAACGCGCGATGAACGATCCGAAAACAGCCCCCCAATATGAATCCATTGCCCTGCGCATCCTGTGGATGCTGGTATTTGCCCTGGTCTGGCAAGTGGCGCAGTTCATCCTTGGGGCGCTGGTGGTGGTGCAATTGATCTACCGCCTGATCTATGGCGCGCCGAACCTGAGCCTGATGAACGTTGGCGACAGCCTCAGCCAGTTCCTCGCGCAGATTGGCCGTTTTGGCAGCTTCCACAGCGAGCAGAAGCCCTGGCCCTTCGCCGATTGGCCAGCCCCGCGCGCCCCGGAAGGCGAGGCCGCCCACAGCGTGCCGCCCGCCGCGCACCCGGTGCGCGATGAAGAGCCCAAGTTATGAAACTGTGGGTGTTGCGCCACGGTGAAGCCGAGTCCCATGCTGCCTGCGATGCCGAGCGCAATCTGACCGAGCGCGGTCGCCAGGAGGTGCTGCACAGTGCTGCCCACCTGATCGGCGCGGATATCAAGGCCATCATCGCCAGCCCCTACGCGCGGGCGCAGCAGACCGCGCAACTGGTGCGTGAGGCGTTGGGTTTTGCCCCAGACATTCGCACGGTTGCGTGGCTGACGCCGGATGGCAATCCGTTGCAAGTACTGGAGAAACTCAACACCGATGACAATGTGCTGCTGGTTAGCCATCAACCTTTGGTGGGCAACCTGATCAGCTTTTTGCAGCACGGGCACCAGCGCCAGCCCCAACCGATGCACACCGCCAGCCTGGCGGAGCTGGAAGGGGACTTTCCGTTGGCGGGGTTGATGAGCCTCAATAACGTCAAAAACCCCTGATTTTTCAGGCACAACACAATCAACTGTGGGAGCGGGCTTGCCCGCGATAGCGGTGTAACAGTCGACATTTCTATTGACTGACCCACCGCAATCGCGGGCAAGCCCGCTCCCACACTTATTTGTGTTGTGCCTGCAAGTAACTTGCAGCGCCCTTTGTGCATGGAATAGTCTACCAAGCAAGTGCTTGGTTGGTTCCCAATAAAAACACTCAGGAGCGCGCCCCATGTCTGACGCTTTTCGTTTGCCGCTGCAGGTTTTCTTTGAACGTGAGGCGCGCCATCCGCGCCAGCGCTTCCTGGTCCAACCCATAGGGGGCGGCGAGGTGCAGACCCTCACCTGGGGCGAGGTCGGCCACCAGGTCCGCTGCGCCGCCCATTGGCTGCGCGCACGGGAACTGCCCCCGGGCTCGCACATTGCCCTGATCTCGAAAAACTGCGCGCACTGGATCATCGCCGACCTGGCGATCTGGATGGCCGGGCATGTCTCGGTCCCGCTGTATCCCAACCTCACCGCCGACTCCGTGGCCCATGTGCTGGAGCACTCCGAGGCGGCGTTGGTGTTTATCGGCAAGCTCGACGACTGGCCGGCCATGGCGCCGGGGGTCAAGGCCGGGCTTGCGACCATCAGCCTGCCGTTGTGCCCCGAAGGCCCATTCGACTTCACCTGGGCCGACCTGCAAGCCTGCTCGCCGATCCAGGACACCCCTGCACCTGCGCCGACAGACCTGGCGACGATCATCTATACCTCAGGCACCACCGGCCTGCCCAAAGGCGTGATGCACAGCTTCGGCGCCATGGCGTTTGCGGCCACACGGGCCACCGAGCTGTTTGGCCTGGGGGAGGGCGATCGCCTGCTGTCCTACCTGCCGCTGTGCCATGTGGCCGAGCGCATGTTTGTCGAAATGGCCGCGATCTATACCGGGCAAACGGTATTTTTTGCCGAAAGCCTCGACACTTTCCTCACCGACCTGCAACGTGCCCGGCCCACGGCCTTGTTCGGTGTGCCGCGGATCTGGACCAAGTTCCAGATGGGGGTGTACGGCAAAATCCCGGAAAAACGCCTGGACTTGTTGCTGCGCCTGCCGTTTATCGGCAAGCGCGTCGGGCGCAAAGTCCTCGCCGGGCTTGGGCTGGATGCGGTGCGCGTGGCCCTGTCTGGCGCCGCGCCGGTGCCCGAGGCGTTGCTGCACTGGTACCTGCGCCTGGGCCTGGATGTGTTGGAGGTGTATGGCATGACCGAAAGTTGTGGCTATTCCCATATCTGTCGCCCCGGCCAGCAGAAGATCGGCTGGATCGGCCTGGCGTGCCCGGACGTGGAGGTGCGCATCGATCCGGCCGGCGAAGTCCAGGTGCGCAGCGGCGCGACCATGCTCGGCTACTTCAAGGACCCGCAGAAGACCGCCGAGACCCTCACCGAGGACGGCTTCCTGCGGACCGGCGACAAGGGTGAGCAGGATACCGAAGGCCGCTTGCGCCTGACTGGGCGGCTCAAGGAGATCTTCAAGACCAGCAAGGGCAAGTACGTCGCCCCGGCTCCCATCGAAAACCGCCTGGCGGTGCACGGGCGCATCGAGCAGGTGTGCGTGGTCGGCGATGGCCTAAGCGCGCCGATGGGCTTGTGCGTGCTGTCTGCGGTGGGCCTGCAGGAGGCCGCCAGCGAGGCCCGGCAAGCCTTGCACGGCAGCCTGGAACGCCTGCTGGAAGAGGTCAACCAGGTGCTGGATAAACATGAGCGCTTGCGTCAACTGGTGGTGGTGAAAGACAGTTGGGCTGTGGAAAACGGCTTTCTGACACCGACCCTGAAGATCAAGCGCAACGTGATCGAGTCAACCTACGGCCCACAGTTCCAGGCCTGGAGCGCGCGCGCCGAGGCCGTGCTGTGGCAGGATTGAGCCTTCAATAAAATCAACAAGGACACTGCAATGAGCCTGTGGCGCACCGTTCCCAATATCGAGCAACTCAATGCCATCCAGAAAAACACCATTGGTGAAGTGCTGGACATCCGTTTCGAGCGCTTCGACGAGCAATCCCTGACCGCCAGCATGGTGATCGACCACCGCACCCATCAACCCTATGGGCTGTTGCACGGCGGGGCCTCGGTGGTGTTGGCCGAAACGGTCGGCTCCATGGCCAGCTACCTGTGCATCGACGCCAGCAAGTTCTACTGCGTGGGCCTGGAAATCAACGCCAACCACCTGCGCGGCCTGCGTTCGGGGCGGGTGACGGCGGTGGCCCGGGCGATCCATATCGGGCGCACCACCCATGTCTGGGACATTCGCCTGAGCAGTGACGAAGGCAAGGCCAGTTGTGTGTCGCGCCTGACCATGGCCGTGGTGCCGCTGGGCGAGAACCCGCCGGCGCGATAGGCGTGGCGTGAGTGTCATCATTCCTGGCAGTTACAGTCATTGCTGTGGCGGCCGGGGGTGAGGACAATCGATTTCTGTTTTTGAAGATGGGCAGGTTATGTCGCAACATGTGTTTTTCACCCATGCCAATGGCTTCCCTTCGGCGACCTACGGCAAATTGTTCGAGGCCCTGGCGCCGGAGTACGCAGTGGCGCACCTGTCGCAGCACGGCCACGATCCGCGGTTTCCGGTGGATGACAATTGGCAGAACCTGGTGGACGAACTGATCCACCACCTGGAGCAGCAGCCGCAGCCGGTGTGGGGCGTCGGCCACTCACTGGGCGGGGTGTTGCATTTGCACGCAGCCCTGCGCTGCCCGCAGTTGTATCGCGGGGTGGTGATGCTCGATTCGCCGGTGCTGACCCTGGCCGACCGCTGGGTGATCCGCGCAGCCAAGCGCTTTGGCCTGATCGATCGCCTGACCCCCGCCGGTCGCACCCTGGGCCGCCGTGAAGAGTTCAGCGACCTGGACGCGGCGCGCCAGTATTTTTCCGGCAAAACGTTGTTCCGCGGGTTTGACCCGGACTGCCTGGAAGCCTACCTGCAACACGGTTTGCACCAGGTCGGCGACCGCCTGCGCCTGCGGTTCGACCCGGCCACAGAAATCAGCATCTACCGGGGCGTGCCGCACACCAGCCCGGGCCAGACCCGCCAGCTCAAAGTGCCATTGGCCGTGGTGCGCGGCCGCCAGAGCCGGGTGGTAATGCGCCATCACGCCAGCGGCGTCGCGCGCCTGCCCATGGGCGAGATGCTGACCATGCCCGGCGGCCACATGTTCCCCCTGGAGCGCCCGCAGGACACGGCGACCCTGCTCAAGAACCTGTTCACCCGCTGGGAAGCCCGCGAGCGCAGTTGCGCATGAGCACGCCTGTCGAAGAAGTGCGCCTGAGCCTGCCGCACATTGAGCTGGCGGCCCATCTGTTCGGCCCGGAAGACGGCCTGCCGGTGATCGCCCTGCATGGCTGGTTGGATAACGCCAACAGCTTTGCGCGCCTGGCGCCCAGGCTGCACGGCTTGCGCATTGTCGCCCTGGACCTGGCCGGCCACGGTCACTCGGCTCATCGCCCGCCCGGGGCAGGGTACGCCTTGTGGGATTACGTGTTTGATGTGCTGCAGGTGGCCGAACAACTGGGCTGGAAACGTTTTGCATTACTTGGCCACTCCCTCGGCGCGATTGTCTCCACCGTATTGGCCGGGGCCTTGCCGGAGCGTGTGACCCACCTTGGGTTGATCGACGGCGTGATCCCGCCAACCGCCACCGGCGAGAACGCCGCCGAGCGCCTGGGCATGGCCTTGCAGGCGCAAATCAACCTGCAAGACAAGCGCAAGCCGGTGTACGGCAGCCTCGACCGGGCGGTCGAGGCGCGGATGAAAGGCGTGGTCGCCGTCAGCCGTGAAGCCGCGGAACTCCTGGCCCAGCGCGGCTTGATGCCGGTGCCGGGGGGGTACACCTGGCGCAGCGACAGTCGCCTGACCCTGGCCTCGCCGATGCGCCTGACGCAAGACCAGGCCATGGCCTTCGTACGGCGGGTGGCTTGCCCTACGCAGTTGGTGGTCGCGCAGGAGGGCATGCTGGCCAAACATCCCGAGCTGCTTTCCCAGCTGCCATTCACCGTGACGACCCTTGCAGGTGGCCATCATTTGCACTTGAACGACGAGTCGGGGGCGGTTCTTGTTGCAGACTGTTTCAATCGGTTCTTCACCGCGCCTTGACTTGGCGGGGGCAACTGTCGAGGCTGGGCGGATTGAACGGGAGTCAACCATGAACAATCCGAATACCGCGCAGGCATCCACCGGCCAAGGCGCACCGATCCGATGAGCAGTGCCAAGGGAATTATCCGTGTGCTTGGGCTGTGCTGTATCAGCCCGTTGGTTTTCGCCGCTGATGTACCGGGAAGCCAGGACCTGCCAAGCGTCGCCCGCCAGGTGGATGCGCAGATTGTCGATTACCGCCCCGCCGAAGATAAAGAACGCATCTACCCCATGGGCGCGATCCGCAAGATCAGCGGCCAGTTGCGCTACGAAGGCCAGGCCACGGCCCGTGGCCAAGTGACCGCCATCACCTATGAACTGCCCGCCGAGCACAGCTCCAGCGCGGCCTTCAAAGCCACGCGCGAGGCGCTGCAAGGGCAGGGCGCGCAGTTGCTGTTCTGGTGCCAGGCCCGCGATTGCGGCGAAAGCAGCCTCTGGGCCAACGAAGTGCTGGGCAATGCCAAGCTGGTCGGCGCCGATGGCCAGCAGGAATTCCTCTTGCTGCGCCTGGCCGCCCCCCAGGACAACTCCCTGGTGGCGCTGTACGGCATCACTCGCGGCAATCGCCGGGCCTACCTGCATGTGGAGCAAATGGACGCCAGCGCGCCCTTGGGGCAGTTGCTGCCGACCTCGGCCACGCTGCTGCGCGAACTGAAAAGCACCGATGAGCTGGATCTCCCCTCGCTGAGCGCTGCCCCCGACGCCACGTGGTTGACCCTGATTTCCCGTGGATTGAACCTCGACACCACCTTGCGGGTCAGTGTGAGCGGCCCCAACGCCGAAGCCTGGCGCCAGGGCCTGATCGATAAGGGCGTGCGTGGGGCGCGCCTGGAAACCGGCAGCGCCGAGGCCAAGGGCCTGCACCTGCAAGTGATCCGCTGATCGTTCCAGGGCGAACGGACCCGTGCCGTTCGCCTAAGCTCTCCTTCAACAGACTTCTTTTCGAGAAACCACATGCTCAACAATGATCGCCTGCTGGTGCAGATCCTGCTCCTGGTGCTGTTTGGTGCCAGTTTCTGGGTGATGGCGCCGTTCTGGTCGGCGCTGTTCTGGGGCGCGGTGCTGGCGTTTGCCAGTTGGCCGCTGATGCGCCTGTTGACCCGTGCCCTGGGTGGCCGCGAGTCCCTGGCGGCGGGGATCCTGACCTTGGGCTGGATGTTGCTGGTGGCGGTGCCATTGGTGTGGCTGGGCTTCAACCTGGCCGACCATGTGCGCGACGCCGTGGCGTTGATCAAGGACATCCAGGTCGACGGCCTGCCCGAGGCGCCCAACTGGCTGGGCTCCATCCCGTTTGTAGGGGAACGGCTGGTAGGCATGTGGGACAGCATCGACCAGCAAGGTGCGGCCTTGATGGTCACTCTCAAGCCGTACCTGGGGCAGGTTGGCAACTGGTTACTGGCCCGCAGCGCACAGATTGGCGGCGGCATCCTGGAACTGACCCTGAGCCTGGTGTTTGTGTTCTTTTTCTACCGCGACGGCCCGCGCCTGGCGATGTTCGTCCACCGCTTGCTGGAGCGCTTGATCGGCGAGCGTGCCGGCTACTACATCGACCTGGTGGCCGGAACGGTGCAGCGGGTGGTCAACGGCGTGATCGGCACCGCCGCCGCCCAGGCATTGCTGGCACTGATTGGCTTCCTGATCGCCGGCGTGCCCGGGGCACTGGTGCTGGGGGTGGTCACCTTCCTGCTCAGCCTGATCCCCATGGGCCCGCCCCTGGTCTGGATCCCGGCCACGGCCTGGCTGGCGTGGAAGGGCGATTACACCTACGCGGTGTTCCTCGGCGTGTGGGGCACATTCATCATCAGCGGCGTGGACAACGTGCTCAAGCCCTACCTGATCAGCCGCGGCGGCAACTTGCCGCTGGTGATCGTGTTGCTGGGGGTGTTCGGTGGGTTGATTGCGTTTGGCTTTATCGGCTTGTTTATCGGGCCGACATTGCTGGCGGTGGCGTATAGCCTGTTGACGGATTGGAGTGCGAGCCAGGCGCAGGTGCGTCGCGAGGATAAGGCCAGCTAGCTCTGGCACGCTCCGATTCTGCAGTGAGGGGTTGGTAGTTACGACGAAGCCCTGGGGAGCCATATTTTCGCCGTCAACCCACCGCCTGGTGTTTCCTCCAGGCTCAACCGGCCCCCCAACCGCTCCACCGCCTCCTTGGCAATGGTCATCCCCAACCCCACGCCCCCGGAATTGCGGTTGCGCGAGCCTTCCAGGCGGAAAAACGGCTCGAACACCGCCTCACGCTGCTCGGCAGCAATCCCCGGGCCATGGTCGATCACCCTGATCAGCAGCGCCTGGGGGCTGTCCTGCAGTTCAATGCGCGCCGTGCCGGCATAGCGCAGGGCGTTGTCGATCAGGTTGTTCAGGCACGAGCGCAAGGCCATGGGTTGCACCTGCAGTGGGGCGCTTTGGCCCTGGCACTGTACATCCGTGCCCTGGTCCTGGGCGTTTTCGCTCAAGGACTGCACCAGCGCCTGTACGTCCAGCCACTGCCGGCTTTCGCCGGTGCGTTGTTCGTGCAGGTAGCTCAAGGTGGCGTCGAGCATGCCGATCATGTCGTCCAGGTCCTGGCGCATCTGGCCCTGCAAGCGCATGTCGTCGATCTGCTCCAGGCGCAGTTTGAGCCGCGACAGCGGGGTACGCAGGTCGTGGGACACGGCGCCGAGCATGCGGGCGCGTTGGCTGACTTGTTCGCGGATGCGCCGCTGCATCAGGTTGAAGGTGGAGGCGGCCTGGCGGGCTTCGCGTGGGCCGGATTCGTCCAGGGGCGGGCTGTCCAGGTCCAGGCTCAGGCGCTCAGCAGCCGCGCTCAAGCGCTGGATCGGGCGGCTGAGCAGCTTGGCGCCGAACCACGCGGCGATGATCAGCGAGATACATTGGAAGGACAGCAGTACCACCGCGCCTCTGAGCCTGGGACGGCTATAGGCCTGGGGCTCTGCCGGCTGCAAGGTGCCGTCCGATTGTTCGGTCAGCGTTGCGACAGGCGGTGGCGGCGGCGGGCCGTAATGCAGGAACCACAGGACCGCCAGCACATGGGCCAGCACAATGGCCACCAGCAATACCCCGAACAGGCGGCCAAACAACGTGTTGAAGGCGTTGCGCATCAGCCGATATCCCGCGCATCGAACAGGTAGCCTTCGCCGCGCACGGTCTTGATCAGTTGCGGGGCCCTGGGGTCGTCTCCCAGTTTCTGGCGCAGGCGCGAGACCAGCAGGTCGATGCTGCGATCAAAGGCTTCGATCGAGCGCCCACGGGCGGCATCCAGCAGTTGTTCACGGCTCAGAACCCTTCGCGGGCGTTCGATAAAGACCCACAGCAAACGGAATTCGGCGTTGGACAGCGGCACTACCAGGCCATTGTCGGCCACCAGCTGGCGCAGCACGCTGTTAAGGCGCCAATTATCGAAGCGGATTTGGGTGCGTTGCTCGTTGCGGTCATCGCGTACCCGGCGCAGGATGGTCTGGATCCGCGCCACCAGTTCCCGGGGCTCGAACGGTTTGGACATGTAATCGTCAGCTCCCAGTTCCAGGCCGATAATGCGGTCGGTGGGCTCGCAGCGGGCGGTCAGCATCAGGATCGGGATATCCGATTCAGCCCGCAGCCAGCGGCAAATCGACAAACCGTCTTCGCCGGGCAACATCAGGTCGAGCACCACCACATCAAAGGTTTCGGCCAGCATGGCCTGGCGCATGGCCGCGCCATCGGTCACGCCAATGGCGCGGATATTGAAACGTGCCAGGTAATCAATCAGCAGTTCGCGGATCGGCACATCGTCGTCGACGATCAGCGCGCGGGTGTTCCAGCGCTTGTCCTCGGTGTCGGGCTCAGGGTGCAGGGCGCAAGGAGTATGCATGGGGCGGTCATCTGCCTGGTTGGCCGCCAGGCCCAGGGGCGGCGGCGGGGTTATTGCGTTGAGCATCGGCGCCGTGTCGGGGCGTGTGGACGAGGCTACTGCCGGGGTATGTTGCAGGCGTGTCGTAAATGTATCGACTTTGAAATATTAGCCGGTTCTCCCAGAAAAAGAGGCGCTTGCCGAGGATTTACCGATCATCGGATCCCGCAAAGCCGCTGCTTGCGCTACAATCCGCGCCGATTTCGACTTGCCTGAGAGCCCATTCCAATGTCCGTCTGCCAGACTCCTATCATCGTCGCCCTGGATTACCCCACCCGTGACGCCGCACTGAAGCTGGCTGACCAGTTGGACCCCAGGCTCTGCCGGGTCAAGGTCGGCAAGGAACTGTTCACCAGTTGCGCTGCTGAAATCGTCGGCACCCTGCGTGACAAGGGCTTCGAGGTGTTCCTCGACCTGAAATTCCACGATATCCCCAACACCACCGCGATGGCGGTCAAGGCCGCCGCCGAGATGGGCGTGTGGATGGTCAACGTTCATTGTTCCGGCGGCCTGCGCATGATGGCTGCGTGCCGTGAAGTGTTGGAGCAACGCAGCGGTCCCAAGCCGTTGCTGATCGGCGTGACCGTGCTGACCAGCATGGAACGTGAAGACCTGGCCGCTATCGGCCTGGATATCGAACCCCAGGAACAAGTGCTGCGCCTGGCGGCCCTGGCGCAGAAGGCCGGCCTCGATGGCCTGGTGTGCTCGGCGCTGGAAGCCCAGGCGTTGAAGGCCGCCCATCCGGCACTGCAACTGGTGACCCCGGGGATTCGTCCGGCGGGCAGTGCCCAGGACGACCAGCGCCGTATCCTCACGCCGCGTCAGGCGCTGGATGCCGGTTCTGATTACCTGGTGATTGGTCGCCCGATCAGCCAGGCGGCTGACCCGGCCAAGGCCCTGGCGGCGGTGGTCGCTGAAATCGCCTGATGCCCTGGCGCTAAAAATGTAGGAGCTGGCTTGCCTGCGATAGCATCACCTCGGCGTTACTGCAAAACCGAGGCGTCTGCATCGCAGGCAAGCCAGCTCCTACATTGGTGTGTGGTGTGTCAGTTGACCTTCAGCACCAACTTGCCAAAGTTCTCGCCATTGAACAGCTTCATCAGCGTCTCCGGGAATGTCTGCAACCCCTCGACAATATCTTCCTTGCTCTTGAGCTTGCCCTGCGCCATCCAGCCAGCCATTTCCTGCCCGGCGGCGGCAAAGTTCGCCGCATGGTCCATCACCACAAACCCTTCCATGCGCGCCCGATTGACCAGCAGCGACAAGTAGTTGGCCGGTCCCTTCACGGCTTCTTTGTTGTTGTACTGGCTGATTGCCCCGCAGATCACCACCCGGGCCTTCAGCGCGAGGCGGCTGAGCACGGCGTCGAGAATATCGCCGCCGACGTTATCGAAATACACGTCCACGCCTTTCGGGCATTCGCGCTTGAGGGCCGCCGGCACATCTTCGTGCTTGTAGTCGATGGCCGCGTCGAACCCCAGCTCATCCAGCAAAAACTTGCACTTGTCGGCGCCGCCGGCAATTCCCACCACGCGGCAGCCCTTGATCTTGGCAATCTGCCCGGCAATGCTGCCCACCGCCCCAGCGGCGCCGGAAATCACCACGGTTTCGCCGGCCTTGGGCGCGCCGGTGTCGAGCAGGGCGAAATAGGCGGTCATGCCGGTCATGCCCAGCGCCGATAGATAGCGCGGCAATGGCGCCAGTTTCGGGTCGACCTTGTAGAAACCACGGGGCTCGCCGAGGAAGTAATCCTGCACGCCCAGGGCGCCATTCACGTAATCGCCTACGGCGAAGTTCGGGGTGTTCGAGGCGATGACCTGGCCTACGCCCAGGGCGCGCATGACTTCGCCGATGCCCACCGGCGGGATGTAGGACTTGCCTTCATTCATCCAGCCACGCATGGCCGGGTCGAGGGACAGGTACTCATTACGCACCAGTACCTGGCCGTCCGCCAGATTGCCCACTGGCATTTCCTGATAGGTAAAGGTGTCCCGCGTGGCCGCGCCGACCGGGCGTTTGGCAAGCAGGAATTGGCGGTTGGTCTGGGCAGTCATGGCAAGGACTCTGGGTAAATGAACCTCAAGTGATAGACCTTCCAGGCGCCTGGAGCAAGTTCGGCCGATGCCTGCGAATGCCCGTCGATAGGCCGGGTTGATAGTGGGCCCGGCACACTTATCACTGCCGTGCATGGGCGCTCAACCGGCCTTCTGATAGTGCTGACGCGCGGCGCCGGGCACTGGCTATGCTGGACGCACGGGTATTCATCCAAGGATAAAAGCTATGAGCATGACGTTTTCCGGCCAGGTCGCCCTGGTCACCGGTGCCGCCAACGGCATTGGCCGCGCCACGGCACTGGCATTCGCCGGAGAAGGCTTGAAGGTGGTGGTCGCCGACCTGGATGTGGCGGGCGGCGAGGGCACGGTCGCGCTGATCCGCGAGGTGGGCGGTGAGGCGGTGTTCGTGCGCTGCAACGTCACCCTGGAGGCGGATGTAAAGAATCTGATGCAGCAGGTGTTGAACAGTTATGGCCGCCTGGACTATGCGTTCAACAATGCCGGCATCGAGATTGAACAGGGCAGGCTGGCCGACGGCACCCTGGATGAGTTCGACGCGATCATGGGCGTCAACGTCAAGGGCGTGTGGTTGTGCATGAAGTACCAGTTGCCATTGCTGCTGGCCCAGGGCGGTGGGGCGATCGTCAATACCGCGTCGGTGGCCGGGTTGGGGGCTGCGCCGAAGATGAGTATTTATGCGGCGTCCAAGCATGCGGTGATTGGCCTGACCAAGTCGGCGGCCATCGAGTACGCGAAAAAGAAAATCCGCGTCAACGCGGTGTGCCCGGCGGTGATCGACACCGACATGTTCCGCCGCGCCTATGAGGCCGACCCGCGCAAGGCCGAGTTTGCTGCGGCCATGCATCCGGTCGGGCGCATTGGCACGGTCGCGGAAATCGCCAGTGCGGTCCTTTACCTGTGTAGCGATGGCGCCGCGTTCACCACCGGCCATGCATTGGCCGTGGACGGTGGTGCGACGGCTATTTAGGACCTGTTTCCGTGCTCCCTGAGAAAGTGATTTCAAGTGCTGTGGGGCGTTTCCGCAGGTGGCAAGATGCCCTAGGCTATTGTGTTTCAATAGGTAAATAATTCAATAAAATCAATGATTTAATAAATTTATGAACAGGGCGATCCCGGCCTTCTGTGCTTAACTGTTTTGAGTTAAATGCCAAACAGTTGAAGGGGGTGGCTCATGGATTTAGGGATCAATCGACAAGCCCTTGTACCGGTGGTTCAGCAAATTGTCAGCGCCATTGCCGCATGGATCCGGGAGAGTGGGGCCAGCCCTGGAACGCGCCTGCCTTCCATCCGGCAACTGGCCCATGACAACCTGCTCAGCCAATCCAGTGTGATCGAGGCCCTTGAGCGCATGGTGGCCGACGGGGTGCTGGCCTCCAGGGCCGGCTCGGGGTTTGTTGTCGCGGCGCAAACGGTGGCCAGCAGCCCATTGGCGGAGTGCCAGTGGTATGAGGGCGCGGAACTCAGGTGGGGGGCCTTTACCGATAACCAGTTGGGAGAATTGAAGCTGGGGTGCGGCTGGTTGCCCGATTCCTGGCGTGAAAGCGATGACATCAGCTACGCGATTCGCGAAATCAGCCGTACCGACACCGCTGGGGTCTTCAACTACAGCACGCCCCTGGGGCTGCCGGCATTGCGTGAGCAATTGCACAAGCGCCTGATGCAGATCCAGGTGGGCAGCAGTGCCGAGCGGATTCTCACCACCCATGGGGCCAGCCATGCCCAGGACCTGCTGATCCGCACCTTGCTCAAGGCCGGCGACACCGTGCTGGTGGAAACGCCTGGCTACGGCAACCTTTATCGTCAATTGGCCTTCCACGGCGTTACGTTGCTGGAGGTCCCCAGGACCCGCAGTGGCCCGGACATCCAGGCGCTGGAAACGCTGCTGGCCAACCACCGGCCCAAATGCCTGTTCATCAACAGTCTCTACCACAACCCGACCGGGAGCAGCCTCTCGCGGGGGGTGGCCGAGCGCCTGTTGCACCTGGCCCGTACCCAGGACTTCCTGATTGTCGAGGAGGATGTCTACGGTGACCTGCAACATGCCTCCTGTATCCGGCTGGCGGCGTTGGCCCATGATGATCGGGTCATCTATATCTCGAGTTTTTCCAAGACCCTGAGCAGCGCCCTGCGGGTCGGCTACCTCACCGCCAGCACGGCCCTTATCAACCAAGTGCTCAAGCTCAAGACCTTCACCGGCATGGGCACCTCACGCTTCGCCGAAGCGATGGTGGCCAGCCTGCTGGCCAACGGCACCTACCGCAAATGGGTGCAACGCCTGCGCCGCCGCTTGAGCGCGGAGATGGCCAAGACCCTGCAGGTGCTGGAGGACGAAGAGTGGGAGGTGTTTGCAGTGCCGGCAGGTGGCATGTTCATTTGGGCGCGCCCGGGGGCAGGGGATGGCTCAAGGCTGCACGCCAGGGCTCGACAGCTCGGGGTCTTGCTGTCTTCGGGGGAGTTGTTCAGCCCGACCGGCGAACACGCTGACTGGCTGCGGATCAATGTGGCTTATGCCTGCGATCATCGGGCCCTGGCGTTGTTCAAGGCCATGGGGCCTGCAGGATCGACCTCCACCATTCTGAAAACGACGGGCGTGTAGCTTTTTGCCAGTATTGTGCTGGCAACGACTTGTGTTCTGGGGCCTGTCGTTGCGAATCTCGTTGCATGGATACCGGGCTTGCTGGCATTCGCCACGCCAAGAGGATTTTGCGCAATGATTTGGGCCGTGCAACGACGATTTGCCAACCTTGGGCTGGCCAGGAAACTGGGGCTGGGGTTTGCCCTGGTATTGCTGTTGACGGCCCTGGTGGCGGCGATTGGCGTGTGGTCCCTGCAAACCGTTGGCCAGCGCTTTGTGGGGCTCAAGGGCATGTCTTCGCTCAATGAAGGGCTGCTGAACGTGCGCCTGATCGAGCAGGCGTATGCGTTGCGCACCGACGCCAAGTCGGTCGAGGCCCTGCACCAACGGGTCGATAGCCTGTTGGCCGAGGCCCAGGCGCTGAACATGAGCGAGGTCGAACAGGCGCTGGGCGCCTATCGCAAGGCGTTTGACGAGTTCGTCGAGCTGACCCAGGCCAAGGATCTGGCGCTGGAAATGGCCAGCTGGTCGGTGTCCAGCGTGGCCAATAACCTTGATGTATTGCAGGCCGGCCTGGCCGACGACGGGGCCTATGGCCTCAAGGAAAGCCAGGGTCGGGAGGGGGCCGAGTTTATCGAGCAGGCCGGGCAGGTGGCGCAGGTCTCGCGCCTGATGTTGCAGGCCATGAACGAAGCGCGGGTGCGCCTGGATCAAAGCCGCAAGGGCGATGAAGACAGTGCCGGGCAAGGCCGCATCGAACAGGCCGATCAGGCCCTGGCCCAGGCCGAGCAACTGAAGACCCTGGTCAAGGACCCTGGTTATCAGACCGTGCTCAATGAAGTGGTCGGGCATATCGGCGCCTTCAGCGAAAAACTCACCGAATACACGGGCCTGCTGGCCCAGGAGAAGGTCGTCTACCAGCAGTTGCATGCGCGGGCGGCGCAGGTGGTGGCGCAGGTCAACCAGGCCTATGCCGCGCAGGACCAGTCGATGCAGGCGCAGTTGGCCAAGAGCAGCTGGCTGATCATGGTTTCCTCGGCCCTGGCCTTGTTGGTCGGGGTGATTGCCGCGTGGCTTATCACTCGCTTGATCGTCCTGCCGCTGCGCAGTGTGATCACTGTGGCCCGGCAGATTGCCGCCGGGGACCTCAGTGGGCGCATGGACGTAAGCCGACAGGACGAGATGGGCCAGTTGATGCAGGCGATGCAGCAGATGGGCAGCGGCCTGAGCAGCATGGTCAGCGGGTTGCAGGCGGGTATTGAGCAATTGGCCAGCTCGGCCCAGTCGTTGTCCAGCGTGACCGAGCAGACCCATTTCGAAGTCAGCAGCCAGAAAGAAGAAACCGAGCAAGTCGCCACGGCCATGAACCAGATGGCCGCCACGGTGCACGATGTGGCGCGCAATGCCGAGCAGGCCGCACAAGCGGCGCAGACCGCCGACGGCAAGGTCGACAGCGGCCAGCAGGTGGTCCGCCAGAGCCTGCAACGCATCGAGTTGCTGGCCAGTTCGGCGACCTCCGCCAGCACCAGCATCGAGAGCCTGAGCGCCGAAATCCAGAATATCGGCAGCGTATTGGACGTGATCAAAAGCGTCGCCGAGCAGACCAACCTGCTGGCGCTCAACGCGGCCATCGAGGCGGCACGCGCCGGCGAGCAAGGGCGCGGCTTTGCGGTGGTCGCCGATGAAGTGCGCGCCCTGGCCAGGCGCACCCAGCAATCGACGGAGGAAATCGAACGCCTGGTCAACACCTTGCGCAGTGCCGCGCAGTCTTCAGTCCGGGATATCCAGCACAGTGGCGAGCTGGTGAAACTGGCCGTCAGCGATGCCCTGGAAACCGAAAGCGCCTTGGGCAGCATTGCTGCGGCGGTCTCGCTGATCCAGCAGATGAACCAGCAGATCGCGGCGGCGGCCGAGCAGCAGAGCTCGGTGGCCGAAGAGATCAACCGCAGCGTCACCAGCATTCGCGCCAGTGCCGATCAATCGGCACTGAGCATGCAAGGTAACGCCGCGTCGAGTATCGAGTTGGCGCAACTGGGGGTGCAGCTCAAGGGGATGGTGGGGCATTTTCGCCTGTGATCCTATTCAGGCCCTGTGGGAGTGTAGCTCCACGCCTCGGCATTGGCCCCCAGGAGCATTGGCGATACTCAAGCCGTGATCAAGCGTGATTAGCCAAAAAGGTAAGCAGCGCCTCATTGACGAAATCCGGGTTTTCCCGGCTGGAGATATGCCCTGCATCCGGGATCAAGATCAGATCGCAGCCGATCCGATCAGCCATTTCCTGCGCCTCTGCGGGTGGGCGCGGTTGGTCCTCGCGACCGCACATCACCAATGTTGTCTCGGCGTTCAGGTCGGATAAGCCTTCCATCGCATCGCTTCGACCGAAAATCAGGCGCCCCAGGGGCACGATGCTTTGCAGCAGGCGATCCTTGGGGAGGTTGCGCAGGGACTGGCGGAAGTCCTGATACAGCGCCGATTCGCGGTCGATGCCAGGGCGGAAGAAGATCGGCACGATGATATCCAGCAGCGGATCAGAGATAGTCCCCGTAGCCTCGATCGCGCTGAGCAGGGCGAAATATTTTTCGCGGGTCGCCTCGGGTTCTGCGCCCAGGTAGGTGTCCATCAGCACCAGGCTGTTGACCCGCTCAGGCGCCAGCAGCGCTAGCGGCGCGCCCCACATGCCGCCGACGGATAAACCCACCAGGTTGACCTTGGCAATCTCCAGGTGGTCCAGCAGCGCCAGGGCCTGGCGTGCCAGGTCGTCCAGGGTCCTGGTCTGCGCCGGCAGCGGGCCAGACTCGCCGTGGCCCCACAGCTCGGGCACGATGACCCGGTATTTTTGCGACAGGGCGGCAATCTGCGGGGCCCACATCTGCCGGTCCCACAGGTAGCTCTGGCCGAGCAGGACAACCGGGCCTGCGCCCTGGTCCACGTAGTGCAAGGGCTGGTCATCAATGACGACAGTTGGCATGGGGGCCTCTTTCGTGAAAGGAATGAAGTGCACTTTTGTACGCGAATTACAGCGGCGGGAGGTAGAGGCAGGATGATGGCTCCGGGTGCAAAGCTGCACCCGGTGACTCAAGGCAGGAGGGGGTTAATCGTAGATGGCCTTCTTTTTCCACTCGGCATCAGCGTCATCGGCTTTCAAGCCTTCAGTCAGCTCACTGGCCTCTTCTGCAGTTTGCTGGCTGTTAGTCAGCACCATGGAGTTGGCGCGCGCCAATTGTTTCTCCAGCAGTTGCAAGTGTTGGCTATAGGCGGCTGGCTCAGGCTGCTTGCGCAGGTACTGAACGCCGCGCTCGAACGCCAGGCGTGCCTGGCCGGGTTGTGCCTGTTGCAACGCGTGCTGGCCAAGGTTGTTGAAGAACTCGATGTGCAGCAGCACCAGCAGGTGACGGATTTCCTTGATCCAGTACTTGGCTTCATTGGTCGGCAAAAAACCGTCCTGGGCGGCACGGGTGACTTGGCCGTGCAGGGCTTCCAATAGGAAGCGCACATCCTTGGCCTTGGCTTCGGTCAGGATCGGTCCTGGGGGGTTATTCACCGGGATCGATTCGCCCTGGCCCACCAGGGCTTCCAACTCGGCAATACGGGCCTTGATGGTTGAGCTGGACTTGTTGAGGTGGAGCATGCGTTGGTTGACGTTCAGTTCCAGGCGGGTCAGCAGCAGCTTGAGCGGCGGCGTCATCAGTTGGCCGGGGAACGTCTCGGTGATCTCGCCACAGCGGCGCAGCCGATCGTTGAGCTCAATCTGGGCCCGGGCCTTTTCCAGTTTGTTGTTTTCCACCACGTGGTTCATGTAGCCAATGGCGATCAGTATTACGATCCCGGCTATTACCAGCAGGGTGATCATGAGTGGTGTCACCGGTGTGACCTCTTTATGGGATGTACGTTGAAGTGTAGTGATTGGCGCATGCTGCGGATAGGACTCTTCGACAAGATGAGTCAGTGCTTTCATCTTTATATGTAGGCTTTGTCTGTGTAGATGCACATTGCCATCATTTGCCGGTGGGGACTATAACGCCTTGTCGGGTGTCAGAATATAGGCGCCAAAGCCTGGACGGCGAGAAACCTGGGCAAGGCCTCTAAAGCAGGGCGAAGTCATTGATTTAAATAAATTTATCCTTGGGGGTTGACGACCTTTCAATCCATCCATAGAATGCGCGCCACTTACAGCGTAAAGCACACAGCGAAACGCGGTAGGGAGTGAATGTTGTACGTGTGTCCCCTTCGTCTAGTGGCCTAGGACACCGCCCTTTCACGGCGGTAACAGGGGTTCGAGTCCCCTAGGGGACGCCATTGCGGGAATAGCTCAGTTGGTAGAGCACGACCTTGCCAAGGTCGGGGTCGCGAGTTCGAGTCTCGTTTCCCGCTCCATTTTTAAACAGTGTGGCTTTCGGGCGGCACTGAGTGAAACCAGGACCAAGTCTTCGGATAAGGGTCTGGGCACTGGAATACACACCATGTGTTTCAGTTAGCGTGTCCCCTTCGTCTAGTGGCCTAGGACACCGCCCTTTCACGGCGGTAACAGGGGTTCGAGTCCCCTAGGGGACGCCATTTGCGGGAATAGCTCAGTTGGTAGAGCACGACCTTGCCAAGGTCGGGGTCGCGAGTTCGAGTCTCGTTTCCCGCTCCAATTCAAAGAAAAAGCCACTCAATAGAGTGGCTTTTTTTTGCCTGTCATTTACGCAATAGACGCCCTGGCTTCTTTTATGAGCCACTGAAATCCAGTGACAGCCCGCGTGACAAGACGCTCAACCCTGTGAATGTGCTTCTCATTTTTGATGGTGTACCCAGCACTGAAGTCTTTTTAATATCCGCTACAGAAATACTGAAAGTAACAGCCGCATTGATTGATTAACAATTCTGCTGTGCTTTTGCGCAGGTGTGCCGATGCGACGGCAATCCGTTCTGTAGTGGGTGGCGCTGATTATCCTTACGCCAAGCTTGATTTGTTTTTTTAGCGCTACTTTACGTTTGTACTCTCTTCATAAAGCGAAAAAAGAGGCTGGACCTATGGGCGTTTATAATTACAAAGATCTTGGTGATGATGAATCAAGAGCATTGAGTGTTGATGCACTTGCCCTTATAAGCACCTCCGGTATATCCGAGCAGAGTAATGAGATAATCGCAAGTGTAGTGCGAGAAGCCGGGTGGACGCCGTTGAGTGGTAGTACCTTGGGCTACGATGGCTCCTTAAGTTCAAGGGGCGCGTTCACCGGGGAAAAAGCCGGTTACGCAACGGCTGAAGCTGAGGTACTTGGGAAGTATGATGCTTCAGGTAAGTTGACCGGGTTGGGTGTGATGTTTCATGGCACTAATGATCCTGCTGACTGGGTCTATAACCTGGGCTTGCTCACAAATGTGGAAGGTCTTGCAAAGAACTATGTGGGGGAAGCGTTTGACACGTTGCTGGGCAGTGTTGCGCGTTATGCCCAGGCAAATGGATTGACGGGCAACGACATCTTGGTCAGTGGCGTAAGTCTTGGCGGGCATGCCGCCAACAGTATGGCGGACTTGAGTGCCAGCCGCTGGTCCGGCCTGAATTCAACACATAAGTGCAACGCTCACCCCTGTATGCACTTCGTACGGCGTCTTCCAGCCCAAGCGCTTGCGCGGGCGTAGATTGATCCTCGCTACTGTCCGATTGACGGCTTCG